>JAVRLJ010000148.1:0-2035 GCA_031961585.1 Thermoplasmatota archaeon | reverse complement strand
ATCCTTGCAGGATATGCCATATAGCTAATCCCAGCACCGGCAGGAGAAATTATAGCATCTATAAGCAAAATAACAACAAGCCATCCAAGACCAACTGCTGCAGCCTCCTGTGCAAAAGGGCCACTTAGAAGAGAAGATGAACTGAGGGCTCCCCAATCACCAGGTGTAACACCTGCGGCTGACCAGTTAATCGCACCAACAAATGCTATATCAAGTAGAACATAAAGTGAGAGAACTGCAATTATTGCTATTATGACAGATTTCCAGATATAATCTTTCCGCTTTGCCTCAGCAGCCATGTTTATTGCACCTCTGTATCCCTCAAAGGAGAATATGATACCACCAAGAACCATGGCATAGAATATTCCTGAATATCCCTGATAAAAGTATCCGTAGGAAACAAAGTTACTTGGGTGAAATGCAACAGTTATCAAGGTTATGGCTGCTAGTAAAGGAACTGCCCATTTCCAAATCATTATACCGCTTGTTATATTTCCGAATATCTTCACTGCCTGGAGATTTATGATTAAAATGATAATCAGGGAAATTATTGCAACAAGATATCCAAGGGGTAATAAAGTTCCTGTTGATGATATAAGACCCTTCACATAAAATGATGCATAGGTTACGATTGCTATAGCCTCAATTGGTGGTGTCATAATATCAGAAAGCCAAGCACCCCAACCAGCTATGAAACCAACAAGCTTTCCATGTGAAAATTCACCTATTGGTGTGGATCCACCTGCAAGTGGAAATGCTGTTGAGACTTCCATGAATGTTAGGGCCATAAGAATCACAATAACTGCTGCAATGATCCAGGAAAAAAGAGAGCCAAAGGATCCAGCGTAGGAGGATGCGTAAAGGGATGCAAACAGCCACCCTGATCCTATCATGCCCATGGAATTCAGCATAACTAGGTTAAACAGTGTAAGGTCTTTCTTGTATCCCTCAGAAAATTTTTCTGGCATAAAAAAAATATGGAAGCATTCTATTTAAAGTTAATGGTATGAAATTGAATAATTTTTTAAAAATTATCCAAAAGTTTTTGAATAATTAATTGATTATATCTCTTATGGAATACAGAAGGATTCAGAAAACTGGGGGAGCTTCGTACATTGTCACATTACCAAAGGAATGGATTGAAAAGAACGGGTTGAAAAAGGGTGATGAAGTGAGTATAAAAATTACTGAAGAAAATGAAGTTCTTATTTCACCTGGAAAGGAAATTGAAAAAAATAAGGAAATTGAATTGAAATTTAAAGGTGAAAATTATGAACATATTCTAAGGATACTTATTTCCACATACATTTCAGGTTTTAAAATAATAAAAATAAAAGGTGATGGAAAACTTGATGAAAGCATAATTAATGCTGTTGAGAAATTCAGAAACCTTGTTTCAGGTTATGAAATAGTTGATGAAAAGGTAAGTGAAATAGTTCTTCAGGACATTTCAAATCCCCTGGAACTTCTGCCTGATAAATTACTGGAAAGAATGTACAATTTGACGGAAAACATGGTAAGAGATTCTTACATTACCATAAAGAACAATGATATTGATCTGGGCAAAGAGATAATGAACAGGGATCTACAGGTGGACAAGATCTATTTAACAATATCAAGACAGCTATTCCACAAATTAAGATCACCTTCATCCATTGAGGGTTTTGATTCAACAACAATTGAAAACATCAGGTATGTGGCAAAATCACTTGAAAGGATATCTGACCATGCAGTTAACATGGCTTCACTTGCGGGTGAATTTAAAAATATCAGGGAAAATGTGTTTGATGATTTCTTCAATCAAACATTGAATCTGTTAAAAAATTCCTATTTATCTTTTGAGAACCATAATGCGGAAATGGCGAATGAAATTATAGATAAAATTGAGGAGAATGTTTCTAAAATAAGGGATTTCATAAGAATGGAAAAAAAGATAGATACTGTATATTTTTCATTGCTGGATAGTATAATAAGAATATTAAGATATTCACAGGACATATGCGAAACAGCAATAAATGATAAATATCTCAAACTT
>JAVRLJ010000147.1:0-2053 GCA_031961585.1 Thermoplasmatota archaeon | reverse complement strand
CTGGAAACAAAAGTTCTGCAAAGGAAATATTGAATGCTCTTGATGAATATAGAATTGATAAAGAAAAGGTGAAATACATTTTTGTTAGTCACAGGCATGCCGATCATGCAGGTGGTTCATCCGAATTGATTAAAGAATTAAAAAATGCAAAAATATTTGCCCATGAATACACGTTGAAAATATTGATGGATCCTGAAAAGTTGAACAGGGCAACGGTTGAAATGTATGGGGAATTCGGTGAAACAATGGATCCCGTTCTAGATAAATCAAGGCTTGTTGAAATCCATGATGGTGAAGAAATAGATCTTGGAAAGGGAATTAAAATTATGCCTGTTTACACTCCGGGTCATACATCGGATCATTTCATGTTTTTTGAAAAAAGGAGCTCTTTTCTTTTCACAGGTGATGGAATGGGTCTTTTTTCAAACGGTAAGGTTCTTCCAAATTCCTTTCCTCCAAGTTTTAAGTTTAATAATTACATTGAGTCAATTGAAAAGGTAAGGAAATTAAATCCCCAGATCCTTGGTTTTGCACATTTTGGATCCATAGAGAATGGAGCTATAATAGAAAATGCAATAAAAATAACATACGAATGGAAGGAAATAATTGAGAAAATGAAGGAAAAGGATGCTGAAAGTATAGGTAACTTTCTCTACGAAAATTATGGTATTGATTTCAATCTCTTTTCACCCGATCTAAGGAAATACATTTTCATAATTCTTGCCCAGGGTTTTCTTAACGGTCTGGATAAATAAAGTTAATCAAAAATTGTACCAAAAAACCTAAAAATCGGTCTTTTAATCTATTTTCGGAGGAAAGGAATCAGGCATTTTCACCACCACTCCTCTTGCCTTTCCTCTTTTTGGGATAAGCTTAAGTAAATGTTCTAAATTCCTGAATTATGTGCAGGATGTTCATGATAAAGGGTGATTTTTCAGGAGATTATGAAAATTTGTTTCTTTCATTGCAGGATGTGGCAAGGGATGATCCCATAAGGAGGGAAATGCAGTCTTCATGGTTTTCACATGATGATGGATGGGGTTTTGTTTTTTACAATAAAAACACATTGATACATGAAAGATTCAAGGAACCGATATTCAAATCAAATATTGTAAGCATTCCAAAAGATGGAATTTTGATCATGCATGCAAGAAAGGCCAGTGAAAATGAACCGAAGGGTGTTTTGCATGCACACCCCCATGTAAGATATGATAGAAATTATATTGTTTTTCTTGCCCACAATGGATCATTCAACAAAGATATTTTGGCAGGAATGCTTAATGAGAAAAATAAAGAAAAGCAGACAGATACAGAATTCTTTCTTGAATTTTTGATGTCCCTTGAAGGTAATATGGTTGATAGAATAAATAAAATGATAGAGATTGCAAAGGAAAGGGAAATAATAGAAAAAGCTAGTAATATTTTCATATTGAGTGTTGAAAAGTTAACAGGAAATGTGAATCTATTTTACTATTCATTTGCAAAAGATCTCAACGAATACATAAAACTTTACCGTGTGAAATCTGAAACCTGGGAAGGAATATTTTCATCAAGTATTATAAGATCAAAATATTTTCCAAGGGTATCAAACATTGATCCTGTTCCAACGGATAAAATTTTAACATTATAGTTTTTCTATTCAAGAAAAAGCTGATGATGATATGATCCTTCTCTGACCATAACATCACCACATTTTGGGCAATGAATATCCATGCACCTCACCCCTCTCTGCTTTGGCATTCTGTAACCGCATTTAAGACAGATACAGTAACCCTCGGGCCCCATTCCCTGTCCTGTAAGGATATTTCTCATAATTCTAACAATCAAAACTTGTAGATTAAACTTATCAAAAATATATTTAAATAATGCATTTTCAATTCCCTTTACCATGGCATCAAAAAATAAGATTGAGATGGAAAAGCCTGTTGTAGAGCTTGATGGAGATGAAATGACAAGGGTCATGTGGAAATGGGTAAAGGATGAACTTTTATTACCATACATTGATCTTAAAACGGAATACTATGATCTTCATGTAAAGCACAGGGATGAAACG
>JAVRLJ010000146.1:0-2063 GCA_031961585.1 Thermoplasmatota archaeon | reverse complement strand
TTGCAGATGCTGTCATGAAAGAAAAGCCAAACAATGTACTTGTTGTATGCGGTTCAGGAAACAATGGTGGAGATGGTTATACAGCAGCCATTATCCTGAAAAAGAATAATTTCAATGTAAAAATATTAATGGTTAAGGAGCCTGAAACAAAATTATGCAAAAAAAAGTATGATGAATCCTTAAAGGAGGGTATAGAAATCCTAAAAGATGCAAACTTTGATGATTATGATGTTATAGTCGATGCAATGCTTGGCATTGGTGTTACTGGTGTTCCCAGATCACCATACAAGGAATTCATAGAAAAATTAAATGCATCAAAATCAAAGATCATTTCGGTGGATGTTCCATCAGGATTTCCAAGCCCATTGCAGGTAAGGGCTGATATTACAGTTACAATGCAAATTCCAAAAAAAGGAATGGATGAAAAGAATTCAGGAAAAATTGTTGTTGCAGATGTTGGATTTCCAAAAGAATTGATAGAAAAGGTTGGACCTGGTGATATGCTTTCATATAAAAAGAATGAAAAGGAGAGCCACAAGGGACAGAATGGAGTTCTTGTTGCAATTGGAGGGAGCATAAACTATTATGGTGCTCCCCTTTATATGGTAAAATCATCCTTGAGAATGGGTATAGATCTTGTTTATCTTTTCGCCCCAGAAAGCATTCACCCATACATAGCATCCAATACGCAGGACATAATTTTAAAAAGGTCTGGTTTCAATTATATTGAATTCAACGAGGAATTAAAAAATTATATTTTAGAAAAGGCAGATGCTGTTTTACTTGGTCCGGGTGTATCAAAAACAAGGGAGGTTTTAGAAAATTCAAGAAAAATTATTGATTTTTCATTAAGAAACAATAAAAAAATTGTTGTTGACGGTGATGCCCTTTCCGTCATACCCGATTTTAACGATTTTAAAAATCTTTGTGTAATTACTCCACACAGAGGAGAATTCAAAAACATTTTCAACCTAGAACCAAATGAAGAGAATGCAATGAAAATGGCAAAAAAATATAATTTGGTAATTTTGCTCAAGGGACCTGTTGATATCATTACAGATGGTGAAAATGTTAGAAAAAATGTTGAATTTCATCACGAAAGCATGACAAGGGGTGGAACAGGTGATGTTCTTTCAGGATCCCTTGCCGGATTAATTGCAAAAGGTATTGATCCTTTCCATGCTGCAAGGCTTGCAAGTTTCATTGTTGGCTATACAGGTCTTCTAACATTCCAGGAAAAAAGCTATTCATATTACACATCTGAAATAATAGATAATATACCTGCTGTTTTCAAAAAATTCCTTTGAATTTAGAGCTCTGTAGAAAACCTCGATAATAAAAATAAATCCAGAACGATTTAGGACTACTATCATCCTAATATTGTTTGCTCCTATGAAAAAAGTTCTTTTATCGAATCCAATATCACATTTCTTTTGATTATAGTTAAACGCAAAACTTTTTATACTATTATTTAATATCTTTTATCATGGTCAGAAAAGAGGAGATTAAAATAAACAAAAGTGTTCCTATTGAAGAAATAGAAAAAAGAATAAAATCGATAGAAAAAGATGTAAGAGTTTTAAAGAGACTTTATTTTATATTGTACAGGTATAGAGGATATTCTGTGGAAGAAGCAACAAAAATGGTGGGTGTAACAAAGATGGTGGGATATTACTGGCAGGATGCTTGGAATAAAAGTGGATTTGAAGGATTAATACCAAAATTTGGAGGAGGCAGGCCATCTAAGTTGACAGAAGAACAAAAAGAAGAGCTTATAGATATGTTAAAGAAAAGAGATGATTGGACCACCGCTGAAATACAGAAATTGATAAAAGATAAATTTGGTGTTGATTATAACATTAAGCACGTAAGAAAGTTGTTGAAAAAATTTGGTATGCACTACTCAAAACCATATCAGCATGATTTTAGAAGACCAAATAATGCTGAGGATGATCTAAAAAAAACTAAGTGAGAAGAATATTAACAATGCAGTAATTGGTTTTATTGATGAATCTTCACCTCAAACAACATCAAATACTGTAAGAGTATGGTCATTTTTTAAA
>JAVRLJ010000145.1:0-2067 GCA_031961585.1 Thermoplasmatota archaeon | reverse complement strand
ACATAATCTGTCATAAAAAATTTTAAATTAAACCGTTACATGATTAAACAAACATGGATATTGAATTTGAAAAGGGAGAAGCTGGAGAAATTAATTCCCTTTTCAATACAAAACTGCAAACGCCATCTTTTGAACTTTATCGCAGTGCAAGGGAAAGATCTCTGGAAAATCCTGAAGAATTTTGGGCAGAGGCTGCACAGGCTATAACATGGTTTAAAAAATGGGAAAAGGTCCTGGACAATTCAAATGCACCATTTTACAGGTGGTTTAAGGGAGGAAAACTGAACATTACTTACAACGCCATTGATCGCCATGTATATGGTGGAAAAAGAAACATGGCAGCATTAATATGGATAGGGGAGGATGGAAGTGAACAGATATTAACCTACGAGGGCCTGTACCAGAGGGTAAATGCACTTTCCAGGGCATTGCTAGATCTTGGTGTAGGAAAGGGTGACAGAATCCTTTTATATTTACCCATGATTCTTGAATTGCCCATTGCAATGCTTGCCGTAGCGAGGATTGGAGCTGTTTTTGAACCTGTATTTTCTGGATTCGGTGTCCAGGCTGTTGCGGAAAGGATAAGGGACATTGATGCAAGGGTTGTTATAACAGCCGATGGTGGATTCAGAAGAGGAAAGATTATAGAACTGAAGAAAATTGTTGACGATGCACTTACAAGTGTCTCTTCAGTTCAATATGTGATTGTGGCAAGGAGAGCGGGTATTGATGTTAACATAGTTGAGGGCAGGGATTTCTGGTGGAAGGATATTGCAAACAACATAAATGCAAGGGTTAATCCGGAAGAAATGGATTCAAACGATCCCCTCCTGATCATGCACACATCGGGTACAACAGGTAAACCCAAGGGCGTTGTTCATGGTACTGGAGGATACGCTGTATATGTTGCAAACACATTGAAGTGGGTTTTCGATCCAAGGCCGGATGAGAGGATATGGTGCACGGCAGATATGGGATGGCTTCTCGGTATAAGTTTTGGTGTTTTTGCACCCCTCATTGCCGGATTAACATCCATAATGTATGAGGGGGCGCTTGATTACCCAAGACCAGATATTGTATGGGAAATAATTGAAAAGTACAGGGTTAACATATTTTACACATCACCCACAGCAATAAGAATGTTGATGAGGTATGGGGATCATTATCCATTGAAACACAATCTAGATTCATTAAGGATACTCGGAACTGCAGGTGAACCTATAAACAGATCGGCATGGGAATGGTATTATAGGGTAATAGGAAAATCTAGGTGTCCGGTTGTTGATACATACTGGCAGACGGAAACAGGAAGTGTTGTAATTGGACCGCCAACAGGATTCGGTTTCAACTGTTTAAAGCCTGGATCAGCAACATTTCCCATGCCCGGTATAGATCCCCTAATTCTTGATGAGAATGGAAAGGAAGTAAAGGAAGGAACAAAGGGTTATCTTGTCATAAAAAAACCCTGGCCGGGCATGATGATAAACATAAACAAAAATCCTGAAAAGTACAGGGAATATTTTTCAAGGTTTCCTGGATTTTACTTCACCGGGGATTATGCAATGAGGGATGAGGATGGATATTTCTGGCTCCTTGGACGTGCGGATGAGGTACTGAAGGTTTCAGGCCATAGAATAGGTACAAGGGAAATTGAGGAGGTGCTTGTTGGAACAAACAATATTGTTGAGGCTGCGGTTTTCGGAAAGCCTGACCCTGTTAAAGGTGAATCTATTGTTGCCTTTGTGACCATGAGAGCAGGGGCAGAATTTAACACAAGGGTAATAAATGAAATAAAGTTAAAGGTGAGAGAAACACTTGGACCCATAGTTGTACCTGAAGAAATACATGCTGTTAAAATGCTTCCAAAAACAAGGAGTGGAAAAATAATGAGAAGGGTTGTGAAGGCTGTATATTTGAATCAAATACCCGGGGATATTTCCACACTGGAGGACGAGGCTTCCATTGATGAAATAAAGTCCGCAATTGAAATGTTTAAAAAAGAATTATAAATTAAAATTTTTAAAACATTTTAACGATACTTTTATATAATAAAACCTTATTATATAT
>JAVRLJ010000144.1:0-2068 GCA_031961585.1 Thermoplasmatota archaeon | reverse complement strand
CATTTAGGTAATTTTTAAATAAAAAGAATATCATGTATAGATGGTGAATGCCTATGTATGTAAAATACCATGGTCATTCATGCTTTGAGATAGGGGATTCAATGAAATTTGTTTTCGATCCACATGATGGATCAAGCATCGGTTTACCAAAACCAGATGTGAGTGCTGATGTTGTTTTTGTAACCCATGAACACTTTGACCATAATGCTGCGCATGTTGTAAAAGGATTGCCAAAAGTAATAAACAGACCTGGATCGGGGGATATTGGCAAGATTCACTACGATGCAATCCTTGACTTCCATGATTCAAAGGGTGGAAAGGAAAGGGGTGAAGTTAAAATATACAGGGTAAAAATGGAAAATGTTTCATTCACACACGTTGGTGATCTTGGAAGGGTACCGGATGAAACTGCAATAAATTTCATGAAGAATACGGATTTTCTCTTCATTCCCGTTGGATCTGTTTACACAATAAATGCAAAACAGGCAAAGGAAATAGTTGATAAGGTGAATCCAAGAATTGTTGTACCCATGCACTTTGGTGTTAAGGGATCAAAGCTCGGGCTTGAACCCGTTGAGAATTTCACTTCACTCTTCCCGGGGAACATTGTTAAACGTGTTGGAAAGCAGGTTGAATTCAAACAGGATAATTTACCAAAAAGCATGGAGGTATGGGTCTTTAACATTTGAAATAGTTTTTTAAACCATAATGTATTCCCCTATCATGGCTTATCAGAACCTTAAGGTATGGTTTGATGGTGAAATATTAGACTATGAAAAAGTGAAGGTGCCTGTTTTAACACATTCCCTGCAGTACGGATCCGGAATATTCGAAGGAATAAGGGCATACAACACCGACAAGGGTCCAGCTGTTTTCAGGCTGAAGGAACACATTGAAAGGTTTCTGAACTCGGCGAAAATATACCACATGGATCTGAAATACAAAAGGGAAGAACTTGAGAAGGCTGTGGTTGATGTTGTGGGAATAAATAAACTTAATGAATGCTATATAAGGCCTTTTGCCTTCTACAACGATGACAGTGTAGGTTTATCACCATTTGGTAAAAAGGTGAGCGTTTTCATTGCTGCCGTGCCCTTTGGAAAGTACCTTGCCATGGATGGTGGAACAAAATGCAAAATTTCAACCTGGAAAAGAATAAGTTCAGAAACACTGCCAATACAGGCAAAGGCAAGCGGAAACTATTTGAATTCAATAATAGCAAACCTTGAGGCAAAGTATGCAGGATATGACGAGGCAATCTTACTCGGGGAGAATGGTTATGTTGCTGAAGGAGCGGGGGAGAACATATTCCTTGTGAAAAATAACACAATAATAACACCTGGACCGCAGGCAGACATTCTCATGGGTGTAACAAGGGATACGGTTATGCAGATCTCAAACTATCTTGGATATAATGTTATTGAAAGAAACGTTCATAAAGAAGAGCTTTACACAGCAGATGAGGTATTCTTTTCAGGAACTGCAGCGGAAATAACACCCATAGTGAACATAGATGGAATAAAGATAGGTGATGGTAATGTTGGTAATGTTACCAAAAAAATTAGGGAAACCTACTACAACATTGTTCATGGAAAGCTGAAGGAGTTTGAACATTTCCTCACGTATGTGAATGAAAAGTTTTAATTATCATTTTACTTTTTTCTAAACCATGGACGAGATTTCATTAAAAATATTGAAGGCGTTGAGTGAATTGAAGGAACCTGCAGGATGCGGTGAAATTGGAAAGAAGGCAGATCTTCCCGTACAAAAGGTCATGGGAAAACTCAGATCCCTTTCAAAGGAAGGACTTGTTGAAAGCCCGGTTAAGGGCAAATATGTGATAACTGAAAAGGGCAGGAGTGCACTGAAATAGCCACCGTAGCTCAGTCGGTCGGAGCGCGTGCTTGGTAAGCACGAGGTCCCGGGTTCAATTCCCGGCGGTGGCTCTATGATCACGCTTACAACGGATTTTTCAGATAGGGAGCATTATGCGGGTGTTGTTAAGGGTGTTATTAAATCATTCGGTAGCATAGATGTTGTTGATATAACAAACAATGTTGATAGCTTT
>JAVRLJ010000143.1:0-2108 GCA_031961585.1 Thermoplasmatota archaeon | reverse complement strand
TTTATTTTTGACATTCTCTGGTCAAGTTTTGTGTTTTCCTGTAATTTCAATCCTATTTTTGAAAGATCCTGCGCCATAACAATCAACATGGAAATTAAGAAATAGTACTTAACCTTTCTGTGATCGGAAAGAAAAATTTTTAAAAAACAAATACTTTCACTGCAGCAATGCCACCGTAGCTCAGTCGGTAGAGCGGCTGACTTGTAATCAGCAGGTCGGGGGTCCGATTCCCTCCGGTGGCTCTCAGAAAATTTTTATTTCCAATTTACCTTATTCCCAAACAATGATAAACCTGATACATGGGAATGCCTACAATGTTTTGAAGGAAAATCTTAATGATGAGAATTCAATTTTCATATTCCCCGATTTCATAATAATCAGAAATTTTCAGAATTCCCTTGCAAGGGATGGAGCTGATAAAATACCAATTGAAAGAATGTTTACACTTGAATCACTTGCTCTAAATGTTATTGGTCCAAATACATCCACAATACCAAGGTTTGTTGAAAGGAAAATTGCTGAAGAATCGTTGAAGGGTCTTGCATATTATCCAGATCTGCACGGAAATCCAGATTTTATAACAATTCTTCTTGAGGAATACTGGGAAATCAAGGAATCGGTACTTGCCCAGGGAACAAAAATTGATGATAAATTCTTTTTAGAATTTGACACGAATTTTTCAAACTACCTTGAAAAATTAAGGGATGGTATAAAAATTGATAATAAAATAGTGCATTTTTACAGCAGACCTGAACTAATAATGAAAATGATAGAAAACCATGATAAGATAAAATACAGGAAAATTTTTCTCATAAATTTTTATTACATAAGTCCAACACTGAAGCTATTCATTGAAAAATTGAGAAAGGATCATGAAATCTATTTTTTGACAGAAGTTGGGACGGGTAAACCCTATGAAATTTTAAGGGAAAGGATTGAACCGGATTGTGAATATGGTGAGGATGTTAAAAAGTGTAGCATAACTGTTGTTTCAGCACCTGACAAAAGAAGGGAAATGAAGTATGTTGCAAAAGTAATACTTGATGGTGTATCAAATGGTGATGACTTTGGTGATTTTATTGTTGCATTTCCAGATATCAAGGAATACGAAAGCATGGTTGAGGAGGTATTTTCTGAATTTGAAATACCGTACTTCCTTGAATCAAGGCAGAAATTATCAAGGTTACCGGTAATAAGTGAAGCGGTTGAAATGGCAGAAAACATTGCTAAGGAGAAAGAAATAAAAGATATTGAATCCTTTGTATCCATTCTTGGAGAAATAATTGAAGATTTGATGAAGAAAAATATTGAGAAGGATGAATACATAAAGCATTCGCACAGGATCTGGGAATTTGTAATGTCTTTTAGGAATGATTATGAAATTCTTCAATCACTCGGCATATTACCCTTCTCAAAGGAACTCGCCCTAAAGCATTTCAAGATTTATTCAACCATTTCCACATTCGGAAGATATTTTGGTTTCAGAAATGTTGTAAAGGTTATTGATCTTGGTAACCTTCCACTAAACAGTGCAAAAACAATAATAGTTTCAGGTCTCTCGGAGGATGAATTTCCAAGACCATACAATGGACCTGTAATATTCAGAAAGGATCTCAGGGAAAAAAGTGGTATTTATTACAGGAAATATGTTATTCATGAGAACTATGAATTCTATAGACTACTCGTAACAATCAACTATGGAGAAAACCTAATTTTCACATACTCGTACTTCAACGATGATGGTAAAAGGGTTCTTGAATCATACTTGATAGAAAAGTTCATGGATATTTTTCAAATTGAGAGAAAAAACGTTACAATTGAAGCATCGGAATTAACGGTAATGAAAGAAAAAATATTCAGAGATTCGGAGATATTTGAATACAATGGATCCGTAATGAAAAAAGAGATTGAGATAAACGATGAAATTAAGGATAGGATAAATAGATTGGCCATAACTCCTTCTGACCTGAACCTTTACAAGGAATGTCCGATGAAATTTTATTACAATGTCATCCTTGGCATAAGGGTTCCTGTTGAACCATTTTCACAACAGGATTTAGGGAACAGAATACACAGAATACTTGAAAGATTTTATTCAAAATATACGG
>JAVRLJ010000142.1:0-2115 GCA_031961585.1 Thermoplasmatota archaeon | reverse complement strand
TTTACCCAGATAATTTTCATTGTTGAAAATGATCAAAATTTTTGAGTTTTTCTGTGCAAATATTATGGCGGTGGAATTTTTTATTTTTAAGCTACCCTTTGATAAAGCAAGCATACCATTGTTGTTAATGAAAGCACCGTTGAATGTTGTGGATTTCGTTATTTTAGAATTGAAAACTATTGTAATTACATTGTCACTTTTTGTATTAATTGTTATCATTCCCATTGGATTGTCAAATACTGTTTCCCTGAAAAATCTGTTTTCATAAATATCCGTGAATGATCTATTGTACCATTCTCCCTTTGTTGTGTTAACGAAATCAATGCTTTTTATTATTACGCCACCATTCACTGAATAATTCTCCACTGTACCGTAATCATTATTTTTGAAATACACAAAAGTTCCGTTTGCACAATTATTTTTATTTAAGAAACCACCCCCAAAACCCATCTGTTTTTCCATTTTCATGCTGTTATTCTCGCCACTAACAAATTGCGTTAGAATCAATAATGCGGCAAGGATAACAGCAATGTATTTGATCACAGCTCTAAATTTAAGGATATACTATATTATTTTTTTTGTACAATTTTTGAATTATTTTTTGTATGGAATTATGCACATAAAGATCCAGTCATCCTTTGATGTCTTTCTGTACCAGTGAGGTACATCAGGTGGAATAAATGCAAAATCACCGGGACCAAGTTCCTTTTCCTCATTCCCAGCACCAACAATTCCACTACCTGAAAGAACGAATATCTCATGCTCCCATGGATGCTGGTGTTTTGGAATCACAGCATCCTTCTCAAGAATAAACCTTCTCATTGCAAAATTCTGTGCACCATGATCCTTTGTTATTAGCCATTGAATCTTTGCATTCTTTGCCCCTTCCATGTCCACGTCCTCAACCTTAACATTTTTTATATTGTTTGTGTACATATTTTATCATCATGCTTTTCCATTATTAATTATTATTCCCGATGAAATGATCTTCGAAAGAAAAAATTCATGGTCAATGGATGTTCCTATACCTGGATCCTTGAATGGGTAAATTATACCATTATTCATTTCAAAGGTTTTCTTTACAATGTCCTTTTCAAAATACTTGCTGTTGGGACTTGTATCACCAGGATAATCAATCAATGAGTGTGATGCAAGGGAAATGTTGAATGCCCTTCCTATACCTGTTTCAAGCATTCCACCTATCCAAACATGTCCACCATTTTCCCTTGCAATTTTTGCAATTTCCAGGCTGTTTTTAATACCACCAACCCTTCCCGGTTTTATGTTTATTACATCACATGCCCCAATTTCGAATGCCTTTCTCGCCTTATCCGGTGATGTTATTGATTCATCAAGGCATATGGGTGTTGAAATCTCCTTTCTCAGCTTTGCATGGTCTATGAGATCATCAAAAGATAATGGCTGTTCAATGTAAATTAGATTGAATTTATCAATCCTTTTTAAAAGATCAAGATCCTTTATTGTGTAATCACTGTTTGCATCCGCTGTAAGCGGTATTTCTGGAAAAACATCCCTTATTTTTCCCAGTATATCCATTTCCATTCCCTTTTTTATTTTTACCTTTATCCTTTTGTATCCAAATTTTAAAGCTTCATCAATCCTTTTTATCATCTTTTCAGTATCATCCATGCCTATTGATATGCCAACATTTGCATAGCTCCTTGATTCTCCTATAAAATTATAAAGGGGTTTATTGTTTAACTTGCTGTAATAGTCCCATAGAAGCATTTCAATTGATGCCCTTGCCATGTTGTATCCCTTAATCTTTTTTGATCTTTCAATGTATTCATCAATTGTTGGAAATGGATCAAGGAATTTTGAAAAATAATTTTTAACCATGTATATTGTTGAATCGTTGTTTTCATAACTGTAATCAGGATCGGTATCTGTGACAGCTTCAGAATATGCCACAATACCATCCTTCTCCAACTGAAATATTATTGCATTCCTTGAATATGCTGTGCCAAAGCTTGTTGTGAATGGATTTTTAAGTTTTAAACTGACTAAAAAATACTTAAGAATCATAAATGAAAATAAAAAAAGGAATTATAAAAATTTAGTCCCTGTATTTTGAAAGATAGTAAAGTATGGCCA
>JAVRLJ010000141.1:0-2129 GCA_031961585.1 Thermoplasmatota archaeon | reverse complement strand
CCGTTGCCTTCTTTGTGTCTATCTTTGGTCTTCCCTGTGACCAGTCGTAGAACCCCTTTCCTGTTTTCATTCCAAGCTGGTTTTTGTTGTAAAGTTCAGCATAAACCTTACACTTTGCATAGTCAGGGCTCAACGTTTTTGCATAATAGTTCATTGAATGGTACACAACATCAACACCAACATAGTCAATCAACTCATATGGACCCATGGGTAAACCCTGCAGCTTTGCAAATGCATCTATTTCCTCAGGTGTGGCAATGTTGTTGTCTATAAGAAGGCAGAAAAGAAGCATGTCCGGTGCATTTATTCTGTTCACAACAAAACCTGGTGTATCCTTCAAAACCTTTATTGGTATTTTTCCTATCTTCTTTACAAGATCAAAGAGTGTATTTACCGTATCATCGGATGTTTCCTCACCTTTTATTACTTCCACAAGTTTCATCACAACAGGTGGATTGAAGAAATGCAGTCCTGCAACCCTGTCTTTGTATTTTAAATCCTTTGCAATATCAGTTATCCTTATATTTGATGTGTTTGATGTTAAAATTGTATCCCTTCTTGTGAATTTTTCTAGATCAGCAAATATTTTCTTCTTTAAATCCTCCTTTTCAGGAACAGCCTCAACAACAAGATCAGCATTTTTTACTGCACTCTCAATATCTGTGAATGTTTTTATCCTTGACATTATTTCGTCAACTGTTAAGGAAAGATTACCCTTCTTTGCCAACTTTTCAAGACTTTCCCTTATGTTCTTCAATGCTTTGTTAAGCATTTCCTCTGAAATGTCCTCAAGGCTTACCTCATAGCCATTCATTGCAAATACTTCAGCTATACCGTACCCCATCTCCCCAGATCCAATTATCGCGATTTTTTTGAACTCCATGGTAATCACTTCAACTTTTTCATTACATTTACAAGTTTCTGGGCAAGGAACGGATCACCCTTAATTTTCAACTTACCCTGGAAAAAGGCTGCAACACCATCCATCTTTCCAGATATTATTGATTCAAGATCATTTTCACTAGCTGTGAGAACAACTGTTGGGCTTGGATGCTCACCTTTTTCCAAAATGGTTGATCCATCTTCAGATATCTTAAGGTAAAAGCTCTGTGCCTCATTCTTAAACTGGAACACCGCATTCATTCCTTTTAGTTCTGCCTTCAGATCGTTGCTTGAGTTTATTTTATCCACATATTCCTTCAAAACATCAAAGGATGCCATAATTAATTTAACAAAATTTTGAATATAAAGATTTCTATTGAAAAAAATTCAGGAAAGGAATTTTCTCAATTCCTTTTTATCAATTTTTCCTGTGCTTGTCTTTGGCATCTGGTCTATGAATATGAAATCATCAGGTATCCACCATTTCTGTATCCTACCTGTTTCAATGTATTTGTTTAGATGTTCAAGTATCTGTTCCTTTGTAACACCATCCTTCTTTGTTATGAATGCAACAGGTCTCTCTCCCCACTTCTCATCCTTTTTACCAATGACAGCAACTTCACCAACGTTTGGCACTTCCGATATAACATTTTCAAGCAGGAGTGAAGGAATGAATTCTCCACCGCTTTTGACAGCATCCTTTTCCCTGTCCACAATGTGTATATATCCATCTGGGTCGACAACAGCAAGATCACCCGTGTGCAGCCATCCATCCTTCCATAGTTCCTTTGTCTTTTCAGGATCCTTGTAATATTCACTTGTTAGCCAGGGTGCTCTTACAACAATCTCTCCTATGCTCTTATTATCCCATGGCACATCCTTGTTGAACGAATCAACAACCCTGATGTTAACAAATGGAATTGGAATACCTGTACTGATTTTGTAAAGGAATCTTTCCTCCTCCTTCATTTTCTTAACCTTGTTTGTGAACAGTGCAAGTGTAATAACAGGGCAGGTTTCAGAAAGTCCATAGCCGGCCATTATGTTTATACCGAACTTTTCCGCAAGCTTTGCAAGTCCTGATGGTAGTGCTGCTCCCCCTATCACAACCTTCCAGCCATTAAGGTATTTTGCATAATTCTCTATTTCGGGATGCGTTAATATCATATAAAGAATTGAAGGTACCATTAAAGAAAGTGTTACCTTCTCATTCTTTATCAATTCAAGTATCCTTTTTACCTCATACC
>JAVRLJ010000140.1:0-2139 GCA_031961585.1 Thermoplasmatota archaeon | reverse complement strand
AGCCAGGGTGATAGATCCCTTCTCGTATCCGCCCATGATATTGTATCTTTAATGCTCAGTTCCTCCCTTTTTTGAATTATTTCATCGGCCTCCCTCAACGTTACCATCTCTATACCCCTCTTACCCAATTCCTTTGGCAAATATTTCAGGAACTCAAATATACCTGTTTCGGCAACCTGGTGCTCCCCGAACGTTTCAAAATCCATGAAAATGTTTGCAACGTCACCTGGAGTTAAATCTATCCACTTTGCATATTTATCAGCCTTTAAAGGATACTCTGGCCATTTCCAGTTTGAAAACCTGAAGGATATATCATCGCTCAGTCTGTAGTTCCTCAAAAATAATGAAAGATTATCTGGAGATCTATATATATAATTTGGAGAATGTTTTTCTATAATCGCATCTGTCCCCTCGGCAAGAATTCTTTTGAATCCTATTTTCTTTACCATTTTACCAATGTTATCATTATAGATAAGTTCCGTGTTTCTGAATGATTCGGGAATTGTGTTGAATTCCCTCTTCAACAATTCAAGATGCATTTTCACCTGCTCATAAAACTCATTTTCGCTCCATATGGATGCAAGGCTATGGTAATATGTCTCCCCTAACAATTCCGCAAGACCAGAACCAATGTATTCCTTAAATTGATCCATAACCTCAGGTGTGAATTCCTTTGCCTGCTCAATGAACACACCTGTTAATGATAAATTCACTTTAATTTCATTCTCCAAAAATATTTTTAGTGTTGGAATATAACAGTTCCTGGCAATCCTTTCCATTATTTTTGAATTGTATTCATCCCAGAAATAATCATGGAATTTTCCTATATCCTGCATTCTGTATCTCCTCAGCCTCCTTGGCTGATGAACCTCAAGAAACATAACAACATACTTCATAATCCTTTATACACCTCAAGTGTTTCCATTGCCGCCCTTTCCCATGTAAAACCTCTGGCTTCATTCATACCCTGAATACCCATTGTTTTTCTAAGAGCCTTGTATTTTACTGTTCCAGCAATGTATTCCGCAATAAGATCCGTGTCCCAGAAATCGACCCTGAAAACGTTTCTTAAGGATTCACCAACACCGGTTGTTTTACTTATTATTGCAGGTGTACCCGAGCACATGGATTCGAGAACTGTAATTCCAAAAGGTTCGGATACAGCTGGTAAAACAAAAACATCACTGTTCCTGTACAAATTGAATGCCTCATTGTAATCAACAAAACCTTTAAAATCATAACTACCCTCAGGAAGCATTCTTTTTGCAAGTTCCTCTGTTTCATCCAAAAGATCACCCGTACCCGCAATAACAAACTTCAGATTTCTTTGCATTTCTATTGCCTTTGACGCTGCCTCAACAAAGAAAAATGGACCCTTCTGGGTGGTTATTCTGCCGAAATAAAGAACATTACCTGTTGATTTATAATCCTTCTCCGGTAAAGAAAGAAAACGTTTTCCAACACCATTGTGAACCACATGTATCTTTTGGGATGGAATGTTGTATATATTCATTATCAACTTTTTTGTGTAATGTGAAACAGCAATTATTCTGTCAGCCATTTCCATACCTTCTCTCTCTATATCCATTATCCAGCTCTGGGGATAAAATCCACCAGATCTATCTATCTCCGTACTGTGCACTGTCAGAACTAAAGGTAAATTAAATTTCTCCTTTAATTCAATCCCTGCCCTGAAGGTTATCCAGTCATGGCAGTGGATTATTTTTGCACCCCTTAGATCGTTAATTTCACCAATTAAGGAATTATACCTGTTTACAGCACCATAAAAATCGTAGGAAATGGATCCATAGTCCCCTATCTTTCCCTTTATTCCTATTTCAACAGGTATAACATTGAAAGGATAATGATCATATAAAGGGCCAAGGTTGGGAACATATAGATCAATGTCAATAAATTTACTCAATTCTCCAAAAAGATTGTATGTATGGATGCCAAGGCCACCTGTAAAAGTGGGAGGTATTTCCCAGCCTATAACTGCCACTTTCATGTTAAACCACAGTTAATGTTTATTCTTTGCATCATAAAGATCCTCGTAGTATGCCCTTATTAATTCACCATAACTCCATGCCTGCATTATGCACCCGCGTGGTTCATGGGGATAATCACCATCAAATATCT
>JAVRLJ010000139.1:0-2141 GCA_031961585.1 Thermoplasmatota archaeon | reverse complement strand
GATCCGGATGTAAGCCATTTTACTATTTCAGAATTCCAGTCCGTTACCTCCTGTCTTGCTAGAACCATAAGATCAGGTGCGATCCTGATTATTTCATCTTCCGTTAGAATACCAATTACCTTGCTGTTTTCCATTACAGGTAACTTTTTTATTTTTTTATTCACCATCAACCTTGCAGCGTTATTAACACTTTCATCGGGTTTTATTGTTATAAGTGGTGAACTCATTATGGAAGAGAGTTTTTCTTTGTTGGGATCCAAGTTTTTTGCAAGAAGTTTTGTTGTAAAATCCCTTTCAGTTACAATTCCAACAGGTGAATTGTTATCAAGGACAATTATTGCATACATGTTTTTTTCAATCATATCCTTAACAGCTATTGATATTGTTGTGTCCTTGTCCAGCTGCAGAATATTACCTGACATTATATCCTTTACCAGCCATACCTTCATAATTTCACCCAGTAGAACAAATAGATTACGGTTTAAATAATTTTCCTAAAATTTCATCTTTATTTCCAGGTTATCTATTTTTCCAACACCCTTAAGTGATGAAAGCAAACCGATTATTGTATTCTTTACAATATTCTGGACGAATGGACTCAGGTATATTTCCCTGTTGTTCACAGTTATGTTCATTAAAACATCAGGGTTGTAATACCTGCAATCCATGAAATCTTTTTCTTTGTTCAAAATTTTTTCTGCAAGATCCCTGCACGTTTTGAAACCGCATTCGCCGCAGTTGAAGTTTGGTAATTTTTTCATTATTTTATCTATTTCAATTTCATGTTCAATGTATTTTATCAATGAATCAAAATCCCTGTATTCCATAACAGTATTTTCCTTTGTTTCACCATTTCCAAACTTAATCTTTTTTATCCATGGTTCGTTTTTGTAACCTTCAATGAGAATAAGATCGAATTCACCAAATAGGTTTATCATTTTTATTATTTCTTTTAGATCCATGTTTCTTTTCAAAATGAATGATACTTCACCAATTGAAGAAGAAACAGTTAATTTTGATCCTGAATTTGAGAATTTCCAAGTATCCTTTCCGGGTGAATCTATGGAAAAACCCTCATGGGGAATGTGCTTTATTGTAGCAATACTGTAATTTTTATTTTTGAAATACTCTATAACCCTTGTTATTGTTTCAGTTTTACCTGAACCCGATGGTCCATAGAATGATAGGATCATAGATGGAATATGTTAAATCAAACATATCAATTTTTCCCTATGCGGGTGCCGGGATTCGAACCCGGGTTAGAAGCTTGGGAAGCTCCTGTGCTAACCTCTACACTACACCCGCTAAACTCTTCAATTGAAAAAACTTATTTATTTTTTTCTGAGTACATATCTTTTTATGTCCATGTATCCACTTTCACCTTTCCATATTATATCATAATTCTTAATTTTTATCCTTTCTTTCATTATTGGAGCATCAATAACAAGTGTTTCATATTCACCCCCTTCACCGGATGGATTTATTTTGTATTTTGCATAAAGGGATCTTAATTTTGAGAGCATGTTTTCATCAAACTCTTTACCAATGAATGATCTATCAAGACCTTCAGCAAAAACACCAACAAATATAAATCTGAAGCCGGCATTTAGAATTTCTCTTAAAAGCAAAAACTGATCCTTGTGCCACAAGGGAGTATAATGTATCTTGTTGAGATTTTCACATATTCTATCTATTCTCGTTTTTTGGTAATCAGATGCAATCGCTCCACTAATTACAATTTTTTCATCATAGTTTTTTAATACAATCTCAAGGTCTTTTGGATTATCCGATAATCCATAAATATCATTCTCTATGCCAATTGAGGATGATATAACTCTTGCCATATGTGGTTCTATAGCATGGTACATCATAGAATCCTTTTGTGGGAGAATCGTTATTGTCCTTTTCACGTTAATTCCCTGGTTCAATGCTATGTAAAGGGCAAAAGTACTGTCCTTTCCTCCGCTTAACAATGATATTGCATCCATGTTCAACAAATGTTCCTATTCAAATCCTCAATATTAATTTTTTTCACAGGTTCGTTGAAAACGAATTTCTTAAGATCCATAAATTTTTCTATTGATGCGTTTGTTATTGGCCTTTTAGGTAAAAATGGGCATCCGCATCCACCACTCTTTGAT
>JAVRLJ010000138.1:0-2180 GCA_031961585.1 Thermoplasmatota archaeon | reverse complement strand
TTTTAAATGCCAGGTCTATTATTTCCATCATGTCATCCTTCACATCCAGTATTGAAACAAGATCCCTCTTCAAGACAATCACCAAGAACAGAGAATTACTCTTCGGTTATAATTTTTATCATTATTATTTAATGCTCATTCATTAAAGGATAGATAAAATTTGAATGTTTTACGAATCTCTATGATCTAATATATTCAGGTCATCTGGAGCAGGAATTATATGTGCCATATGTTATCCAGTGAAATCCTTAAGGGTGATATTTGCTTTAACCAAATATCTTCTTTTTAATTACTTAAATCCTTAAAACTATCTTGAAGGACTTTTTTAATTTGATTTTTTTGGAGCCTTATTCAATATCCGCAATTGCTACTTTTAAAAGTTTCAATGTGATATATAATATCAAAACTTTTAACCTTCTATTTTTTTTATTAAAAATGATTGGTAATAAAATTTTTATGATTTTAATATTTTACCCTCCATATGATAGTTATAATTGGTCTTGGAACAGCTGCAGTTTATGCAACAAGATGGATCACATCATTAAACAGGGATGAGGAAATTGCGATCATTGAAAAACATGAATATGAATCATATTCTCCCTGCGGTATTCCGCTTATTTTTGAAAAATCGGGAAATTTTAATGATTTAAAGCATCCATTCCCGAGAACAAAAAGGATCCAGGTTTATTTGAATTATATGGCTGAAAAAATTGATCCCAATGGAAAGAAAGTTTATATAAAAAATTTAAAGACAGGTGAGGGAAAAGAAATAGGCTATGATAAATTACTTTTTGCTGGTGGAGCGGACCCATTCATACCACCAATAAAAAATGCAAGGGAATATGTGGGAAAGGGTGTTTTTGTTGTTAAAACACTTGAGGATGCGGAAAATATAGAAAAATATATTTCAACGGGTGTGAAAAATGCTGCTGTAATAGGTGCAGGTGCAATAGGTCTTGAAATGGCGTATGCATTAAAGGTTAAAGGTCTGAACGTCCAGGTTTTTGAAATGTTCCCACAGGTTTTTCCAAGGGCCCTTGATCAGGACATGGCAAAAATTGTCCAGGATTACCTTGAATCCATTGGTATTAGAATTAATTTGAATGCAAGGGTTAATGAAATAGTTGTTGAGAATGGAAAAATTAAGGGAATTGAAACATCCAATGGAAGATTTAATGCTGAAATGGTAATACTTGCAACAGGTGTTTCACCCAACACAAAGATTCTTGAGGGAATAGTGAAGATGGAAAGGGGTTATATTGTTGTTAACGAAAGAATGCAAACATCAAGGGAAGATATATATGCTGCAGGTGATTGCGTTATTGTTAAAAATTTTGTAGATTCATCACCATTTGTTATTCAGCTTGCAACAACAGCTGCAAAACAGGGAATTGTTGCAGGTATAAACCTTGCCGGAAGGAATGCAATTTATTCAGGTGCTTTAGGTAATTTTGTTTCTGTTATAGGTGACCTTGAAGTTTCCGCTGTAGGATTAACTGAATCCTATTTTGCAAATAAAATAAAGGTGGTGAGCGCAAGAGGAAAAGCGCTTGACAGGCCTGAATATGCCGGTGGAAAGGAAATAACGATGAAAATTGTTTGCGATGAAAAGGGTAGAATTTTAGGAGCACAGGCAATAGGCAGAAATGCATCAAGGGAAATCAATGTTATTGCACTGGCCATAAAAGCTGGTCTTAGCGCACAGGATTTGAGTGCACTGGAAACCGCATACTGTCCTGCTGTTTCCGACCTTTACAGCATAATAAATTTAACGGCAGATTTAATTCTGAGAAAAATCAATCCTTCAGGTTACATTTTCTGAAGATTTTCAATCCTTTCCCTGAGTTCACATGCCTTACAAATCTTTCCAACGGTGGGTTCACCGCACCTTTCACACCTGTTTAGTTTAAAATTTTTGTAGGAAGGAATAAGCAAGGGTTTGATCTGATCGAAGGTTGAAAGTATTGCGTATTTTGATCCGGGTGTTCTTTCCTCCCATGAATCTATTGCGCTCCTGAACTCATTTCTTATTGCTAGACCCGCGTATGGACAGGTACCGTGATAGAATGGGATCTTTTTGAGAATTGCATATAGCATCACTTCCTTCTCCGGTATTGTTCTCAATGGCTGTATCCTGGGTACAAGATCCTCCTTTATTATTTCATGTGGCCCAAGTCTTG
>JAVRLJ010000137.1:0-2200 GCA_031961585.1 Thermoplasmatota archaeon | reverse complement strand
TATTTGATAATGAGTTCATTCAACGACATTGAAGGAATAATAAAAAAATTCAGGCAATATGATTTTAAAGAAATAGCAAGGAAAAATTTCTTCTTCCACAGCATATTTTTATATGAAATTACAAAAACACGGCGATTCATCCCCGCTTTTTAAAGCGAGGTTTTTCTCACCGTATTTTATATATATTCAATATGATCTTTATCCAATAACAAGTTTATAATACTCCAAAATTAATTATAAAGTGTGAGAACTCTTGAAGATCTAATAAGGGATCTTGAAAGGGAGGGATACATAAAATCCCAGAGAGTAAAGGAGGCAATGTTAAAAATCGATAGGAAAAACTTTTTACCTGAAAGGCTGAAAAGCTATGCATATGAGGATGAGCCTTTGGAAATAGGTGAAAATCAAACAATATCAGCACCGCATATGGTTGCATTTATGCTGGAGATACTTGAAATACAACAAGGCATGAAAATTCTTGAAGTAGGAACGGGATCTGGTTACAATGCCTGTTTACTTGAATTCCTTGCATATCCGGGAACTGTTGTAACAATTGAAAGGAAACATTCACTATCAAAATTTGCAAGGGAAAATCTAAAGAATTGTCCACATAAGGAAAACATAAAAATTATGGTTGGTGACGGATCCCTTGGTTATGAAGGTGATGCACCCTATGATAGAATTGTTGTAACATGCGGTGCACCAGAAATACCAAGGCCTCTGCTTGAACAGTTAAAGATAAATGGAATTATGGTAATTCCCCTTGGAGGAACATATTTCCAGGATCTTTATAAAATAGTTAAAAAGGAGAATGGAATTGAGAAAATAAACTATGGATCCGTTGCATTCGTTCCCCTGGTGGGTGAATACGGTTTTCATGAAAGATATTAACCATCTGTTTATTTGTAAATTAAATTATAATATTTTTAAATTTTAATAAAACGAATATTTGAGATGGCTTTGAATATAATTTACATGCAAAAAAGTATCCAAAAGTGAATAACAGGGAAAACATGGAAGGAAAGAGAAATCTTTGGGATTTGTGTTTCACTGTTTTTCTTGTATAATAAATTAAAAATAGAAAAATGGTATGAAAAAATTAATAAGTGAATTGGTAATAGTTAGATTAAGGTGCTTGGAATTGGCAAAGGATAAGAAGGTTGATGATCTTGAGGATCTTCCCGGTGTTGGTCCTGCCATAGCTGAAAAGCTGAGGGAGGCAGGATATACGGATATAATGACTCTAGCAGTTGCATCACCGGCGGATGTGGCTGTTGCTGCGGAGATTAATGAGGCACAGGCAAAAAAGATAATAGATTCCGCCAGGAAGTTCGCCGATGTGGGAAACTTTGTTACAGGTGAACAAATTCTTGAAAGGAGAAAACACATTGCAAAATTGACAACAGGATCAAAGGCACTGGATGAACTTCTTGGCGGTGGTCTTGAGACACAGGCAATAACTGAATTCTTCGGACCTTTCGGATCTGGTAAAACACAGATGATACATCAATTACTTGTGAATGTTACATTGCCTGAAGAGAAGGGAGGCCTCAATGGTCATGGTATTCTTATAGATACTGAGAACACGTTCAGGCCTGAAAGGATATCCCAGATGGCAACAGCTCTTGGCATTGATCCAAACGAAACATTAAAAAAGATACACGTTGCAAGGGCTTACAATTCAAGCCATCAGATGCTCCTAGTTGAAAGGGCATTTGAAACAGCAAAGGAGTATCCTGTAAGATTGATAGCTGTTGATTCCCTGACCGCACATTTCAGGGTTGAATACACGGGCAGGGGTGCGCTTGCTGAAAGGCAGCAGCTTCTGAACAAACATATGCATGATTTATTAAGGTTTGCTGACATATACAATGCTGTTGTTGCCGTAACAAACCAGGTATCTGCCAGACCGGACATGTTCTTCGGTGATCCAAACCAGCCAATAGGGGGTAACATTGTTGGTCATACTGCAACATTCAGGATTTCACTTAGAAGATCCAAAGGTGAAAAGAGGGTGGCAAGGTTAATAGATTCACCAGCTCTTCCAGAGGGTGAAGTTGTAATAGTAATATCAAATGATGGTGTGAGGGATTAGTCAACCCTGTACCTTAACAATGCCGCAATACCCCCCAGGTTTTTCAGTATTTTTCCATACTCATGGAATGAGCTTATTATGTAAATTTCACCCCTCATTCTTTCA
>JAVRLJ010000136.1:0-2205 GCA_031961585.1 Thermoplasmatota archaeon | reverse complement strand
GCGAAAATTGATAAATTTTCAAACATTGTAATAAGGAGGGAATGAAAATGGATCCAATTGTTGCTGAAATAATAAAATCCTCATTAACCTATGCGAGTGAGGAAATGGGAATTGCATTAAGAAATTCAGCATATTCACCAAACATAAAGGACAGGATGGACCATTCCTGTGCCATTTTGGATTCCCAGGGAAGATTGATCGCACAGGCTGAACATATACCTGTTCATTTAGGATCCCTACCCTGGGGGCTCAAAAAAACTCTTGAATACATTGAAAAGGAAAATATTTCCATAAACAATGGTGATATGTTCATAGTTAACAATCCATATATTGCAGGAACTCACCTTAACGATATAACAATAATAAGACCAATATTTTTTAAAGAAAAAATTGTTGCATATGCGGCAAACAAAGCGCATCACAGTGATATTGGTGGAAAGGTTCCTGGGAGTATTTCCTCAGATGCAACCGATCTTTACCAGGAAGGTTTGATAATCGATCCTGTAAAGATCATGGAAAAGAATGAAATAAAAAATGATATTGTTTCCATTGTTTCATCAAACTCAAGGAATCCTTACCAGAGGAAGGGTGATCTTAGAGCTCAGATTGCAGCAAACCTTCTAGGTGAAAACAGAATCCTTAATTTAATAAAAAAATACGGTATTGAAAATTTCGTTGATGGTGTTAATGAGGCAATAGATTATTCAGAAAGGGTAATAAGGTCCCATGTGAAAAATTTCCCTGATTCTGTTGTTGAAGCTGAAGATTATTTAGAATTACCTGACGGTAATCTTGCAAAATTGAAGGTTAAAATAATAAAAGAAAATGATTCTATTAAAATTGATTATACAGGCACATCTGAACAGGTTAAATTCCCTCTAAATGCTGTTTATGGTGTAACACTATCTGGTGTTTATTTTGTCATAAAGGCAGTAACGGATCCTGATATTATGATGAACCATGGATGTTTCAATGTTATTGATGTTAATGTTCCTGAGGGAACGATTCTAAACCCAATTTATCCATATCCTGTATCAGGTGGTAACGTTGAAACAAGTCAGAGGAATGCCGATGTTCTCCTTAAGGCATTTTCAAAAATTGTCCCCGATAAAATACCTGCTTCATGCGGTGGATCCATGAACAATGTAATGATTGGTGGAATACATGAAAATAAAGCCTGGTCCTTCTATGAAACTGTTGGTGTTGGACTTGGTGCATTCAATGGTAAAGATGGTGTTAGCGGAATCCATTGCAATATGACAAATACCATGAACACACCTGTTGAGCTTGTCGAACTTTACTATCCACTGGCGATAGAAAAATATGAGTTCAGGGAAAACAATGGAGGAAATGGAAAATACAAAGGAGGAATGGGCATTGAAAGATGGTATAGAATTAAGGCTGATAATACAACATTCACAATACTTGCTGACAGGGAAAGGATTGCACCCTGGGGTTTAAATGGTGGAGGAGAAGGAGCAAAAACTGAAGTTTATATTGAAAAAAATGGAAAAAGAATTAAGGTTCCTGCAAAGGGTTCATACGATCTTTCGAGGAACGATCTTGTTATTTTGAAAACTGCTGGCGGTGGAGGTTATGGCCAATCATTTTAATTTGCAGTATTCGTATAAAGCATCGTAGAATGGAAATTGCATTTTCATGTTTTCATAATCATCCTTCGCCAAAATTCTAAAACCTGTTGCTGCTGCCTCAATTCCTGCGGATTCTGGTGGAGGGTTCTCAATCCTTGCATCCGCACCCCTAACGATTTCAGCAAGTTTCAAAAGAGCTGGATCCTTTAGATTGTATTTTCTTATTATTGCATCAAAGCTCACAAATTCCTTTCCATTTTCATAAAAATGTGTTAATTCAGCACCATCAACATCGAAAGGAATTGCATTTTCCTTTTTTGCTATTTCAAGAACCTTATCCTTTGGAACAAACAAAAATTCCGCATCTGGATCTATGAATCTCTTTATCAACCATGGACATGCTATTCTATCAACCTTGGCTTTTTCTCTAGTAATCCATTTCATAAACTAAATTAGATTTTCTTCTATAATAAAATTTTTCTTTTAAAAAACAGTGATAGTGAAAAGAATTTTGTGTAAGCAGGAGATACCTCCTGAAGAATCCCCCCTCAGGAGGCGAAATGAAATATGAATGAAAAGGATATAAATATTTCCAAAATGATCAGATCGGAAG
>JAVRLJ010000135.1:0-2206 GCA_031961585.1 Thermoplasmatota archaeon | reverse complement strand
AATTCGGATGAACCACCTGCATGATCGGCATGCCTGTGACTAACAAAAATGTATTTCACCTTTTCTTTATCAATTCTATATTCATCAAGAGCATTCAATATTTCCTTTGCAGAACTTTTGTTTCCAGGCTCAATTATAGCTATTTCATCACCAATAATTATGTATGATGATGTTGTATGTTTATAACGCCAGCCCTTCACATCAACCATTAGAATGTTTTCCCTTATGAATCCTGTTTCATTGTACATAGATGATGAATGAAAAACAGGTATTTAATTCTCTTTTTTTCTTACACAAATGTTAAGAATAAAAAAAATATGGATAAATTATGGTAAGGGAACTGAGAATTGTTGTTCTTAACGACAACAGTCCTGGAAAGGGTTTGAAGAATGAGTGGGGATTGAGTATTTACGTTGAATCAGAAAAATGGAAAATCCTTTTTGATGCAAACTCAAACGAAAGGATCATTGAATTTAATTCTAAAAAATTGAACATTGATCTTGAAAGTATAGATTTTGCATTTCTGAGCCATTATCATTACGACCATTATGGAGGATTTTCATACTTTAAAAAAATTAAGAGAAAGATTGATATTTTTGTTCCACCAGGAAATACTGAAATTCTAAGGGAAGATAACCTGAATCCAATTGAAATTAATTCATTCAAAAATATTGCAGAGGATGTATGGTCATCAGGTCCATTGGGAATAATCAATGAACAGGCAATGGGCATTCTTGTGGATAATACAGGTCTTGTTGTGTTTGTTGGATGCAGTCATCCTGGTGCAGACAACCTTACAAAAATTCTTTATGAAAAAACTGGAAAAGAAATTTATATGGTTTTGGGAGGATACCATTTACCATCCATAAAAACACTTGATTCTCTTTTAAGCATTTCAAAACTCCTCGCGCCAGGCCATTGTACAGGTAATGATGCATATAACTATCTCATTTCAAAGGATCCAGATAGAATTATAACAATAAGAACAGGGTTTGAGATTAAAATACCATGATTATAATCTGTCATACTTTCTTCTCCTTGTTTGTGAATATTCAAATTTTTGATCTATTTTCATGTTTTTCATATAAATAAAATATAGATTATTTAAAATTTGTTGCATTGGATCATCAACAAAATTTAAATCTTAAGATTTCCATTTTAAATCATGGAAGATTATTCATTTTTAGGATACCCACTGCCTGAAAAAATAAAAAGAGAAGAATATTCAGGGAATTTTTCAATTGCATTGAAAATGATAGATGAATACCTTGGTAAGAACATACCAGGTATTTTGAAAAAAAGGCTTGAATGGGAAAAGGAAAGAATAAAAAGAATTAGATATGATTACAGTTTATCAAAGCAAAAGGCCATTGAAATAATAAAAAAAGATTTCAAGGATTTCAGGATGGTTGATCTTGATAAACTTTTAAAGGATGGAAAAATTGATTATAAAAAAATTGATGGTAAAACAGGAATTTTCAGGAACTTTTACAGAAATCTTGTCAGGGATAATGAAAGCATGAAGGTTAAAAGAATTGAGGAAAAATCAAATAAAAAATTGCATGAACATATTGAAAATTTAAAAGGAATCAAAAATAAAATAAGGTTTGAAATTACCGTGAACACAAAAAAATTTGATGATGAACTATTGAGAGTATGGATACCTTTTCCTGTGGAAAATAACATTCAGAAGAATGTTAAAGTTTTGAATTCATCCCATGATTATATTATTTCAGATTCAATGCAGAGAACAGTTTACATGGAGGATAGGGTGAAAAAGGAAATACAAAAATTCTGGATTGAGTATGAGTATGAAATTTCACCATTCAAAGTTAACATTGATCCTGAAAAGGTAAAAGTAAAAAATCTGGAAAATTATCTTCGAGAACAGCCGCCCCATGTTGTATTTACGGATTATTTGAGAAAACTTGCCAAGGAAATTGTTGGTGATGAAGAAAATGCATATTTCAAGGCTAAAAAAATTTATGAGTGGGTAACAAGGAACATAAAATATGAACTTGTCCCTGAATATTCAACAATAGAGAACATAAGTGAGTATGCAGCTGTTAATTTTGAAGGCGATTGTGGTGTGCAGGCAATTTTATTCATCACATTATGCAGAATATCGGGAATACCGGCAAAGTGGCAGTCAGGATGGTACATAAATTCTGTAGTACAGTCACCCCATGACTGGGCACAGATTCAC
>JAVRLJ010000134.1:0-2208 GCA_031961585.1 Thermoplasmatota archaeon | reverse complement strand
GCAAGAAAAACTCCAGGCCCGCACTTGGGGCATGTTTTTCTCTTTCTCACAAGCTTACCATCAACAATTTCATAGAGCTCTCTTTTCTGCAATTTTATTCACCCCTTTTCTTAGGTTCTTTAAGTCCATGCCTTATCAGAATGTAGTCAGGTTCTATTTTCTTTGCAAGTTCAACGCTCTCATAAATTTTACAGTAGCCAGTTACCTGCTGAATTCCGAATGATGTTCTCATGTGATCTATAATTACCCTTTCAGGCTCGGATGATAGGTTCTTTGCCAGTAAATTCCTCACATCCATCCTTGAGGGTGTTTTCTCCTTCGGATGCTTAATCCTGAACTTTATCTCAATCCTGTGCAGGAGCGGATTTTCCCTTTTTTCAATTATTTCAAGATCCATATTCCCTCACCATCATTTTCAGCAAATTCTTTACTCTTTCTTTTATATCTTTTCCCACTTCAATTATGTTCAGACCCTTATTAGGAATTCCATATATAATAATAACGCCATCCCTTGAATGGTAGATGGATGGAATGGAAGCCATGTCCTCCTCACCAACAACAAGTATTGCCCTATCTTTATTTTCAAGAGCATTCTTTACACCATTCCATAGATCATATGTTATGCATCCTGGAGGGTTCTCAACAACAATTTTTTCCTTAAAATGGTTCATCAATATCTTTGAATCAATTGATTCCCTTTTTGTTTTAAGATCAAATATGGCGAGCATGGGTTCAAAATTATTTTTTATTAAGGTTAATGTTGTTTCATCCCCAATGCTTATAACATATCTTTTTTCTATGATCTTCATAGCATCATTCTCATTGTAAACGGGACCAACCGGAACAGAAAGTTCAAAACGAAGGTTTTCCGGCAGTTTAAGTCTCTCACCTTGTCTTAATTGCATATTCCCCATCTTTTGTCTTTCCAATCTTTTTGGCAAGTTCAGATTTTTCAGGGTAAATTATGTAAATATATCCATCCCAATCCTTTGTTGTTTCCGCCCCGCAATCCGGACATTTAAGTTCCGTTGTTATTCTACCGCATTTCCTGCATGCTCTAAGTTCCTTCATTTTTCATCAGATCCTCCAGTTTACCGAGACCGGGCTGTCTCATGGTAAGGCCAATTTTACTTTCCCTTATATTTTCATCGTTTATTGATATGGAAACAAGCCTCACCCTTACCTTATCATTTACCCTCAATTCCCTCTTTGTATCCTTTCCAATCAATCTTTTACCCTCGAGATCAATGTCGAATCTATCATCCATTATCTGGCTTATGTGGAGAAGACCATCAATAAGTCCGAACCTGACGAATGCGCCAAAGTTAACAATATCAACAACGCTTCCCTCGAGAACCTCCTGCATCTCTGGATGGAAAGCTATTCCTGTGAACTTTACTTTCTGATACACACCACCATCTCCAGGTATTATTCTGCCTTCACCTACCCTTTCAATATCAAGAACAGCCACAATGATATACTTCCTCTCCTGTGGATCGGGCACGATTTCCTTATCAAAACTTTTTACCTTTCCCTCCAGCTTTTCATATGCCAATTTTTTAATCTCTTCATCAATGTTTTCTCCAAGCCTGTTTGGTGGAATTCGAATCACATCCTCATCCTCAATAAGCATGTACATAGTTTACCCTCTGAGGTTCAAAATAGTAAATACAGAAGTGTTATAAATAATTAATTATCGATTAAAAAATAAAAAGAAAAAATTTATTGTAAAAGTTTCTTAGCTTCCTTTACCTCATTTTCCGGTGCATCCTGGTATGTTAACCACCATGAATATCCCTTGTATTTCTTTAGAACCTTCTTTGCATCGTCACTGCTCTTCGGTGGTGGATTGAGGAACTTATCACCTATGATTTCATTGTTTGGCCAGTTTGCAGGTGTAACAACCTTGTATTTATCAACCATCTGCAGTGCCTTGATCATTCTAAGTATTTCGCTTATGTTCCTTCCAATTTCTAAAGGATAGTATAGAATTGCCCTTATTACAGCATTATCATCCACAATGAATACCGTTCTAACAGTGCTTGTTGATGATTCAGCGTGTATCATACCCAGCTTCCTTGCAACAACACCCATTGGATCCGCAATGATTGGAAATGGTATTTCAATCTTCAGGTTTTCCCTTATCCAGTTTAGCCATTCAATATGCGATACGTTTGAGTCAACGCTCAGGCCTATAAGTTCGGTGTT
>JAVRLJ010000133.1:0-2213 GCA_031961585.1 Thermoplasmatota archaeon | reverse complement strand
GCAGCTATTTCGTTCCTGTTTTCCCTCATTGTTTTTTCTAATGATTCAAGATCATTGAATTGAACAAGCAATGTGTTTTTTGCAGTTTCTTCAAGAATTCCTGGCATTGGTTCGTTTTTATCATTAACAAGGAATGAATCGTATGATCCATGGTAACCTCCATTTATCATTATTATTTTCTTTTTCTTTGTGTATGCCCTTGCAACCCTTACAGCATGCATTGTTGCCTCAACGCCTGAATTTGTGAACCTTAACAGCTCAATGTTTGGTATCGCCTCCTTTATTATTGATCCAAGTTTTATTTCATTTTCTGTGGGTGCTCCAAAAAGCCATGAATCTTCAAGTGCATTTTTTACAGCATCCCTTACCCTTTCATTACCATGACCAAGGATCATGGGTCCATAGGCAAGGCAGTAATCTACGTATTCCTTACCATCAACATCATATATTTTTGATCCCTGCCCGGATCTTATGAAAATTGGATATGGAGCATAATACCTTACAGGTGAATTCACACCCATTGGAAACAGATTTTTTGAGATTGAAAACAATTCTTCAGATTTCATGTTTCCCTCCTAATAATGGATTATTATTTTAAATCTTCCAAGAGGCTATGTCCTTTGCAAAGTATGTGATTATAAGGTCAGCACCTGCCCTCTTTATTGATGTTAACATTTCAATAACAACATTCTTTTCATCAATCCATCCGTTCATTGCCGCAGCCTTAACCATTGCATATTCTCCACTAACATTATATGCTGCAATGGGAACATCAAACCTTTCCCTTGCCATCTTTATTATATCAAGGTAAAAGATTGCCGGTTTTACCATGATTATGTCGGCACCTTCCTCTATGTCAAGCGCAATCTCCCTCATTGCCTCCCTGGAATTTGCATAGTTCATCTGGTATGTTTTTCTGTCACCGAATGAAGGGGCCGATTCCGCTGCCTCCCTGAATGGCGAATAGAGTGATGATGAAAACTTTGCACTGTATGCCATGATGGGCAGATAATTGAAACCGTTATCATCAAGCGCGTTCCTTATTGCCTGTACCTGGCCGTCCATCATACCGCTGGGTGCAACCATATCCACACCTGCGTTGGCATAACTAATAGCGATTTTTTTGTAAAGTTCAAGCGTTTCATCGTTCAATATTTTTCCATTTTTTACAATGCCGCAATGTCCATGGGACGTGTACTCACATAAACATAGATCTGCAATGACAAAAAGATCCGTTTCTTTTTTCAATTTCCTTATACTTTTCTGTATTATTCCATCATCATTGTAGGCTTGAGTACCAAATTCATCCTTCTCCCTTGGTATTCCAAAGAGAATAACGGATGAAATGCCCATTTCCTCAATTTTCAATGCTTCATTTGTTAATGTTTCAAAAGAAAATCTTTCAATGTTCGGCATTGATGGTATTGGAATATTCCTTCCAATGTTTTCATCAATGAATATGGGCTGTATAAGGTTCCTTAAATCTATCTTTGTTTCCGTTACCATCTCCCTCAGTATTCTATTCTCCCTCAACCTTCTCATCCTTGTTTTTGGGAACATTCGAACCACCTTCCATTAACATTCTTTTTATCCCTTCAATATTCTTATTTTTAACGTTTAGCCAGAATTCATCACTGTTTAAAATTTCCATGAACAATCTTTTCCTTTTATTGTAATTTTTTATAGCATATCTGTATTTTTTAAGTATTGAATAACCTTTATAATGATCCTTTATGAACTCCCTGAACCTTTTTTTCAGAAAGACTGAAAATGTTGGCAGGGATCCATCGGAGGATATTGAAACAGTTATTTCTCTGTATCTGGTGAATGCAGGGAAAATTACATCGCTCTCTTTTTTATCAACCCTGTTGTAAATTATTCCATTTTTTTTACAAAAATTTTCAATAAGGTCGTTTATTTTTTCATCATCAGTTGCTATAATAAACAATGATCTTTTTTCCACAAGATCCACAATATCACTTTCATTTGAAATTTTCCTTACAATTTTCTTAATATTTAATTTATCAAAATTTTTTATGAATTTGTCGGAAACAACAGTTATCTTTGCCCCGTTATCATGGAGCAATTTTGCCTTTCTGAACGCTACCCTTCCACCACCTATTATTTTAACATTGAAGTTGTTTAAGTTTAACATCAATGGAAAATATTTCAAGGTGATCTACCCCTCTTGAATTTTTTTATTGTTGGTAAAA
>JAVRLJ010000132.1:0-2215 GCA_031961585.1 Thermoplasmatota archaeon | reverse complement strand
GTTTGTTATACCAATTGTAACCTTACCACCGGATCCAATGAATCTGATTAACCTGCTTTCGTAGGATCCATGAAAATAGATAAAATCGCCAATCCTGGAAAAGATCATGGGTATTATAAAAGGATCTTCATTTTCACAGAATGAAACATGGCATAGAATGTTCCTGTCAAGAAATTCGTAAAGTCTATTTTTATCATAGATTGCCCTTTCAGGGTATCTTTTAACAATGAAATCTTCCATAAAATGAAAACAATAAATGGAATTTTAAATTTTTCACCCTTCACTCACTCCTCTAAGGATAAACAAAGAAGTAAGGGATAAAACTGCCAGAAGAATGAATGAATAAAGAAAACTCGATCCTGGTGAAATGGGACCAATAATTCCCATTGCAAGTGGAATTACAAAACCGCCGATCTGACCAAGGAACCAGAGCATGGATGTTGCTGATCCTGCGAGCCTGAAACCTGCAATTGTTGATGTCCAATCCAATACTACTGGAAACACACCAAGCATGAAAAATCCAAGCAATGCACTTAAAAATACAATAATGGCAAAGTTAGAAATAAATGTGTAAAATAGGAATATAACAAAAAGAATAATTAATGAGTAAAACACTAGGGCTTTTCTTTTTTTAGTTTTGGTTGTAATCCATGGTAAAACAATACTACCCACCATGCCACCTATTACAAAAATCAAACCAACAATACCAGATTCAATATCGGAGAAATTTAAATGGGCAAATATTGAATCTATCCATGTCAGTATGCCATTGAATGCGCCCATTCCTACAAAAACAAGAAAAGATAATATTAAAATATTCTTATTTTTAAGAACCTCCAAAAAGTGATATTCTTTTTTGGCAGAAATAATCTTTTCTTTGAGAGGGTAGAAAACAAAAAACGAATAGATGGAGATTATAATGGTAAGAATTGTAATAAAAATGAGCATGTATTTTATTCCAAATGCAGATAAAAGAATTGGAGGAATAACCATACCGATTGCAACACCTATAAATATTGCAAGGGATCCTATGCCTATTACAATTGTAGCCTTTTCACTTGAAAATTCTGCATTTGCGAACTTTGTAACACTGTTTGCTATAAATGGCTGTGCAATGGCAATTCCTACCTGTCCTAAAAGAAGAAAAATATAACCATTCCCAATTATTCTTACAATAGAAAATAAGGCCATTAAAACTGATCCAAGCAAAATGCTAAATCTGTAACCCTTGGAATCTATTAAAATACCTGATGGAATTGAAAGAATGATATAAACCAGTGGAAAAACCATTGCAAGAAAACCTATAAGAAATGTTGATGTGTTGTAATAATTGGCCATATTGGGTGCTATAGTTACAAAATTTATCCAGAGAAAATTGTTGAATGCAACAAGTAAAATATATCCCAACAATCTCAATGTGGGCATTATGGTTTTTTCCATAAAGAAAAATTATACATAAATCGTATTTAAACGTTTTTCAAAAATAACTTTAATAAATTAAAAAATTAAATGTTCAATGATTTTATTCCTGAAAATCTTCCATACCATACATTATCAAATAGCTGTTCAAGATTTTGTTTAGTTAGTCTACGAGGATTGTAAACTGGAAGATTATATATAATCTGCCTTTCATTAAGTATATAGTCAAGCATTTCAAAAAGTGATTCTTTTGTTAATTTTGTTGTGTCTTTAAGAGCAACCGGCATCTCAAGATTATGCATTAATCTTACAACCGCTTCAATCGCTGCTTTACCTGCCTGAAAATCGTCCATATGGTACGTATCAACCCCAAGTGCCTCGGCAATTGGCCTCAATCTGGGCGCTATAAGGGGAAGATTATAATCCATTGCATGCGGTAACATGATTGCGCAGGCCAGACCATGAGGAATATTGAACTTTGGACCTAATGCCTCGGACATACAATGACCTATTGTTGCGGGACCTCCTACCCAGGGAAATGCAATCACCCATCCACCAAGCATAGCCGCAAAGGACATATTTACTCTTGCTTCTTCATCGTTTGGATTATTGTATGCCCTTACAAGATATTTTCCAATTATCCTTACACCCTGAACAATAAGACCATCCGAAATTGGATTTGCCAGGTTGGATATTACACCTTCAATCAGATGACTCAAGGCATCCATGCCTGTATTCCTTGTAACATCTGGTGGCATAGTGTAAGTTAAAGTGGGATCCACTAATGAAACATTTG
>JAVRLJ010000131.1:0-2091 GCA_031961585.1 Thermoplasmatota archaeon | reverse complement strand
TTAAAAATTTTACATTTTTTATAAGTCTTATTCCAGTTTTTGTTCTCATTTCCTTGTTTGTTTTTCTTTTAATATATTCAATACAATCAATAAAATATAATGGTCTAACATTCTTCACCTCCTACCTCTGGTATCCTGGGCAGTTCAACCAGCCACCTATTATGAAAAATGGTGTTATGGCACCATATGGATCAAACTTTGGATCACTTCTATTCATCCTGGGAACAATTTTAACATCATTGCTTGCAATAATCATAGTTTTGCCCTTGAGTTTGTTTCTATCAATAACAATTCACCTTTATATCCCTTACAGACTAAGAAAAATTGTTTACAACATGGTACAGATATTTGCAGCAATACCTAGTGTTGTTTATGGCCTGTGGGGCATTGTTGTACTTGAACCATTTCTCTACTATTACCTCGAGCCATTTTTAAGGGATACGCTCGGTTTCATTCCATTCTTTTCAGGTGATATTTACAGCGGTGCTGGTATCATTGCATCAACAATAATTCTTACAATCATGGTTCTTCCAATAACAACTGCTGTTATAATGGATAGGTTTGAATCCATGCCTGAAATCATAGTAAATGGTGCATTTGCCCTTGGTGCAACAAGGTGGGAGGTTGCAAAAAATATTCTTGTTAAATTCTCCTCAAAACAGATACTTGGAGGAACACTTCTGGGTCTTGCAAGGGCAATAGGTGAGACCATGGCTGTTCTCATGGTAAGCGGTTTTGCCCTGAACATATTGCCATCAAACATATATTCACCAATAAACACAATGGCAGCAGCCATTGCAGCTTTGCTTGACAGCGCCTTCATAGATCCAACAAACATGAACCTTTATGCACTATCAGAACTTGGTCTGGTTTTACTTATCATATCCATGATCGTGAACATAATTGGTAGAACGATTGTTGGAAGGGGTGTAATAAGGGGGAGTTTTGAATGAACAGGATAATTAAGGACAAAATTGTTTCTTTCATTGGAATAATAATTCTTTCAATTGTTCTTTTCATTCTTTTTGACATTTTCATATTTATCTTTTGGAACGGTGGTAGTGCAATCAACCTTTACATGCTAACACATACGGGTGATACAACATCAGGTGGTATTCTGAACGCCATAGTTGGAACCTGGGAACTCGTTGGTTTTGCACTTTTAATATCCATACCTGTTGGTCTTTTCAGCGCAATTTACATCAGTGAATATTCATCAACAAGGTTTGGATCATTCCTGAAAACTGTGAACGATCTCATAACAGGTATACCATCAATCGTTCTCGGTTTATTCGGTTTCCTTTTCCTTGTCATATATTTGAATTTGGGCTATTCACTTCTCGCAGGGGGGATAACACTTGGCATTACAATGATACCATACATAACGAGATTGACTGAAATGGCATTATCAGGTATACCGGATGAGATGAGAATTAATGCCTATGCCCTGGGAGCAAACAAATTCCAGACAATAAGAAGGATTCTCCTAAGATCCGCATTCCCGGGTTTTATGGCAGGAATTATTCTTGCTGTTAGCATTGGAGCTGGAGAAACTGCACAGCTATTGTATACTGCAGGGTGGAACAATTATTTCCCTCAATCACTGACACATTCACAGGTTGCATACCTGACATATGTTGTATGGACAGGTATAAACCAGCCATCAACATATTCGCACAGCCTTGCATACGTTTCCGCCCTTATACTTGTTCTTACAATCCTTGTTCTAACAATAATACTAAGGTTTGTTTCCAGGAGGGTACGTTAATATGGAGGATATTGTGAAATTTGAAAATTTTTCAGTATATGTAAAAAATAAAACCATCCTTGATAAAATAAATTTAGAAATAAAGGAGAAAAAGGTGAACACAATACTTGGACCATCAGGATCTGGTAAAACAACAATTCTCAAGGCCATGAACAGGATTATAGAAATGTATCCTGATTACAGGATTGATGGAAAAATATACCTTGATGGAAGGGACATCATGGATTATGATGTTTTTGAAGTAAGGAGAATGGTTGGTATGGTTTTCCAGCAGCCTGTTCCATTTCCATTGTCCATATACGAAAATGTTGCCTTCGGACCAA
>JAVRLJ010000130.1:0-2278 GCA_031961585.1 Thermoplasmatota archaeon | reverse complement strand
ATTATGAAAATGGTAAATTTTGATGGGAAATTTTCGGAAATATCGTTATCATTGAAGGGATCTGCAATAAGGGATCTTTTAAAGTTCGCTGACAGGCCTGGGGTTATTGCCTTTGGTGGTGGTTTTCCCAATCCGCTTGCCTTTCCCGTGAATGAAATAAAGGAAATAATTAATGATTTATTACTGTCAGAAAATGGATGGAAACCTTTGCAGTATGGAACAACAGAAGGGCTTAATGAACTCAGGGACATGCTTGCAAAAAGGGTATACGATAAATACGGTATAAAGGCAAGCAGGGAAAATATTGTAACATTGAATGGAAGTCAATCCGGTCTATACATGGTTTCAAAAACTTTTCTTAACAAGGGTGATGTTGTTGTAAGCGAGGCTCCAACATATGCTGGTGCAATAACAGCATTCAATGCACAGTTACCAACATGGATCGCAATAGATATTGAGGATGATGGCCCGGACATGGATCTTATGGAAAAAAGGATTAAAGAATCCATAAACAATGGAAAAAGACCAAAGTTTGCCTATGTTGTACCAACATTCCAGAACCCTGCAGGAATAACCTGGTCAATGGAAAAGAGAAAACACCTGCTTGAACTTGCAAGCGAATACGATTTCCTTATATTCGAGGATGATCCATACAGTGAAATACGTTTTGATGGGAAGGAATTAAAACCTATTAAATCCATGGATACAGAGGATAGGGTAATTTACATGGGTACATTCTCAAAGGTTCTTGCACCGGGTATAAGGCTTGGTTTTATAGTTGCGCATGAAGAGATAATGAAAAGAATCGTTTTACTTAAACAGGCTGTGGATCTTGCAACAAATACTCTTTCACAGTATATGGCTCTGGAATACCTAAAGAGAGGATTGATAGATAAACAGGTACCAAAGATTGTTGAAATATACAGAAAAAAAAGAAACATAATGCTTGAATCACTTGAAAACTATATGCCTGAAGGAACAAAATGGACAAGACCTAATGGTGGAATGTTCTTATGGGTGACAATGGATAAAAGAATTGATACGACAAAGATGCTTGAGGATGCATTAAAAGAAAATGTTGCATACGTTGTTGGAACAGGTTTCTACCCTGATGGAAGAGGAAGGAATTCAATGAGATTGAACTTCACATATCCATCGGATGAGGAAATTGTGGAAGGAATAAAAAGGTTGGGAAAGGTTGCAAAGAGCTACCTTTCCTGATTTTCAACTATTTTTTCAAGAAGTTTAATTGTATTTTTCAGATCTTCTAAACCGACTATTTCAACAGTAGTGTGTGTATATCTTATAGGGAAGCAGATTGCCAGTGAAGGTATTCCAAGCTCAAATGTTCCTGCTGCATCCGTGCTCCCTCCCGTAACAAGTTCCTGTATACCTATTCCTTCTTTCTTTGCAATTTCCTTCACTTTTTTCCTCAAAGAATTTGAATTAATTCCCCTAGCATCAATGAACCTTATAACAGGTCCATGTGTTAAACTTGCGGGGCTCAATGATCTATCAACGTTCGGGTGATCCGCTGCAGTAACACTGTCTATTGCGTAAAGTTCATCAATGTCCCTGAGATCTATTGCCTTTGCACCTCTCAATCCTGTTTCCTCCTGAAGTGTAAAAATGAACGTAATCTTCACTTTTAAATCCTTTCCGTAAAGATCATCTATCATTGATAGGAGAATTGCCACACCTCCTCTATCATCAAGACCCCTTGAAACAACGAACTTTTCATTTAGAATGTAGAAATGTTTTATCCATCTTACGGGGTCGAGAACATTTATACCCATTTTCAGAACTTCATCCTTTGATGATGCACCCACATCAAGGTAAAGTTCATCAATGGGAACAACCTTATTCATCTCATCCTCCTTTGAAATATGTGGAGGTTTGAGACCAATAACACCAATATACCTTTTCCCATTGGATGCAAAAACCTCAAAGTACTGGCCATAAAGATTCCTTACATCCACACCACCAAGCTTTTTTACCTTAAGAAAACCGTGATCATCGATATAGGAAACAACAAGACCTATTTCATCCATATGCGCCATGAATGCTATGTGACTGTTTCCATTACCGATTGTTAAATAAACGTTCCCAATTTTATCAACCCTTGGTTTTCCATATTTCTTCAGATAATTCAATATCTTATTTCTTATTTCATCCTCGTATCCGCTTATTCCCGGTGTCATTATCAGATCCTCAAGCAGATTTACCAGATCCATATTTATCACCATTTTTTATTATATTCTCTTTAAAAATAAACTTT
>JAVRLJ010000129.1:0-2284 GCA_031961585.1 Thermoplasmatota archaeon | reverse complement strand
TCCATTCATTCCACCCCCATCTTTTTCATGAACATTCTGTATACAACAAGTTTTTCAATCTCACTTGATCCCTCCCATATTTCCATGATCTTTGCATCCCTGAACATCCTTTCAAGGGATGTTATTGCTCCATCCATTCCAGTTATTTCAAGGGCCTTTTCCGCAGCATAGGTTGCTGTTTCAGCTGCATAATATTTCGCCATGCTTGTTGCCACGGGATCCGGGTTGAACTGGAATAGGTAGGATGCTGCCTTGTATGTTAGAAGCCTTGCGGCCTCAACCCTTGTTGCAATTTCAGCAATTGCAAACTGTATGCTTTCCATTTTTGAAAATGATGGTTCCTTCTTTATTTTATCAATTATGAGATCAATTGCACCCTGTGCTATTCCTATTGCCATTGCGGCAACATATATCCTTGATATGTTGAAGAATGTCATGACGTAGTAGAAACCCTTGCCCACCTCACCTATTATATTTTCGTTTGGTATTTTAACATGGTCAAGAATTATTTCCGCTGTATCCGTTGCCCTTACACCCATTTTACCTGTGAGTTTGTTTGCACTTACACCAGGCCATTTTGTCTCAACAATGGCCATTGTCATGTTATGGTGCCTTTTTTCCTCAGAAGGAGGTGGGCCATTCCTGGCAAGAACAAGAAGGAAATCTGCAATGGAACCGTTTGTTATGAACATCTTTGAACCGTTCATGACCCAATGATCCCCTTCCCTTTCTATCTTGGTTGCAATACCTGCAACATCGCTACCAGCAACAGGTTCTGTTACAGCGAATCCCATTATTTTTTCTCCCCTCAGGACGGGTTCAAGGTACTTTTTCTTCTGTTCTTCAGTTCCAAGTAACATTAAAATTTCAGATCCAAAGGCTGAAACGAATGAGGAAATGCCAAGCCCTGGGTCAACCCTGCATAGTTCTTCAATTGTTACTAAAAGTTTCCAGGGATTGCTGAAATCAATTATTCCTTTTTCAAGCGCTGCCTTCCTTACATCAAAGGGGAATTTTTCAATTTCATCATACTTCCTTTTTCTTTCCTCCGTGAATTCACTCAAAGCAAATTCCCTAGCCTGTTTCCTTTTTTCCTCAATATCCTTTGGGAGTTCAAAATCCATACTCAAACACGCTCCAGTATGACAGCATAACCCTGGCCCCCTCCAACACAAAGGGTGGCCACTCCATATCTACCGTTCTTTTCCTTAAGGATCCTTGCAAGGGTTCCGGTTATCCTTGCACCGCTTGCACCGAGCGGGTGACCGATTGCAACAGCACCACCATGTATGTTCACTCTGTTTATATCAATGTTCAATTTTTTAATTGCATTCAATGGAACAACTGCAAAAGCTTCGTTAATTTCCCAATAATCTATATCCTCAACCTTCAGTTTAGCCTTTTCAAGTGCCCTCTTTGATGCCGGAACAGGGCCCTCTCCCATTATGCTTGGATCCACACCTGCCCATCCAAATGAAACGATCCTTGCCATCGGCTTTAGACCGTATTCATCCATTGTTTTTTCATTCATCAGCATTGTCATGCTTGCACCTGCATTGAGGGGTGATGAGTTACCCGCTGTTATAACACCATCAGGTTTGAATGCAGGTGGTAATTTCTTGATCTGTTCAAGTGTTGTATCCGGTCTTATGCTCTGATCTTTATCAACGGTGATCATTTCACCGTTATATTCCACCTGAACGGGCATTATTTCATCCTTGAAATAACCATTTTTCAATGCTTCACTTGCAAGTTTATGGCTTCTGAGTGAAAATTCATCCATTTCATCCTTTGATATGTTCTCAACTTCAGCGAGTTTTTCCGCCGTTAGACCCATGCTGTAACCTATGTTCATCTGGTATTTCATATACTCTGGTCTTACAAGCAGTTTATAGTTTGGCAGGATTCTAGGATTATTTGCCATTGGCTCATGCGTCATGTGTTCCATACCGCCAGCGAATGTTATGTCAGCGTTACCTGTCATAATTTCCCAGGTTCCGATTGCAATTGCAACCATTGATGATGAACAGGCCCTGTCGACGGCCATACCCGGTACTTCAACGGGTAACCCTGCAAGGAATATTGGATGCCTTCCACCATAAAGCCAGTTTTCTCCAGCCTGTAAAGCGCAGCCAGTGATAACATCACCAATCCTTAAGGGATCTATGTTGTTTCTTTTTATAATTTCTTTAAGAAGCATTCCAACAGCTTCGTCCATTCTGAGTGAATTGAAAACATCCCTTTCAGGCTCGTTTGGCCTGGATCTTGAGAATGCTGTTCTAAG
>JAVRLJ010000128.1:0-2294 GCA_031961585.1 Thermoplasmatota archaeon | reverse complement strand
GATATAATCTATGAAGCAAAGATGATAGATGCACTTGGTACGGGAATAACAGGTGGAGATCCCATAATAAAAATTGATAGAACAGTTCATTACATAGAACTATTGAAAAACAATTTTGGTGAAAAGCATCATATTCACCTATACACGGCCACAGGAAATAAAAATGCATACAGGAAATTGAAAGATGCGGGGCTTGATGAAATCAGGATACATGTACCTGAAGAATACTGGGAGAAAATGCCTGGATCAGTATACGAAAAAAGGCTCAATGATGCGATTGAATCTGATCTGCATGTTGGAATTGAAATACCTGTTCTTCCAAGGAAGGAAAATGAAATACTGAAGTTGATAAAATTCGCAGATGATATGAATATTGAGTTCATAAATCTCAACGAACTTGAATTTTCTGAAACGAACTGGATGAATCTAAGGTTGAGGAATTACAGGGTAAAGTCTGATATTTCAAGTGCTGTATGGGGAAGTGAAACAACAGCATACAGGATAATAGAAAGAGCGGATGCAAGAATGATCGTTCATTACTGTTCATCAAGGTTCAAGGATGGTGTGCAGATGAAAAATAGATTGAAAAGGAGGGCAAAGAATGTTGCAAAACCCTATGAAATAATTACATCCGAAGGCACGCTTTTGAGGGGGGAGATTGTAACAGATAATGTTGACCATCTCTTTAATTTACTAATAAAAGAGAAGGGAATAGATAAAGAGCTAATTGAAATAAAAAATAATAGAATATACATAGCTCCATGGATCATTGAGGATCTTGATGGTATTGATGGAAAATTGTACATTGTTGAGGAATATCCAACCTGGGACAGGCTCGAGGTGGAGAGAACAGAAATAAAAAACAAATCATTTAAATAGTAAAAAGATATATCTATTTCTGTGAAAAGTAAGAAAAATTTCCTCAAATATATGGTTCTTTACGTACTTTCACAGGGTGACATGAAGGCATATCAGATAAAGAAAAGTATAAGGAAAATGACACTTGATACATATGAGCCAAGCACAGGTGCACTTTACCCTGCAATAAGATGGCTAATAAACAACGGTTATGTTGTTAAAAAGGATGGAAATTACAGCATAACGGATCAGGGTAAAAATTTTCTCAAAGAACAGATGATGAAAGTAAAAAATAGATTTGAAACGGAAACAAAAAAATTCAGAAATCTAAGTGAAATACTAAAGGAGTTGCATGAAATTGTAAAAATAATCAATTCCTTTGATGAGGATTTCCTGGAAAAAAGAAAGGATGAAATTAAAAGTATAATTGAAGAGGCGAAAAACAAGCTAGGGAGGTTGTGAAAATGTCAATGATTGAAACAAAGGATCTTGTTAAAATTTACAAGGGAAGCATAAGGGCTGTTGACAACCTTAACCTGAAGGTAGAGAAGAGTGAAATATTCGGTTTCCTAGGACCAAACGGAGCCGGTAAAACAACAACAGTGAAAATTTTAACCACGCTTATTAAACCAACATCAGGAAACGCATGGATAGATGGAATGGATATTTTGAAGGAAAGGGATAGGGTAAGAAAGATAGTTGGATTGGTACCGCAGGATCTTGCAGTTGATGATGATCTTAAGGGCATTGAAAACCTTGAACTTCAGGCAAGTTTCTTCGGTATACCAAAGGATGAGGCAAGGAGAAAAGCAAAGGAATTACTGGAGCTTGTTGATCTTTACGAAGCAAAGGACAGGCTTGTTTCAACCTATTCAGGCGGTATGAGGAAAAGGCTTGATTTGATCACAGGTTTAATTCATGATCCTGAGGTGCTTTTCCTTGATGAACCAACCCTTGGTCTGGATGTTCAGACAAGGGCAAGGATGTGGGATTACATAACAAAGCTAAGGAAGGATCTCGGCATAACAATTTTTTTAACAACACACTACCTTGATGAGGCTGATAATCTCTGTGATAGAATTTCAATAATAGACCATGGAAAAATTGTTGTAACAGGAACACCATCAGAACTGAAGGCAATGGTCGGTTTTGATATTATAGATCTAACGGTTCAGAATGTTGAGGCTGTAAGGTCAATACTTCAGAATGAAACAACAGATTTTGAAATAATTGGTAACAATACTGTTAGGTTTAAAGTGAAGGAGAGTGAAACATTCATTCCTGAACTGTTCAAAAGGGTATATGAGAACAATATTAAAATAATAAGGGTTAAGGTTGAAAAACCAAGTCTTGATTCAGTTTTCATTAAATTCACAGGTAAGGAAATGAGGGAGAATGAAAGTGAGGAGGATGTTATGAGAACAATGAGATCCATA
>JAVRLJ010000127.1:0-2294 GCA_031961585.1 Thermoplasmatota archaeon | reverse complement strand
GGGTATCTCTTTGCAGCCCTTTCCTCAGCTATTCTCTGTATGCTTTTCCTTAATGTAATTTTTAAAATACCCCTTCTTTTAGGTCTCCTTCCTGCCCTTATCTGCGGTTTGTTGAATCCTCCTCTTCTCACCCTTGACCTTACAACAATAACACCCTGCTTTGCCTTATAACCAAGTGCCCTTGCCCTGTCAAGCCTTGTTGGCCTTTCAATCCTTACAACAGCAGGACCCTTTCTCCACTGTATCATCCTTTCCCATTGTATCTCTCCAAGCATTCCGTCTTTTGGTCTCTTCCATAGTTCCGAAATATATTTGTACATGCTTTTTGACATAATTCCACATCCTTGGCTTCTCCCCTAAGGGAACATTGCCTTTATCCTTCAATATCTGTTGATATAAAAAAATTTTCATGATGGATTTAAAAAATTGTGCTGGCTGTATTTTAAAATCATTATCAAAAATTTTAAAATTGTAATTGTAATGATTTAAAGGGGTGAATGGTATATGGATCTACCTGATGTTGAGGATCTTCTGGGCAATGTTTTAGGCCTTTTTATTGATGGTGAAGAGCATGAGATTATTGAAGTTTTTGAGAATATTACAATTCAGTTCCAATTGGATGAAGATACATTTATGAAGGATGGTAAGAAAATTCTTTATGATAGGATTGAAACAGCATTGATGAATCTCCTTAAAGCAGGGTTGATTGAAAGAACCGATGAATTTCATTTCAAAATCACCGATTCAGGTCTTCTGGAATCTAAAGATCTGAATAGATTAACAAGCCAGTACCTTAAAAAATTTCAATTCCCGATTGAAGTTGAAAAGAGTGGAATTCTTGTAACCTATAAAGATATAATTGAGGGTATGAGGTATTTTATGGATCCTCTTGAATTGCTTGTAGTTGAAACCTTTGAGCATGCTCTGAAATATGAGCCAAGTATTATTGAAATATACGTGGATGATGATTTTTATGTTATAAAGGACAACGGAAGAGGTATGGACATTAAAGAATTCACGGAATACCATCAGCTTAAAATTCCGGAAGGATTTAAAAAAAGGAAAATGGAAAATATGGGTGCAAAGATCTATATTGACAGGGCTGAATATATCATTACTGAAACAAAATATGAAAAAACGATCAGGGCAGGTCTCATGAAATTTGATGAAAGGGAAGGGATTCACTGGGTACCTGTTGAACCGGATGAATTTATATTGAATACAGGTACAGTTTTTAAGGTGAAGCTGAATAAGGAAGATAGAGGAAAAATAAACAAAGAGAATGTTATAAGAATATTGAGGGAAAATTTCAACGCCGTTTTACTCGGATATTATAGTGTGAAGGAGGTAAGGGTGAACGGTGAAAGGGTTGAACCCTGGAGGCCAGATGCTGTTGATACACATTATTTTAATTATAAAATAAAAGATGCGTCAATAAAGGGTTTCTTCATAAGAAGTGAAACACCCGTTCCTGAAAAATTCAGGGGTATTTCAATTGTTGTTTCAGGCAGAACAATATTAAGGAATGAATATTTCCATGTACTGGATAAAGTTATTCTCAGCATGTACGGTGATCCTTATCGCATTATTATTTCTCCAATGAATTTTACTGGAATGATTATTGCAGACTATCTGAAGGATGCAAAAATGAAGTCAGAATTTAATGGAGAGCCATCGGAATGGGATAGTTTTAGAAGAATTGTTGGAAATGAATTAAAGTTATGGATAAATGAACTTTTGACAGGAAGCTGGAAATGGTATTATTGGTGAAAATATACAATTTTTTATTTCCCAATAACTAATAAATTTTATATTAAATATTTATAACATTTTTTAAATGTCACCAAAGGATCAGCAGTAGAAGTGATTCAAATAAATCAAGAAATGGTTTATATTTCATTTTCTCCCCTATGGATCTCTACTAATTCTTTTTATCATAGTTTTTCATTTACTTTTATTGTTTAATTTTTCAAAAAATTAATTTATGATGGCACATTTGGGGAAACGGATGATAGAATCTTTGTTAAACCCAGGATCAATAGCTGTAATTGGTGCATCAAGGGAAGAGGATAAGATAGGTAATGTGATTTTAAAAAATCTATTAACACAGGGGTACACTGGAAAAATTTATCCTGTTAATCCAAAAGCCGATGAGATTCTTGGTTTAAAATGTTATAGATCAATAAATGAAATAAATGATGAAATAGACCTTGCAGTGATAGTTTTACCTGCAAAGTATGTTCCTGATAGTGTTAAGGAATGTGTTGAAAAGAATGTGAAGTTTGTTATAGCAA
>JAVRLJ010000126.1:0-2305 GCA_031961585.1 Thermoplasmatota archaeon | reverse complement strand
GGTGTTCCATATCTGTTTGTTAATGAAAAGGATTTTGGGAAGAGAACATCTTCCATTGATCCACCATATGACATTCTTAATGAATTGTTTAGAACAGCTATACCTGAGCTCAAAAAGCTGTTTATTACAAATAGAATAAGAATAAAGGAGATTATTGGATTAAGGTACTCTGAATATATTAAAATACCTGGATCTGGAATGCTTGAATAATAGGACATATTTGATGGCCCGAATATAATGGTCTGTGCATATGAATTCATAATTATTGTTATTCCAAGAATTATTGATACAATTATAAGAGATCTTGGTACTGTTTTTCTTGGATCCCTGCTTTCCATGGAAAGGGGAATAACACCGTTCAATCCACCAAATGTACTTATGGCAAAAATGGATGCAACGAAAACATTACCGCTAATGGGATAAAAAACATCAACAGTGTTCCTGTTACCTGCAAGTATAATAAGTGCAATGGATGTTAAATTCAAAAAAATTACCTCGGCAAAACCTGTTATTATCTGGTATTTTATTGATATTTTTATTCCCTTATATGAAATAAATGAAGAAAGTATTATAAGTATAATTGCAAAGATTATCCAGGAAAAATTTTTGTTTACATCCGGAAAAAGTAAATAAAGGAAGTTTGAAAAACCAAGCGCCGCAAAACCAGAAAAACCTAGAATATAGTAAAGCCAGTAACCGGTGAGACCGTAAAATGCAAAAAATTTTCCAAGACCCATTCTATTAACTATAGCCCATGGATGCGGACCTGATAAAATCTTTGACCATTCATACATTATTAATGTCATGGAAAGATAGACAATCCAGGCAAAAATAACGGCAAGAGGAAGGTTTTTTCCAACATAAATTGATAAACCTACAAAATAAAGAGAAATTGTTGCTGCAGGGCCGTTCATTCCAATTCCCTGCGCAATCGCACCCAGTAATCCAAATGAGTCTTTATTCAATTCCCTTGATACCATTACCCTGAAAATGTTCTTTAAAATATTAAAATTTACTTTAATTAAAATTAAATTTAATAATGAAAAGTGTTCATGTATAAAATAATGGAAAGTCTGGAATATTCATTCAGGTTCCTCATCGTTTCGAGAGCGATGAGAAGTATTTCAATATCCTTTGCAGGACTTTCCATACCACTTTACCTTCTTGCTCTCAAATACAATATTATCTTTGTGGGCATTGTTTATTTTATACTAACATTAACAACATCACTTATAACATTCACATTTGGTTTCTTTGGTGATAGAATAGGATACAAGAAAATTCTCATTTTAGCGGAAATTTTACCATTTATACTTTTCCTGATACTTTCCTTCTCAAATAACCCTATTTTGATAATAGCCGGGATAATAGTAAGCGGAATTGGTGGTGGTCCTGGAGCAATGAGAGGAGCTTTCTCACCCGGTACATCCGCTCTCATAGCCAAAAACTGGCCAGATGAAAAGGATAGAATAAAAAAAATTGGAACTTTATCTGCAGTTGGTGCATTTTCATCCATCGGTGGTGCCGTCCTTCTATATTTCCATGGTTTTATCCAGCCCTATTTTGGAAATGTAGGTGCATTCAGATTACTTTATCTATTTTCTTTAATACTTATCATTATTTCAATTGTTTTTTTAATTTTTGTTCAGGAAAGGAAGGGGACAAAAAAGGTTTCAAAATTTATGGAAAAAGAAAGTGGAAGATACTCTTTAAAAGTAATACTAGCAAACTCAATAAATGGAATAGGTCTTGGCTTTTCAGTCATGCTTTTATCTGCCTGGCTTGAAATAAGATACAACGTTTCTCCATCACAGATAGGTTTGCTCTTCATATTCTCGTATTTTATAACAGCAATAGCCTCATACCTTGCAACAAAAGTTGAATATGAAAATCAAAATAAGGTTGTTTACTTTGGATCCCTAACCAGGGTTATGCAGGGATTGTTGTTAATTATTATGGCTATAATGCCATCTTTTATTCTTTCAGGTGTTGTTTATTCTATTAGATCCTTCTTTGCCGGCTTCGGTCAGCCAATAAGAACAGCAATAAATATAAGAGGCATAAAAGAAGGGGATTATGGAACTGCCACAAGCATACAGGGTATAGCTGGTAGAATTTCACAGAGCACATCCGGTGCTGCAGGTTATTTAATGGATATTTATGTTCCATTACCATTGATCCTTGGAGGAATGATACAGGCTTTTGGTGGATATGTATATTATAAAATTTTTAGATCTTAAATTAAAGTATACCATATGGTTTTTCTTCTCCAATAATATGGTGGATTCTGCGTTTATTCACATTT
>JAVRLJ010000125.1:0-2328 GCA_031961585.1 Thermoplasmatota archaeon | reverse complement strand
TTTATGCCTATAGAATAATGAAAAAGGAAAAGAGTGCAAGGATGCTGTATCCATAATTGTTATTTTAATTCTTGCCCTGATAGTCGATTTTATTGGTGAATATCCAAGTATTATTCATCCTGTTGTTATGGGTAGGTAAAATAATTGAATTCTTTGATAAAAGGAGAAGGAAAAGATCAAAGTATGTGGAATTTTTTGAAGGACTAATACTTGAAGTTTTTACAATTATTTTCTTTGTTCTTCTTCTCTATTTCCTTTTTAATTATTTGAAGGATTGAATCGCCGGTATAATTCTACAGGTATTCTTTCTGAAGGGTTCATTTTCAATTTTCTCTTTAATAAGGCATGTGAAAAGGTGTGCAATTGATGATACAGAAAAATTGAGGAAAAATGTATCTATGATTGTTAGCAGGGATGTAAGTAATCTGGATAGGGAGCATCTGTATTCTGCTGCAATAGAAAGTGGTGCTGAAAACATTGTTGATTCCATTGTTTCACCCCTTTTCTACTTTATTTTCTTTGGAACCATAGGAGCTTTTGTTTACAGAATAATAAACACATTTGATGCAATGATTGGTTATAGAAATGAAAAATACGAATATTTTGGAAAATTTGCCGCAAGGCTTGATGATATTGCAAATTTCATACCAGCAAGAATAACAGGTTTCATATTTTTATTATTAAAACCAAAAAATGTCATGGAAAAATTAAAAAAGTACAGAAAATTGAAAACAAATGGTGTGTACACAATAGCATCCATGGCTGGCGTATTGAACGTTACACTTGAAAAGATAAACTATTACAGAATTGATGGAAAAAATTATCCAACAAAGGATGATGTTTTAACATCAATAAGGTATATTGGAATTGTTACAACAATATGGATGATTATTGTAATAGGGGTGCTTTCATATGGTCTACCATGGTGGGGCAAGGGAATATGAAAAAAATATTATGGATTTTTCATTCTCGGCAAATCCTTACAGACCACCATTTCTTAAGGATGCAATAAAGGATTCAGATTTTTTCTCATATCCCTACTGCGATTCCCTGGAAAATAAAAGAAAAATTGAAAATATATGGAAGTGTTGTTCTTGGAGCGGGAATCACAGAATTACTTTACATGGTTGGATTTGTATTTAAAAATAAAAGGGCAATAATTCCAAAGTATACCTATGGTGAATATGAAAGAATTGCAGATCTTTTTTCAATGAAAAAAATTTTTGTTAACAAAATGGATCCTGGCGTAAAAGATCTTGTAAGAGAGGGTGATGTTCTTTTCTTCTGCAACCCAAACAATCCCACAGGTAAGTTTATGGATACGGAAGATCTTTTTGATGTTACGGAGAGTAAGGGAATCATGGTGATACTTGATGAATCTTTCTTAGATTTTTCTGATAGAAAACCCGATTATTACAATGATAACGTTATTGTTCTAAGAAGTTTTACAAAACCATTCAGTGTTCCTGGAATCAGGGTTGGGTATGCATTTGGAAAGGGTGAAATCATAGAAAGAATGAAAATTTTCAGGTCCCCATGGTCAATAGGATCCTTGGGATGTTCCTTTGCCCATTATGCTCTAAATAATTCTGATTTTCTGAATGAAAGTGTTGAGAAAATTAAAAAGGAGAGGGAAAGAATAATCAGAAGGACAGGTTTGAAAACACATGCAAATTTCTTTCTCGTTGATGTGGGTGATGCAAAAAAGGTGCATGAATACTTTTACAAAAATAACATACTTGTCAGGGATTGTACAAGCTTTTCATTACCAAATGCAATAAGGTTCTCAATTAAAAAGAGAAAGGAAAATGATTTTTTTCTTGAAAAATTGGAGAAAATTCAATTCAATGTTTTAAAGGGTGTGAATTATGGAAATATAGACCCATATTCATCATGGGTACATCATCAGGTGCTGGTAAATCCATTATCGTTACAGCTCTATGCAGAATTTACAGGGAAATGGGTATAGATGTTGTTCCTTTCAAGGCGCAGAACATCTCCCTTAATTCTGGTGTTGGTCTTGGCGGAGAAATAGCATATGCGCAGATCATTCAGGCAAGGGCTTGCAAAATTGAACCCAGTGTGGAAATAAACCCTATTCTTTTAAAGCCTGAAAAAGATAGAACGCATGTTGTTTTACTTGGAAAACATATAGGTACAATGGATTCAATGCATTACATGTTTTCCCAAAAATTTGACCTCTTTGAAAAAATAATTTCATCTTTTAAAAAATTGAATGCCCATGATTTAATTATAATTTAAGGGGCCGGATCACCTGCGGAAATAAACATAAAAAATGACATTGCAAACTACAAACTTGCTAAAAGA
>JAVRLJ010000124.1:0-2393 GCA_031961585.1 Thermoplasmatota archaeon | reverse complement strand
GGTAAAAGGGTTTGTATAATAAACAGAACACCTGTTGTTGGAAAGCCTCTTGCCATGCTATTCCTGAACAGGGATGCAACAGTAAAAATATGTCATAGTAAAACCTTAAACATTGAGAATGAAACAATGGATTCGGATATAATAGTTGTTGCTGTTGGTAAACCATTCTTCCTGAAAGAAAACATGGTTACAGAAAAATCCATTGTAATAGATGTTGGCATAAACAGCGTCGAAAACAGAATAGTTGGTGACGCGGATTTCGACAGTTTGAAAGATAAGGTCTCTATGATAACTCCAGTTCCTGGCGGTGTTGGAAGTGTTACAACAGTTCTCATTATAGAACAAACTATTAAAAATGCTGAAAGGATCATGGAGAAAAAATTTATGTAATACGTTTTTCTTATTTATATTGGTGTTGAAGATGGAAAGAGGAAAGAGCCCGGAAGTACTTGCACCAAAGTACAGGGAAATTAAGGATAATGAAGTTTTTTGTCCCCTTTACAATGACCTAATACCCGTGAAGGAGTGTAAAAAGTGTAAAAATTTCATCAGGATTGAGGATAATTTTGTTGTCTGTTCTTTATCCTGGATGTAATTGATGTTTGTTGTGGAACTTTCAAAGGAGCAGGAAACATTACCTCTCTCGGAAATAATAGCAATAATGGAAGGTGAATCCATAGATTTTTCATTTGAATTAAAGTATCCTATTGTTTTTATAAACAGCAATAGCATAGATCCTGTTATTGAAAGGGCATCAATGTCAAGATGGGCTGGAATTTTTTACAAAGAGATTAAAAATTTTGATGAAATTGACATGGATCTTGATGGAAAGACATTCATGGTAAGGTACAGGAACTTTTCAAAATATGATAAAGATACAAGGGAAATTGAAAGGGAAGCTGGTAAAAAAATCAATGGGATAGTTTCTCTGGAAAATCCTCAAGAAATGATTTATTTCATTGAAATGGATAACATGTTTATTGTCAGAAATGTTAGAAATGTGAAAAGAGAATTTATGAAAAGGGTTATTGAAAAAAGGCCCTATAGAACAAACACATCACTCCAACCAAAGATTGCAAGGTTGCTTGTTAACATGGCAAGGGTAAAAAAGGGAATGAGAATTATAGATCCATTCTGCGGGACGGGAAGCATTATAATGGAATCTGCATCCATGGGCATTGAATCTGTGGGCCTGGACAGGGATCCCGAAATGGTTCATGCTTGCATTGAGAATTTGAAATATTTTAATTTAAATGCAGAAATATATCAGGGGGATTTTTCAGAGGCAATAAACTTTGAAGAATTCGATGCAGTTGTAACTGATCCCCCCTATGGTAGGGCATCATCAACATATTATGAACCACTGGAAAAATTGTATTCAAGGATGTTCGATACCTTTTATAAGATTCTAAAACCCCATGGTCATGTTTCACTTTTTCTGCCAAAAAAGAGTTTATCTTTCCCTGCCCTTGATAAATTCAGGATTATTGAAACGCATAAGATCAACGTTCACAGGAGTCTTGTAAGATTTCTAACTGTTTTTGAAAAATTATGATTTTATCTGGGAAAGAATATTTTCGATTATTTTATCAAACTCCTCTTTGGTGCTACCATTTTTCAACATGAATGGAACACCGCTATCCCCTGATTTAACAATTTCCGGATCAAGGTGAATTCTGCCCAGAAATGGTACACTGTATGTGTTTGCAGCCTTTTCCCCACCGCCAACACCAAATATATCCCCCGACATGTTTTCAATTATTCCAAGTACCCTGACATTAACATGCTTTGCAAAATTGATTGCCTTCCTTGCATCAAGGAGTGCAACCTCCTGAGGTGTTATCACAATAACAATACCTGTTACATTCTTTATCAACTGTACAAGGCTCAATGGTTCGTCACCCGTTCCTGGTGGAAGATCAACGACGAGAAAATCAAGCTCACCCCATATAACATCCTCAAGGAATTGTTGAATTGCCTTGTGTTTCAATGATCCCCTCCAGATTACGGGTGCATCCTCCTCGGGAAGCATAAAGCCAATTGATACCACCTTCAAATTTTCAGAATATTCAACAGGGTATATTCCCGATTCATCACCCGTAAGCTGGCTTTTATCAAGACCCAGCATCTTTGGAACATCTGGCCCATGTATATCTGAATCCAGCAAGCCAACCTTATAGCCTTTGTTTGCAAGACCAACTGCAAGGTTCACTGAAACGGTTGTTTTTCCCACACCACCCTTTCCGCTCATAACCATTATTTTATACTTTATTTTTGACATTCTCTGGTCAAGTTTTGTGTTTTCCTGTAATTTCAATCCTATTTTTGAAAGATCCTGCGCCATAACAATCAACATGGAAATTAAGAAATAGTACTTAACCTTTCTGTGATCG
>JAVRLJ010000123.1:0-2479 GCA_031961585.1 Thermoplasmatota archaeon | reverse complement strand
ACAAGCGAAATTCACTGGTTTTCTCTCAACCCTGGTGCACCAAAGCATGTAATTTTAAGCAACAACTTTCATCTTTATAATGTCTCATTACCTCATAACCTTCTAACTCAGTATACATCATTTAAAGAAACCCTCTGGAACAATATACATGGTATAGGAAATAGGTCCTTCAATCTTAGAGATTATCTTGGATATTTACACCATAACTGGAAACTGACAGAAAATGTTCTTAATACTTCATTCGATTTCGATATTTACGTTATTCACGATTTTCAGCAGCTTTTAATGGGCAATTTCATAGGCCCTTCAAAGCCTGCTGTTTTAAGATGGCATATCCCATTCATACCGGAATATTTTAACAAACAGATAAAAAAGTTTATATTGAACAGCTTTGAGGGTTTTGATTCTGTTATTGTTTCAACAAAAAGGGATCTTGAGGGTCTGATAAGAGTGGGTTTCAGAGGCCATGCATACCAGGTATATCCACACATTGATCCAAAGGAATGGAAAAAGGTGGATGATGAAAGTGTTGAAAATTTTTCAAAAATGTATAACATTAGGGAAAATGATTTTCTTGTGCTGAATGTGGCAAGAATGGATCCAATAAAATCACAGGATATTCTTTTAAAAGCTATAAAAAAATTAAAAATTGAAAATATAAAGGTAATGCTTGTTGGAAACGGCAGTTTCACGAGCAGTCAAAATGGACTTAAATCATCAAAAGGAAAGGACTGGAGGGATTATTTGAACAGATTAACAAAACAGTTAAATCTGGAGGATAAGGTTATTTTTACAGGTTATTTACCTAAAGAGGATCTTTACAGCGCATACCAGAGGGCTGATCTCTTTGTTTTACCTTCAAGAGCTGAAGGATTCGGTCTCACGGTTGTTGAATCCTGGCTCTATGAAAAGTGCACAATTGTAAGTAATGGAGCGGGTGTTTCCGAATTGATAACCGATGAGGTAAATGGATTAATTTTTAGAAAAAATGATCCAAAAGATCTTGCAGAAAAGATCAAAATTGCTTATCTTGATGAAGACCTGAGAAAGGAATGCGGAGTGAATGCAAGGAAAATGGCAAAACAATGTTACGTTTCAAGTACCGCAAAGAAAATAGAAAAGGTGCTGAAAGAGACAATAGAAAATTTCTAATTTAAGTATTTATTTTATTTAATCATGAACATTGGTGTACTTGTTTCAGGAAGGGGAACAAACTTACAGTCAATAATAGATGCATCTTTATCAGGAAAGATAAAATCAAAGGTTGTTGTTGTAATTTCAAACAGAAGCGATGCTTTTGCTTTACAAAGAGCTAAAAATGCAAATATTCCGGCATATTTTGTTTCATCAAAGAATAAAACACCCGAAAAATACGATGAAGAAATAATGAAAATTCTTGAAGAATACAAAGTTGATCTTGTTGTCCTTGCAGGTTACCTTAAAATTCTGACTGAAAAATTCATAAATACCTATTATGATAGAATAATAAACATCCATCCTGCACTTTTACCCTGCTTTGGCGGAAAGGGTTATTATGGTGAGTTTGTTCACAAAGCTGTTATTGAAGCAGGATGCAAAGTATCCGGGTGCACCGTTCATTTTGTGAGAAAGGAAATAGATAAAGGGCCAATAATAGTACAGAAATGCGTTCCTGTCTATGATAATGATACACCTGAAACATTAGCAGAAAGAATCCTGCCCTTTGAACATGAATCTTTAGTTGAGGCAATAAAAATAATTGAAGATGGTAAATATAAAATAGAAGGTATGAGAGTAAAATTGATGGAATGAATACGGAAAAAGTTTATATTGATTTTCATTATCTTGGTTTGGTTAGGGCTCGTAGCTTAGCCAGGTAGAGCGTTCGGCTCTTAACCGAATGGTCAGGGGTTCAAATCCCCCCGAGCCCGCTTTAATTAATAAGCGAATACTTTAAATAGAACTATCTATTACATACTATTATGAGCTTCGAAGCCAAATATAGAAAATATCTGGAAAATGAGGATTTAAGAAGATGGTATGAAAATTTGAAGGCAGGATCAAACATTACAGGGGATGTTTATTTAAGAACACTTGGCCTTTACTGTGAATTGAACAATACAACACCTGAAAAGATAATTGATGATGCGAAAAACAATCCAAAGGAATTCAAAAATAAGTTCCTTGATTTTGTTAGATCATTGGAGAATCAGGGCAAAGCGGGTTCATATATATTAAGGTTCAAAAGGGTAATAAGATCATGGCTGAAATTCAATGATATAGATTTAAAAATTGATGTTAAGATAAAAGGAGAGAATGAAAATCCAACAATAGCAAATGAAAGAGTTCCGAACAAAGAAGAACTTTCAAAGATTTTAAGAAAAGCATCATTGAGAGGAAGGGTTGCAATAGCCTTAATTGCATTTTCTGGATTAAGACCAGAATCACTTGGAAATTATAATGGTACCGATGGCATAAGACTCGGGGATCTTAAGGAATT
>JAVRLJ010000122.1:0-2480 GCA_031961585.1 Thermoplasmatota archaeon | reverse complement strand
GCAATCTCCCTTATTTTCCTTTTCCCATGCATTAATTCAATGAGAATGAGCATCTTTGTCAGTTCACTCTTTTCCCTTATTATCATAGTTTGATTATTGTATTCCCATAAATTAAATCTTTTCTTTTAAAAAAATTTAAAATGGTAAAACATTTTATTTTCTTGCATGAAAGAATGGAGAAAAAATATATTGAAGAATTATCTTTTACCCGCTCTCATTTTCCTCGAAATTATTCTGAGCGTTATTTTTATAATCGTATTTTATTCAACAAGCAATATTTATTTTAAAGGTGTATTTGTTGGTCTAACAATATCATGGGTCACTTTAACCATAGCATACTTCTTTCAAAAGTTTTATGGTTTATGATATGCTCCGGCCGGGATTTGAACCCGGGTCGTCGGCTTTCCTCGTTGTTAAAACTCGAAAGGCCGATATGCTTGACCGGACTACACCACCGGAGCTTTTATCTGGTACATATCAAAAAGATATAAAATATTTTCAGTGGATTGGAACCCAGACCTTAAGGATCTCAACTATTATTGTTCCAATGATTGCAATGTAAATAACAAGCTTTGGATCCATCTTTGGACCGCGGGATTTCTCTTCCTCAAAGTACCTTATCAAACCTGCAGCTGACTGAAATCCCACATTTTTTCCTTCATCGGCCATGTTGAGTTCTAAATTCAAAAATGTATTTAAGAGTTTCTAATGAAATATTACATTTTTTCATTAAAAGAGAAACTTAAAAATATAGAAAAACATATGGTATCTGGGCCGCGGTAGCCAAGCGGACCACGGCGCCAGCCTTGAGAGCTGGTTCCCGAATAGGGAGCGGGAGTTCGAATCTCCCCCGCGGCGTTAGGATGAAATTTTTCCCCTATGGTTTCAGAAAATACCAGGATGAGATTGTAAAATTTGTAGAGGAGGCTATTACAAAAAAGGATCATGTTATTCTTGAGGCCCCTACAGGAATAGGTAAAACAATAGCTGTTTTGGCACCTTCTCTCGAATATGCAATTGAAAATAACCTCAAGGTCTTTTACCTCACAAGGACAAATTCACAGCAGGAACAGGTAATTAAGGAGGCAAAATTGCTAAGGAAAAATTACCAATTTGGATCCGTTTCACTCCAGGGAAGAAACAATTACTGCCTTTTGATGATGAAGGAAAAGATCATTGATGCCACACCTGAAGAGTTTGCACTTTTATGTGAAAGGAAAAAGAAGGATGTTGAGAATGGAAAGTATGATTCCTGTATATTTTATAACAATTACCTTGAAAAGGGAGAGGAGCTTTTGAACTTTGGAAAAAGGAATGTTTTTACAGCACAGGAATTCATAGACAGGGCCCTTGAGGATGAGATATGCGCATACGAGGCAATAAAGAATTTAACGAAAGATGCAAGTTTAATTGTCATGCCCTACATGTATTTCTTTGACCCGTTCATCAGGTCAAGGCTCCTGGACTGGTCAAACACAAACCTTGATGAAATAATATTAATTGTTGATGAGGCCCACAATTTACCGGATTTTGCAAGATCCCTGAGAAGTTTATCACTTTCCATAAGATCAATAAATGCAACCGATAGGGAGGTGAGGGAATTCGGTGAAATTAATTATAAAAATATAAAACTATCATATTTCCTTGAAACTTTAAGGGAAGTAATTTCCTACTTTGAAAATGAAACATTGAAGGATAGGGAGGATTCACCAATCTCCCATTCACTTTTCCTTGACATGCTTGCTGAAAAATTGAATTCTTCAAGGGATGATGTTATAGTTTTCCTTAACAATCTTGTGGCATTCGGTGAATATATAAGGAACAAAAAATTGAACCAGGGTACCTTACCTAGATCCTACATATGGAACCTTTCAAATTTTCTTCTCGAATTTTTTGAGAACGATTCAAAGGATACAGTAAGGCTGATAACAAAGGATGATATTTTAAGGCTTGAATTATTTTCAATAGATCCAAAGCCCATAACATCTGTTGTTGAGAAGGTCCATTCTTCAATACATATGTCCGGAACTTTAAAACCGTTAGATGAATACGAAAGCCTTGTTTTTGAAAATGTTAGGCCAAAAAAGGCATCCTATCCATCACCATTCCCTCCTGAAAATTTGAAGGTATATTACATTGATAATGTAACAACAAAATATGAAATCATTGAAAGGAACAGTGAAGAGAGTAAGAAAATTGCAGGTATTCTTGAGAAAATACTTTCAAAGGGTCACAATGCCCTTGTTCTCTTCCCATCGTACAGAATCATGGAAAAGATCCTAAATGAGGATATAATCGTTAATGGTGAAATATTCATTGAAAGGCAGAATATAACACAGTCAGAATTCACAAGATACATACATCTATTCAAAAGGCATGGAGGGACATTTTTTTCAGTTTTTGGTAGCAGAATAAGCGAGGGAATAGATTTTCCGGAGAATATACTTGAGATGGTTGTTATTGTTGGTATTCCATACCCA
>JAVRLJ010000121.1:0-2552 GCA_031961585.1 Thermoplasmatota archaeon | reverse complement strand
TAATAAACAGCTTTTTGAGCTCAGGTATAGCTGTTCTAAACAATTCATTAAGAATGTCATATGGTGGATCAATGGAAGATGTTCTCTTCCCAAAATCCTTTTCATTAACAAACAGATATGGAACACCATACTATAATTTAATTTTCACCTCAATAATTTCAACAATCGCTGTAATCTTTTCCGGATTATTTCTTGGCCCCCTTATAGCTTCGGTTTTTCTTCTCACAATGGCTGGATTTTTCAGTTTCACAAACCATATGTTTGCAGGAATAAGTCTTTTATTATACAACTATAGGAGAAAAAGTTTGAAAATTTTCAGGCATCTTTTTATTCCAATATTCGTAACTTTTGTAATTGTTTCATCAATAATAATTGATTTTCTTACCTTCACCAACATATTTTTCCTTGCCATGATTTTTTCATTGATAATTGCTTTATCCATCTTCATTTTATATTTAATTCTGAAATTAAAAAACCCTTATGGAATTGAAAGGGTTGGGACATTCAAAAGGGAGTGAGTTTAAAATCTTTAAATAGTCTATCATGATTAACATTGTATGCAAAATTACCCTAATGTAATTCTGGTAGTCTTTGATACGCTAAGGAAGGATGTTCTTCCACAGTACGGTGGTAATGCTGAAACACCATACCTTAACGAATTCGTTAAGGATGCTGTTGTTTATAAGAATGCGATTGCACCATCGCCCTGGACGGTTCCTTCCCATGCATCATTTTTTACAGGTTTGTATCCAATTGAACATAAGATACATGAGGATTATTTTAATGGTGATAAAAATATTATAGATTTGATTTCTGAATATTATACCGGCTGGAGCATTATTCAGTATCTGGAAAAATCAGGTTACAACACATTAGGATTTTCCGCAAATCCATGGCTTTCGCCCCAGACTGCATTTGACAGGGATTTTAAATTTTTTAGCTTTTTCACAGCAGATTATGTAACATTTGAGGATGAGGAATTCTTAATGGAATATAAAAAATATGGAGAAAACAGATACGAGGCATTTAAAAATTTAATTAAAAAAGGGGAAATGGGTGAACTTATAAAGTATTATAAAGCATACAGAAAAATAATGAGGGAAAAATTCAAAACTGGTGGTCATCCATTCAAAAAGGGTGCTGATAGTATTTTAAACACAATTTACCATAGTTCATTTGAAACACCATTCTTTATATTTTTAAACTTCATGGAGGTTCATGAACCTGTTACATTGTGGGAAACCAAGGTCCTTGAAACAACAATAACACAGTACCTTGATCTCTTTGAGAAAAAAAGAATTCCGGAAAATAGAATTAAAGAAATAGTAAATGGTTATAAGAAATCACTGAAGAACCTAGATTATTACTTTGGAAAATTTTTGCAATATTTGAAAAACAGTAAACAGTACGATAATTCTTTAATAATTTTAATATCGGACCATGGTCAGGCAATAAGGGAAAGGAACTACTATGGTCATGGTAATTTCCTCTACGATGAAATTGTTGAAGTACCTTTTATTGTTAAATACCCGAAGGATGTAAAGATCATGGAACAGAAAGGTTATCAGAGCCTTGTGAATATTCCGGATCTAATAAAAAATGTTGTTGAAACAGGATCATCAGGTAATTTCTCAAGGGATGTTGTTTTCAGTGAGGTATATGGTTTCATACACAACATGGAAAAGGTATTGAAACAGCATGATCTCTTTAAAGATCTTAATATAGATAATCTCAGGGAAAAGTACGGTTATCCAAAGAAGGCTGTTTTCAAGAACAACTACAAACTTGTTGTTAATGGTCTTAATGGAAACATTGATGAATTCACATATGGAAAGAAGAACGTGGATCCAAAAGAAAAAAAGGATATTTTAAGGGATCTCATTGATGAACTTTATATTTACAAAGGTACTGAAAAGTTTGTATTGCCCGATATAAGATGATGGATATGAAAATTTTGCAGATTGCCCATGGAAGAATATATCCACCGTATTCGAGCGCATACGCATTAAGATGTTACAGTTTATTTGAAGGAAAGGATAGAAAAATTATATCCTTTGGTGGATACGTTTTCAGGGATTTCATTTATAAGGAATTTGAACAGTACAGGTCAATAATTTACACATTCTATTCTTTCATAAAAAAGGAAAGGTACTTTGAAATTGGAATTTCAAGATCTTTCCTTGTAAGAAAAAGGTACAAAAAAAGGTTAAGGGAACTTGTTAAAAATTATGATATAATTGTTTTTGAAGGGCCGTGGAGCTATCCAATTGTTGAAGATTTATTATCAAACAAATTTGTTGTTTATGATGCACACAACGTTGAATATCTTTTAAGGAATAACAACAGATACCAGAAGGAAACTTATGCTATAGAAAAATCAATGGTTGAAAGGGCCGATGTTATTTTTTCTGTCTCAAAGGAGGATATTGAATCAATAGTTAAAATATACGGAAAGGAAAGGGAAAGGATAATCTATGTTCCACATGTGAATAAAATTCCAGAGTATAAATGGCATGGGGAGGATTCAAAGGATTTTGTTTTCATAGGATCAC
>JAVRLJ010000120.1:0-2565 GCA_031961585.1 Thermoplasmatota archaeon | reverse complement strand
CCATGACATTTATGTCATCACCCGCACAGAATGCATTACCCTTACCTGTTAAAATTATACATTTCACACTTTTGTCTCTGTTTGCAATCTCAAAAGCCCTTTTAAGATCAATCCATAGCTGTTCATCAAGTGCATTTAGTTTATCCTCCCTGTTCATTGTGATCCATGCATGATCCCTTCTTTTTTCATAAACAAGCCTGGGAAATTCCTTCCTTTCATATGGCCAGGAATGAAAACCCATACCTGTTTTAATGCCAAGTTTTCCATCCTTTGCCATTGAAACAAGAAGATCATTAACGTCCAAGTTTTTATTTTTTAGAAAATTAACTATCTCATCAATTCCATACTCATCAGCATAAACAAGCAGGCCCTTCGGGTAGTTCATACCCTTTTTCATGCCCTTTTCTATATCATCCACATTTGCCACATTTTTTTCAATTAACCATGCTGCTTCGTTCACACCAGGCGCTATGAATTCCAGAGGATTTATTGAATACATTTTATCCCTTGGAAAATCTATTTTCCTATCATGTTTGTAAAAGCCCTCCCCTGTTTTGTTCCCCAGTTTCCCGGATTTTACCCTTTCCTCAAGCAGTTTTGTATCAAAAAACTGATATCCATACCTTTTTAAAGAATTAATCACGTCAAGCAAAACATCAAGACCAATGAAATCAAAGAGTTCAAAAAATCCCATGGGTAAATTTAACCTGTACTTTGCCACAGCATCAATATCTTCCATCCTGTATTTTTCAGCAAGCTTGAATGCACTTTCAAATATTCTTAGATTGATTCTGTTAACAACGAAACCTGGTACATCCTTTTTAACAACAATGTAATCCATGCCAATATTCTCAAGGAAATTTTTTATTTTCTCTACATTTGATTTTTCAGCGAATTCTGAAAGAACAATTTCAACAAGTTTTAACCTGTATGGTGGATTGAAGAAATGTAAACCAATAAAATTTCCCTTTCTATCAATATTCCTTGAAAGTGTATTTATTGGAATTGTTGATGTGTTTGTTGCAATAATTGCATCCTCTTTTGCAAATTTTTCAATGTTCTTATAAAGGTTTATTTTTAGATCCTCCCTTTCAGGTATTGCCTCGATTATTATGTCAGCATCCCTGCAATCTTCAATATTCTTTGATAACTTAATCCTTGAAATTATTTCATTGTAATTTTTTATTTTACCCTCTTCCTCAAGTTTCTTCAAATTCTTTCCAATTCTTTCAATTGCTCTTTTCAATATTTCATCATTAACATCAATAAGTGTTGTTTCATATTTCATTGCTGAAACAAGAGCGATCCCATGACCCATGGTGCCAGATCCAAAAACAGCAATTTTCACCATATGATGTAAATTTGAATCTTACCCTATTAATTTTTCTTCAAAACTCTGAACTTTATTTTTCCATCAATTTCAATTCTTTCCACAAGATTTTCATTTTCGAGATAAATCACATGTGCCATTGCTTCCCCAAGTGCCATGTATTTTTGAAAGCTATCCATTTTCATAAAATCATTTTTTGAACTCCATGTCATTCTTGATGCAATTTCATAGAGATTCATTTCTTTATTTTCAAGAATTCTTAAAACTTCATCAAGCCTTTCAACATGATGTTTTCTCAGCTCTTCAATTCTTTCCTTAACATTTTTTATAAAACCATTATGGCCGGGTAAAATTAAATCAGGGGCAATATTTTTTACCTTATCAAGGCTTCTAAAGTAATCAAGAAGGTTGTTTTCCTCATACAGAAATGAAATGTTTGGTGTTATATTCTTTAGAATATGATCACCGCATATGATTTTATTTGAAGAATTATGAAGAAGACACATATGTCCTGGTGTATGACCAGGTGTCCATATCACATTGAATTCAGAATTACCAATCTTTATCGTTCCTTCCTCAAGCGTTTCCGATTTTTTAATAACTAGGTTATAGGGATCAAGATCCATTTTCCAGTAATTGAAAACCTTAAGTGTTTCTTTATCGAATCCAAGTTTTTCAAGATAATTTTTTGTTTCCTCCTCATTCTCGAACCTTTCAAGCATTTTTCCTATAGTTTCCCTTTCCTTTTTGAATATTAATATTTTAGCATTTTTATTCAAGTTATAAATTTTTTCAAGCAAACCTATATGGTCATTGTGCAGATGTGTGATAATTATATAATCCAATTTTTCAATTTTTAGAGAAGAAAGATTTTCAATCAAAGAATTGAAAGAAACGGGATTGTTCATTCCCGTATCAACCAAAGCTGTTTTATCCTGAGATTTAATTATATAGGAATTTAAAAATTTTAGTGAATTATCGGGAAGATCAACCCTGTTTAGGAAAATTTCATCCTCAATTTTTTTAACTCTATCCATATGGGTGTTGAGAGAAAATGCACTATATAAACTTTAAAGAAAGTTTAATCTAATTAATTTCAATATCCATTTTATGTACGATTATTACGGGAATGTGGAATGGATTGATGATAGGAGAACAAGAATAAAGATTAAAAACCATGAACTGGAGGTGGATTCACCACCTGAGTTTAAGGGACCTGAGGGACAGCTTACACC
>JAVRLJ010000119.1:0-2582 GCA_031961585.1 Thermoplasmatota archaeon | reverse complement strand
AAAGGCCAGGGAATGGGTAAATAAGGGATACAAAGCACTTAAGTTCGATCCATTCTACCATTATTACGATTACATTGATAAGGAAGGCATTGAAAATGCAGTAAATATTATTAAAGCCATAGGTGAAAGTGCTGGAAAGGATGTGGATCTTCTCATAGAGCACCATGGTAGGTTCAACGTAAATTCTGCAATAATGATAGCAAAAAGGCTTGAAGAGTTTGAAAACATTCTATTTGTTGAAGAACCTGTTCATCCTGAAGATATTGATGGATTGAAAAAGTACAGGAACTCAACAAAATTGCGCATTGCGCTGGGTGAAAGAATTACACACAAGATACTGGCATTGCAATATCTGAAAGAAAATGTTGTTGATTTTCTCCAACTGGATATAACCAACTCAGGCGGCATAACGGAAGCGAAAAAGATTGTTGGTATGGCTGAAGCCTTTGGTGTTGAAATGGCATTCCATAACGCCTTTGGACCGGTACAGAATGCGGCAACATTGCAGATGGATGCATACATTCCATTCTTCCTGATTCAGGAATCATTCTATGATGTTTTCCCTCAATGGAAAAGGGACTTAATATACAATGGAACACCTGTTGAAGATGGTCATTTCAAAGTTCCGGATAAACCCGGTCTGGGAATAGATATAAATGAAAAAATTATTGAAGAATACAGTGTAAGGGGTCAGGAATATTTCGATGAAAATGAACCTGTCTGGGTGGTAAGCGGAACCTGGCGTGATCATTAATTATGAACAACCACAATGTTTATCCCTTAAGTGATATATACCAGGACGGATACGTAAAAATAAACCACCATGGAATGATCGCAAACAATAGAACAGCAGCCCTGGTTGGAATGGATGGAACCATTGACTGGGCCTGTTTTCCAAATTTCAATTCCAACCCTCTCTTCTTTTCCATACTTGACAAAAATAAGGGTGGTTATTTTTCAATATCTCCTTTAAAAAGGGAAAATTTGTATGTTCACCAGTACTATGAAGATTTCACAAATGTTCTTGTCACTGAATTTATAAAAAATGGAAGAAGTGTTTTAAGGTTAACGGATTTTATGCCTGCATCTGAATATTCAACGATCTATTTCCCTGAAATACATAGGCTCATTGAAACTCCAACACAGGATATTGATGTAGAAATAAAGTTCAAACCTGTTTTTGATTTGGGTAGATCAAAGGTAAACATAATTGAAAAGGATAACGGTTATATTTTTAAAAATAAGAATGATGTTGCCGGAATTGTAACGGATTTTAAGCTAGAAAAGCAGCAATCCATGGTATACGGGAAAATTTCATTGGAAAAGAACAGTTCCGAATGGATTGTTATGGTATATGGTGAAAAGAACCTTCATCGTTTGAAGGATTACAAATCATACGATAGACTTGAGGAAACGATTTCTTACTGGAAAAACTGGATAAACCAGAGCAATTACAGTGGTTTATACAGAAAATTTGTTTTCAGATCTGCACTTGTTTTAAAATCACTTATATTTGAACCAACAGGAATGATTGTGGCCGCACCAACATCAAGCCTTCCTGAATCCGTAGGCGGTGAAAGGAACTGGGATTATAGATTTACATGGATAAGGGATTCAGCATATGTTATTGAATCCCTTTCCCTTCTTGGATACAAAAAAGAGGCTGCAAAATTTCTTTATGATCTCATGGACAGGTTGAGGAGAGAGAATGGAATAAAAATACTTTACTCCATTAACAACTTAAAAAATTTCAATGAAAATGTTTTCTATGATTTTGAAGGCTATTTAAATTCAAAACCTGTGAGGTTCGGTAACGGGGCAAGGAATCAGCTACAGCTTGATATATACGGTGAATTGCTCAATGCCATATACCTTTTCCACAAAAGTGGAGGGCTCGTTAATGCATATCTCTGGGATTTTGTCATAAATTTACTTGATGATCTTAGGGAAAAATGGATGAAAAGGGATTCATCCATATGGGAATTCAGAACAAGGAAAAAACATTACGTTTATTCTAAGGTAATGGCCTGGCTTGCTTTTAAAAGAGCTATAGATATAGGAAAAGAACTTAACTATTCTGGTCATTATACCACCTGGTCAAATATTGCCGATACAATAAAAAAGGATGTTCTATTGAAGGGTTACAATAGAGAAGTTGAAAGCTTTGTTCAATTCTATGGAGGAAAAAATGTTGATGGTGCTCTTTTAAGGCTTCCTATTGTTGGTTTTATTCCTCCCAGTGATCAAAGGTTCAAAAATACAATGAAGGAGATTGAGAGGGATCTTATGTATGAAAAATATTTCTTCAAAAGATACAACATAGATGATGGAATAAAGGGTGATGATAATCTTTTCCTATTACTTTCTTTCTGGTATATTGATGATCTTATTCTTCTGGGCCAGATAGAGAAGGCAAAGGAGGCTTTTGAAAGTGTAATGGAAAAATCAAACCATCTTTATCTTTTTTCAGAGGAATTGGATATTAAAACATACGATCTGCTTGGTAATTTTCCCCAGGCTTTAACGCATCTGGCTGTTATAACAACAGCATATAGATTGCATGAAAAATTGAAAAATTTATG
>JAVRLJ010000118.1:0-2739 GCA_031961585.1 Thermoplasmatota archaeon | reverse complement strand
ATTTTACACATTCTTCCATTGTTATATCCTTCTGGAACATTGCGTATGGATTCATGGCACCGTAATGGTGAGCTTTTATTGCAGCAAGGCATAGATCCTCCTCAGTTGCATTGAACTCATGCATGTATCTATTTGCATATAGAGCATAATAGCCAGGGAATGTCATGCCAAAATTTTCAAATTCCCAGAAATAGTAACCTGCCCTGCCTATAAGTTCAATAACTGTTGGATTTGGTGAATCGTACATTTTTTCAAGGCCTATTGCCATGGCTATTTTTGCATTACCAGATTTTACACTTTCATATGCAACCTTTATTGCTGCACTGCCGGAAGCGCATGCAGCCTCAACCTTCATGGATCCGGATGTTAGACCGCAGTATTCACCAACAGTAACTGCTGGAAGAAGTTCTTCACTCCAGAAGCCCAAATTACCCAGTGAAAAGAATTCAACATCCTTCTGGCTTATTCCTGCATCATCAAGTGCCTGTTTCACACTTTCCCATGCAAGTTCGTTCAGGTTAACATCCATTCTTTTACCAAACTTTGAATGCCCTATTCCAACAATAGCAACCCTATTGTTCATCGAATGTTTATCGAAAATCCCTTATTTTAAATCTTTCCTTTAGAATCCCGAAAAAATTTATTAATAAAAATTATTTTTAAAATTTTATTGATTTTTCTTTTTAAAATATATTATTGAGACTGAAATGATTAAAATCACACCTATTGATAGTGCGAGAATGAAATAATAATTAATTTGTTGTGAAGCACCCATTGGTATGTTTGTGGAATTCAATATTATAGTAATATTATCGTAATAATAATCTAATTTCAATGGTCCTAATACTGTTAAATTGTTATTCCACTTTACTATAATTCCTGAATATTTATCAATATAAGCGGTTGCATTTCCAAAAGAAGAGGAAAGATTCTCATAAAAATTCACTTGTACTTTAATCACAGAAAATATTTCATGGCTTATAATTAAAGTTAAATTATCTGTTGTATTTACATTTATTTTAGAATAAGGCGGTAAATATATATTTTCAGTTTTCGAACTATACCAGAAATCTAAGGATAGTACGGTTGAAAGATTTGTTGGTACAAATCCCTTATTTAATTCATTCAAAGTTTTTTTATTTACAAAAAATATAGTTATTGGTTGATTTATGTTTGTAGTTTCATTGAAATATTCTCCGAAGCTATAATTAAATGTATAATTCCAGAATTTATTATTTAAGCTAGCATTTTGAACATTTTGAGTAAAATCAAATAACAATAATACAGCAGGAGGAACTGTACCGGATTCAAGATAGGAAAATGTTTGATTTTTAAGATTTACAGAAAGAATTTTGTATAACAGGGTTGATGTTATGTTGGGATAAACATGTTTTGTCCAATTTCCGAATACTGTTACAGCACTATTTTTTTCATAATATTTAACGTAAGCACCTGGAAAAGCCCAGACAGGTTCATTTATGCTATCACCCTCCACAGTACTGCTGAATGCAAACATAATAAGCAATAAAATTAAAAATATTGATAGGAGTTTGAATTTTTTATGACAGGCTTTTAATCTCATCTTTCTCCCCCTAATAAGGATTTTTTATAATAATATGATAACAATCTAATAAAATTTTTGATTTACAAAAAAAAGAATATTAAAAAGAATTGATGGGCAAGACAATCTATAGCCAGGATCCTGGAAATTAAATAAAGATGGTTTTTAAAACACCAAATTCCTAAAATTACATTCAAAGAATTTAATAGAGCCATTTTCTGAGTCTGTAATACCTTTCTATGAGATCATTTAATTCTTCATCACCTATTTCCGATTCAGCAGGCTCATCATCTATTCTTTTCCTGACTATTTTCGGTAACATATCATGTTCTTTTTTCAGACCAAGTTTTTCATTTATTTCCCTTTTCAGATCAACTATTGATGATCCTATCTTTACAATTTTATCAGGATCATAATCAAAGCCTGTTGAAAGGTTAAGTGCTTTTATTAAATCACCTGCAGGTATCTGGGCATAAACGCATATTATGGCTGAATTCTGAATCTGTGCATAATCCTGTGTTCTTATCAAGCTCAAGACCCTTTCATCACTGTTAACGTTCCACCTATCACCCATTGTTATTCCTATATCTTCCTGAACCGATCCCATGTCAACTGAGTACATTTGCGCCTGCAAATGATCCGCTCCCCTTGATGATGTTGCATAACCAAGAGCCTGAAGCTTGAATGCCCTTGGATCATGCATAGGTATTTCCATTCCCTTCACAGTTGCAACATAATCCCTTGGTATACCATACTTTGATGAAAATCTTTCAAGACCAAGAGAAAGATCCTCTCCTATTCCTTTCTTGTATGCTATTTTTTCTACAAGTGATGAAATTCCAGAAAAATTATTTGAAAAATATGGTTCAAGTTCTTTATTCTCAACCATTCCATTATCCATGAAGAACTTTACACCAGAAAGCAAAACGCCAAGACTGATTGTATCCATACCAAGTGAATTTGCAAGATGGTTCCATTGTATTATTTTCTCAGGATCCTCATTACCAAGCAATGGACCAAATGCCGCAACTGTTTCATATTCAGGCCCATCCACTTTCTGACCTTTAAAATTAACTTCCCTTCCACACCCTATAACACAGTTTGCGCAGTGGTAGCTTTTAATTGAAAACATTTCATGTATTCTCATACTTCCAACCTTATCGTAGGGAAAGCTGTGA
>JAVRLJ010000117.1:0-2764 GCA_031961585.1 Thermoplasmatota archaeon | reverse complement strand
TTTGAAAGATCTTCAATAAATTCAGATTGTTCCGCCTACATTGTTCCGAGCAAATTTGTTAAGAGAAAGCTTGAGGAAATTGGCGTTAAAAGGGAAATTTTTGTCGTTCCCCATGGTAGGGAATACGAAAAATTTCCTGAAAAAGCTGAAGCGAGAAAATTTCTGAACCTTCCAGAGGATAAGAAAATTGTTGGTTTTATTGGCAGGATATCGAAGGGTAAAGGTATAATGGATTTGATTGATGCATGGAAGATTGTTTCCCAAAAAAATAAAGATTCAATGTTACTGGTTGTTGGACCGAACCAGGATGTTAAGGTCTCCGGTATTAAGGGAATGATTGATGATCTTCAGAAAAAGATTAGTGATGAAAGCATGAGAATAAAAATAACAGGAGCGGTTGAAGAAAAACTCATGCCCTATTATATTTCATCCATGGATGTTTACGTTTCACCAAGCATAAATGAAGGTTTTGGTTTATCTATTTTAAATGCCATGAGTGCTGGTAAACCTGTTATAGCTTACAACACAACAGCAATACCTGAACTTGTTGATGATAAAAATGGAATACTGGTTGAACCAAATGATATAAAAACGCTTTCAGATTCAATTCTTTATTTGATTGAAAACGATAAGGAGAGAGAAAAACTTGGAAGGAATGGAATGGAAAAGTCAATGAAATATTCCTGGGATAAAAGTATTGAAGAAATAATAAAAATTTACAATTTATTTTTGTAGGCGTATTCTATTGCAGCCTTGATGAATCCATAGTGCAATTTTGAAGGATTCAAAGGCCTGCTCTTGAACTCGGGATGGAACTGGGATCCAACATAAAAGGGATGATCCTTCAGCTCAAATATTTCCATTTTTCTCCCTGTTTCATCAACGGCGGTGAAAATCATACCATTCCTTTCAATTTCATCTATGTAATCTGGATTTACCTCATACCTGTGTCTGTGTCTTTCATATATTACATCCGTACCGTAAAGATCATATGCAATGCCCTTCTTTTTTATTATTACCTTCTGCGCACCGAGCCTCATTGTTCCTCCAAGATCCTTCAGGTTTTTCTGTTCTGGCATGAGGTCTATGACGGGATGTTTTGTCTCCGGCTCAAATTCAGTACTGTTCGCATCCTTATAACCAAGAACATCCCTTGCAAATTCCACAACAGCCATCTGAAAACCCAGGCAGATTCCAAGGAATGGTATACCATTTTCCCTTGCATATTTTGCAGCAAGTATTTTTCCCTCAGTTCCCCTTTTTCCAAAACCACCTGGTATCAATATACCATGAACATTCTCAAGGGTTTCCTTCCCATTCTCAAGCAATTCAGCATCAACCCATCTTATGTTGATCTTCGTTCTGAGGTGGGATGAAACGTGCGTTAATGCTTCCGTATGACTTACATATGAATCCCTCAGATGAACATACTTTCCAACCAGAGCTATTGTTACCTCATACTTTGGATTTTCCAGATCTGAAAGGAATTTTTTCCATTGGATTAGATCTGTACTTTTTCTTTCAAGACCAAGTTTTTTAATTATGTACTCATCAACCTTCTGTTGTTGAAAGATTATAGGTACCTCATAAACTGAATTTTTTGCATCAGGTGCGCTTATAACAGCCTCAACCGGAACATCGCAGAAATCAGAAATTTTCTGTTTTGTTTCCTTTGTTAAATTTACCTTACACCTTCCAACTATCATGTCAGGCTGGATACCGATTGCCCTCAATTCCTTTACACTGTGCTGTGTTGGTTTTGTTTTCTGTTCACCAACAACATCAACTATTGGAACAAGTGTTGTGTGTATGAATATTCTATTATTTTCACCAACCTCCCTTCCAAGCTGTCTTAATGCCTCAAGGAAAGGCATTGATTCAATATCACCAACCGTTCCACCAACTTCAATCAAAACAATATCCGCTTTGGATTTATTGGCAACGTTCATTATCCTTCTCTTTATTTCATCCGTAATGTGCGGAATTATTTGTACAGTCTTTCCCAAATATTCACCCCTTCTCTCCTTTTCTATTACAGTTTTATAAACCTTACCTGTTGTTATATTGTTATCCGATGAAAGTGAAATATCAAGGAACCTTTCATAGTTACCTAGATCAAGATCCACCTCGGTCCCATCATCAAGGACATAAACCTCACCATGCTGGTATGGGTTCATTGTTCCTGCATCGTAGTTCAGGTATGGATCTATCTTTATAACATTAACATTGAAACCCATTGATTGCATTAACTTGGCAATACTGGATGTTGTAATTCCTTTACCAAGACCGGATATGACACCACCTGTTATTATGATAAATTTCATGTTAAGTCATATTTCAATCATAAAAATAAAATTTTTCAGAAAATGTTTTTATTATGCTTTCAATTCTCCGGGAAATTGTCCTGGTATAAGGACAAAAACTCATAGGTCTTTCTCTTGCTTACAAAAACACTCAAAAAAGCATCGCTTTTTAAAGCAAAGATGAATCGCTAAAATTATATAGTAACTTAATATATAATAAATCAGAGCGTAAAGCTCTCTCGTCAGGACACGGCAAGTATAGGGGTGAAATGGTTGTAATAGCCAAAACAACCTATACCCTGAGCCTTCGCATTTAAATGCGAAGAGTATGTCAGATTTATTCTTTATTCAAATATAAATTCACCACAGTTAATGATTTTTGCTGAAATAATTTCGGGTTTCAAATGGTCAGCATTCATAGTTGCAGCATCAACCTACGTTGCCAGGGTTGCTCCAAAGGA
>JAVRLJ010000116.1:0-2804 GCA_031961585.1 Thermoplasmatota archaeon | reverse complement strand
TATGTACGATTATTACGGGAATGTGGAATGGATTGATGATAGGAGAACAAGAATAAAGATTAAAAACCATGAACTGGAGGTGGATTCACCACCTGAGTTTAAGGGACCTGAGGGACAGCTTACACCGGAGGAGTTATTTCCAACCGTTGTTGCATCATGCATACTAACAACATTCCTTGAATTCAAGGATAAAATGGGCATAAATTTGCAGAAATGGGAAAGTAATGTTCATGCTGTTCTTGGTCCTTCACCGGAGAAGGGATTCAGATTTGAAAAAATTGAGATACATGTGAAATTGAAGGTTTCACCTGAAGATAAGGAGAAAATACCCAGGGCAATGGAACTTGCCCATAAATACTGCTTTCTATCAAGGGCAATAAGGGGAAACGTGGAGGAAATAATAGATTACGAATTCATAGAATAAATTTTAAAGGAAAAGTTTTGGAACACTTTTATCCACGTTAACAACAAGCACTTTTGGATCCTCACCTTCGCTTAGCCATTGCATTTCCTTAAGATCGTTTCCTGCCACAATAGATTCAACACCAAAACTGTTTGCAATTTTTTCAATATTTAGATCGAATTTAAGATAATCCGCATTCTCAAGTTCCGGATAATAGCTCTTTGCATAGCTCCTTAAAATATTATATGAATCATTCTTAAGAACAAAGAACTTCACAGGAATGCTGTACCTTTTTGCTGTGTAAAGAGACTGTACTGTATAGAGAAAAGATCCATCTCCAACAACAGCAAGAACATTTTTATTTGCAAGACCTATACCCAGGGATGCTGCGTTTGCCCATCCAAGCTGACCGCTCTTTGCGGTGAAATATTTGTTATGACCGTATCCAAAAATGTTTCTTAGAGAATAGGATGCCGAAATGGATTCATCCACAATTGTGAAATCATGGAAATACTTTTTAGCCTGTGAAAGTACATAGTTAATGCCCATAAATGTCCTTTCCCTTGCAACCCTTGTCTGCCAGGTAAGATCCACAGGCCTTGAAAAATCGCACTTTTTCTTTACGTATTTCTTTAATTCAATCAAAAACAGTTTTGGATTCATAAGGAATGATTCTCCCGTTTTGAATGTTAAATTCATGCCAACAAATATTATATCCTTTCCCGGTAGTATTGGTGAAGAAAGGTATGGGTAAAGTGTTATATCACCACCAACAAAAATTATTAAATCATGGTTTAAAAGTTTCATGTTTATTAATGTACTACCTGGCATAAGATCCCCTGCATAGTGTTTATTTTCTGTGTTGAAAACAGATCTGTGTGATAGAGGTTCTCCATATACGGGGCAGCCGATTAAATCCGCAATTTCTTCAGCCTCCTTGAAAGCATTGAACATATCTATTTCAAAACCGAAAACGAGTGCTGGGTTCTTTGATTCATTTATTTTTTCAGCTATGTATTTCACGGCATTATGATCAATTATTTCATAACTGTTGGTGAAATCCTTTACTTTTTCATAGTTTTCACTTTCCTTATCCATGAAATCCATGGGAAATGATATGAAAACAGGTCCCATGGGTGGTGACATTGCAATCTGCTTTGCCTTTTTCAGAGCAACTGGTATATCGTTAACATTTTTTATTTCATATTTGTATTTCACGGAATCACCAATTACGGTGAAAAGATCATAATAGAGGAGGGGATCATAAACAGTATGCCTTGTATCCTGTTGCCCCGCTGTAATTATTATGGGTGTTCTGTTGAATTTGGCTGTGTAAATAAATGCCATGGAGTTTGCAAGACCCGGTAAATCGTGAAGGTTCACTATCCGTGGCTTTCCGGTGAACTGTGTTAGTCCATCCGCCATTCCAACCGATATTGAATCGTGCAGGGTTAAAATATAATTCTTTATGTTTCTTAGCATTGGGAGCTCTGTTGTTCCTGGATTACCGAACATGGGATAAAGATCAAGTGCTTCAACGGTTTCGGCAAATATCTCGGATCCTTTTTTGCCTGCCATAAAAACACCTACACAATTCTGTATAATGGCTCGAGACCCTGGGCATACCTTAAAACGTTTGCAATTGTCTCTGTTAAAAATCTCTGCTGGCTTTCAAGTGTAACACCGGCAATATGTGGTGAAACGATTACATTATCAAGTTTGAAGAGTTCTGAATCAAAATCAGGGGGCTCCTTTGAAAAAACATCAATCCCTGCTCTTATTCCCTTCTTTTTAATTGCATTTATCAATGCCTTTTCATCAACTATTTCTCCCCTTGCTGTGTTTATGAATATTGCACCATCCTTCATCAATGAGAATTCTCTTTCCGAGAACATGTTCCTTGTTTTTTCATTCAGGGGGAGATGTATTGAAATTATATCAGAATTTTTTAGAACATCATCAAAGTCCATATATGTAACGCCAAGTCTTTCCTCTTCCTCCCTTGGTAACCTGTTAATATCGTAGTATATTATTCCAACCTCAAATGCCTGCAATCTTTCAGCAAGTTTAATTCCAATCCTTCCCATTCCTATTATGCCAAAGATCTTATCCTTGAGGTCCCTGGATCTTGTCAGCATGGGCCAGTTTCCGCTTTTAAGTTCATTGTTTAAATAGATCAGATCCTTCATGAATGCGAGAACCATAGCAATAACATGTTCTGCAACGCTTTCCTTGTTTGCTGTCGGTATATTACTCAGCATTATGCCATGCTGCTTCAGATATTCAACATCAACGTTATCGTATCCAGTGCTCGCCACCTGAACAAACTTGAGGTTAGGCATCTTCTTTAAAACATTCGCATCTATCTTTGTGAATGTTGTTACAACAAGTACATCCGCAT
>JAVRLJ010000115.1:0-2830 GCA_031961585.1 Thermoplasmatota archaeon | reverse complement strand
GTAGAGCTTGATGGAGATGAAATGACAAGGGTCATGTGGAAATGGGTAAAGGATGAACTTTTATTACCATACATTGATCTTAAAACGGAATACTATGATCTTCATGTAAAGCACAGGGATGAAACGAACGATCAGGTAACAATCCAGGCTGCCGAGGCAATAAAAAGGTGGGGTGTTGGAATAAAGTGTGCAACAATAACACCAAACGCTGAGAGGGTAAAGGAGTATAATTTAAAGAAGGAATGGCCAAGTCCAAATGGAACAATAAGGAAGATTTTGGATGGAACACTGTTCAGAGCACCAATAATTCTGAACAACATAGTCCCTGCTGTAAGATTCTGGAAAAAGCCCATAGTTGTGGCAAGGCATGCATTCGGTGATATTTATGATGGTGTAGGAATGAGATTTGATGGTCCTGGTGAAGCGGAAATAATTTTCAGGTATGATGATTCAAGGGAAATAAAATCAAAGTTGCCCAAAATTAAAGGAGCCGGTGTTTTGCAAACAATTTATAACATAGACAGTTCAATTCAAAGCTTCGCAAGGGCAAGCATGAAATATGCATTGATGAACAAACTTGATCTATGGTTCGGTGCAAAGGATACAATTTCAAAGGTTTATGATGCAAGGTTTAAGGAAATTTTCAACAGTGTCTACGAAAATGAATTCAGGGAAGAATTTGAGAGGAATGGAATATCCTACAATTACTATCTTATTGATGATGCTGTTGCAAGGGTTGTGAGATCAGAAGGCGGTTTTCTATGGGCATGCAAGAACTATGATGGTGATGTTTTCTCAGATTTTGTTTCCACAGCATTTGTCGGTACACTGGCACTTATGACATCAGAACTGTTTTCACCTGAAGGTTACTACCTTTCTGAAGCAGCCCATGGAACTGTGCAGAGGCATTATTACAGGTACATAAAGGGAGAAAAGGTATCAACAAATCCAACAGCATTGATCTTTGCCTGGACAAGGGGATTGAAGAGAAGGGGAGAACTGGATTCAAACGATGATCTTATTAAATTTTCAGAGAATTTAGAAAGGGCTGTTAAAATTACAATTGAAAATGATCTTATAATGACACAGGATGTTGCAAGGGTATCAGATACAAAGAATCCTGTTATTGTTGATAGCCAGGAATTCATAAAGGCTATCAAGAAAAACCTTGAAAAATTAATCAAATAATTTTTTTTTAATTATTTTTTAAAATCAAAAAGTAGATATATCTAAATTACATTCTCCTTTCTTAACCATGAAGTTCAACAGCTATCAGAAGAGAGCCATAGGCGTGATGGCCTTTGCGGGTATCCTTGTTATGTACATAGAGACAATGGTGGTTCCATCTCTACCGGTTATGGTAAACGATTTTCACACAGATTACGACATGCTTTCCTGGGTAATTACAGCATATCTAATAAGCGGAACTGTTTCATCAATAATATTCGGAAAACTTGCTGATATATATGGTAAAAAGAAAATGTTCCTAATTGTTTCAGGTGTTTACGCTTTTGCAATAATATTCGGTGGATTTGCAAATTCCCTTGATGTTTTCATTGCAATAAGGGCAGTACAGGGCGTTGGTATGGCAATGTTCCCACTTGCATTCTCACTCATAAGGGATGAGTTCACACCAGATACAATTGCTGTGGCACAGGGTGTTGTTAGCGGCACTATTGCAGGTGGAGCAAGTTTAGGTCTTGTTCTCGGAGCTTACATTTCACAGAACTATGGCTGGCAGTTCGATTACCACACAGCAATACCTATTGCAATTGCACTTTTCATACTTGCTGCCAGGGTTCTCAGGGAATCTGAATACAGGGCAAATGTGAAAGTTGACTGGCTTGGAACATTCACATTAATAACATCCGTAACTTTACTTTTAGTAGCATTGTCCCAGGGACAGTACTGGGGATGGCAGAGTAATGCGGTTATATCATTAATAGCAATATCCATAGCCCTGCTTTTTATTTTCATAATAGTGGAAATGAATGCAAAGGAGCCATTGATAGATCTTAAACTCCTTTCATCAAGGAATATATTTTTGATTAACATAATATCAATATTCGCATCCTCGGGTCAATTTTTCCTTTACTATACGATTCCACCATTACTTGAGGATCCGTCACCGGCTGGTTTCGGTGAAAGTATATTAACTGCTGGATTAACAAACCTTCCGGCATCTTTACTCGCCATGGCAAGTGCACCATTCGCAGGCCTCTTGATACAGAAAAAGGGTCCAAAGTTCACAGTTATTGTTGGAATATTTTTACAGATAATCGCATTCATGGCACTTTTCTTCAACAGGGGTGATGCATTTGCAATAACAGAGGATTCATCACTACTCGGATTGAGCATACCGTTTACCATGGTGGGAATAATAAATATACTTGTAAGGGAAACACCCGAGGATAAGGTTGGTGTTTCAACAGGCATGAACCAGTTTTTCAGAAACTTTGGATCAACAATCGCACCCGCTATTGCAGGGGTTGTAGAAGTTTCCTATCAGCAGGGTGTGATGCTTGGCCTTATTCCAGGTAATGGATCCATTCCCTATATACCAATGATACAGTATTTTCCATCAAATGAATCATTCTCATTTATTTACATAATAGGCATAATTTTCCTTCTTATTACCCTGGCCTTCACGCTCGCACTTAAAAATATTAATTTCAAGGCAAAGGAGGTGAATTAAAAATGAAATTGAAGATATTTTTTGTTTTAGCAATCTTTGTGTTATCTTTATTTTCTGCCGGGGCATATTCTTATCCAGCAGGTGGGATAGCTGTTACATCCGTCTACTGGTACCAGGAGAATTCAACCCTAATGC
>JAVRLJ010000114.1:0-2845 GCA_031961585.1 Thermoplasmatota archaeon | reverse complement strand
GGATTCGAACCGGTGAACTTCGCTGTGTGAGAGCGACGTCATAACCAGCTAGACCACGGGCCCTGAAAAAGATTATTGATATTTTTTATTTAAAGGTATCCTCGATCCTGTCCATACCTTCCTTTATATTCTCCATGGATGTTGCAAAACTTATCCTTATATGATTTTCACCATTTTTTCCAAAACTTATACCTGGAACAACACTTACCTTTGCCTTCTCAAGTAAAAGTTCTGAGAATTCCATTGAATTCATTTGTAAATTAAATTTCGGGAAAATGTAAAATGTTGCTTCTGGCAAAACTGTACTGAATATACTTATTTTTGAAATCCTTGAATATATGTAATCCCTTCTCTTTTTGAATTCATCAACCATTTCCATAACACTTTTATCATCGTCTATTGCCTTCAGTGCTGCGTACTGTGAAATTGAAGGTGCGCATGTTAATGTGTGCTGCTGTACCTTATCAAAAATTTTTATTAGATCATTTTCAGCTATCATGTAACCTATTCTCCACCCAGTCATTGCATGTGATTTTGAGAATCCGTTCACAAAGATCATCTTATGAAAAATTTCAGGATAGTTTAAAATTGAAACAAAGTTACCATCATAAACAAGTTTATCGTAAATTTCATCGCTTATTATGTAAACATTCCTCTCCATAACAATATCTTTCAGGAAATCCATATCCTCTTTTTTTATTATGGTACCTGTAGGATTTGATGGTGTGTTTATTAAAATTACCCTTGTTTTTTCATTGATTTTATTCTTAAGATCCTCGTGATCAATTGAAAATCCATCATTTTCCTTTAAACTGTAAAATTTTGGTGTTCCTCCTGCCATTTTAACCATTTCACTGTATGATACCCATCCAGGATCGGGTAAGAGAACTTCATCACCCTGATCAACCAGGGAAAACATAGAAATGAACAGTGCGAATTTGGTTGGTGTTACAAGAACATTGTTTGAATTAAGATCAATGGAATATCTTTTTGAATATTTTTCCGCAATCTTTTCCCTGAGCATTGGAATTCCGGATGAGGGTGTGTAATGCGTCTTTCCCTCCAGCATTGACTTGTAGGCAAAATCTATAATGTTCCTTGGTGTTGTAAAATCAGGTTCCCCTATTGAGAAGGATATTATATTTTCACCCTTTTTTCTCAGTTCACTCTCCTTGTTAAGCAGTTTTAATGTGGAAGATTCTGAAATTGCATTTACCCTTGAGGATACCATAGAGGGATAATTACGATCCTATATTTTACCTTAATCCATAATTAAATATAAATACTTAAAAAACGATAAAGAATCAATGAAAAAGCATGAAAAAGGGGTAAGTACAGTTGTTGCACATATTCTTTTAATACTCATAACTGTTATACTAACAATTTCACTATGGATCGCTTTTGGAAGTTACCTAAATTCAATTTCATCAAAGCCCGTCATGCTCATGGCAGTACAGGAGAATTCATCGGCACTTTTAATAACATCAGGATCAATATATTCACCATTTAAACTTGAACTTATTTACAATGGAACAAACGCTCTTGATAATATTGAAATTGCAAAATTAAATTCAACAAACATAATAAATGGATCCATTGATGGAAAATCCTTTCAGATGATAATCTTTGATAAAAACAACGATCACAAACTTGATGCAGGTGATACAATTTATTTCAAAAATATTTCACTTGCGGACCTTAGGGGCGGTGAATTATTGATAATCTACAACAATTCGGTTGTTTTAATTTATAATTTTTAATAATACTTTCCGAATCCTGGTTCAACGGTCTCCTCAAAATCTTCAAGAACCTTTTCCCCTCTAATGAACATTTTCCTTGGAAAAATACCATAAAAGTTTTCAAAAGGTGTCCAGGAACATTTGTAATGTAGATCCCTCGCCCTGATTCTTTTTGAATCCGATAGTTTTATAACAACAAAATCAGCATCATAACCAACATCAATCATTCCCTTCTTTATTCCTACTATTTTTCCAGGATTTTCCATTGCTGTTTTAAATATTGTGTTGAGATCCAGGTAACCATCCCTGTATGCCTGGAAAAGCAGTGGAAGGGATGTTTCAACACCTGGTAGACCCGATGGTGCAAGTTCAAAATCCATCTTTTCTTCATATGTATGCGGTGAATGGTCTGAAGCGACAACCTCAATCTTTCCTTCCTTAAGATAAGATAATAAACTCTCGGAAACATGTTTTTCCCTTAACGGAGGATTCACCTTTCCGAATGCACCAAGATCCATTTCTCTGTTAAGGAATAGATGATGGGGTGTGACTTCCTTTGTGAAACGCTTTGCAAAGGCAATATCAGCTGAATCTAAAGAACTTATATGGGCTATATGAACCCTTTTATCAACACTATCGGCAAGGAAATCCAGTGCTTCCACCTCGCAGCTTTCAGGTCTTGCCATATCATGATCCATTAGATTCCTTTCAACCCTTTTACCATTTTCAACACATTCTTGTGATTCAGCATGGATTGTTATGTTTTTTTCAATATCTTTGATTATCTCAGGAATTAAAAGATAGTTAACAGGCTTTATTCCAGTTGTTTCAGCCATGTAAATTTTGAACATTGTTGCTTTTTCCTGAATTTCTTTATCTATCTTTTTGTGTAAAAGGAATGCTATTCCAAAATCCACATAACTTTTCATTTCACCAATCTTTATCTTATTTAATAAATTTTCATAAGTATCCGTTACTGGATTCGTGTTTGGCATGTCAACAACAAATGATACACCACCATGAAGTGCGCTGAGTGATCCGGTCTCAAAATCCTCTTTATTTGTATACCCCGGATCCCTGAAATGAACATGCATGTCTATCATGAG
>JAVRLJ010000113.1:0-2870 GCA_031961585.1 Thermoplasmatota archaeon | reverse complement strand
TTCAGGATAGATTCCTGCTTGTCTGTTTCGGTTTTGCCATAGGTCTTGGTGCTATTCTTTTGTATGCCCTGAATCTCTTTGTTCCCCATCCAAGCTTTGGAATAAAGGCATTCTTCATTCCAGGTGTGATAATTGGTGGAATAATATTTGGAGTTGGTGTGGGTATTGCTGGATATTACCCCGGAACAATATGGATAGCGCTTGGGCAGGGTAGAAGGGATGCAATATGGGCTGTTATTGGCGGATTGCTTGGAGCCTTTACATGGTCTTTAATATTCGGAAACGTTAAATGGTTTTTCTGGGATACATTGAACTTTGGACCAATAACCTGGGCGAGTATTGTGGGTGCAACAACAAGACTTGAAATTTTCATTGTGAGCCTGGTTTTTGGTATAATCATGCTTATGATCTTCTTTATCCTGCCAAGGTATCCTAAAGAGCCCTTAAGACAATCCTGTTTAATGCATTTAACAGGAAAAAATAAGGAAATAACAAGGTTCGATGAAGTTATAAATGAAGAGAAGGAAAAATATCCTAATGCAAGAAGCTTTATTACAAGAATAACGAATGAAAGCAGTGTATGGAATTCAAGGTTTGTAATTTTCCTTGGACTGGAATTCACAATAACTGCCGTTGCTGTTATAATTTTGCATCAGATATTTGGTGAATCAACGACCTATCCCTGGATAGTTGCACAGTTATCCTATCTAATCAATCCAACATGGTCCGCATCCAATCCCTATTTCCAGCTTTTCGGAGGAATGCATATAGTGAATGGAATTGCTGTTAACAACCCATTCAGTGAAATTGGTTGGGAACCACTTTCGGATCTTGGAACATTCCTTGGTGGTCTCATATCTGCACTTTTCATATCAAAAAGGTTTATGAAATATAAACCACTTGTTCCAAAGGTATGGGAACACAGATTTGGGCCGAGCAGAAAGTTAAGAGCCATAGGATCATTCATTGGTGCATTTCTTGTCCTTTTTGGTGCAAGGATGGCAAATGGATGCGCATCTGGTCATATTCTTAGTGGAAACATACAGATGGCAGTTTCAAGTTTTGTCTTCATGATCTTTGTTCTGTTGGCTTCCTGGGTTACATTATATACTTTGCTGCATCTCAAAATAAATGGAATGGGTTATAGATGAAAAATTAAATATTTTTTTATTTTAGGTGATATTTATGTTCGATATAACACCAATTCAAATGGTCCTTTCCGTTGTTTCAGGTCTTTTGGTTGGATTTTCTCTTGGTCTTATTGGTGGAGGAGGTTCAATACTTGCAATTCCCTTGTTGATCTATCTTGTTGGTTATGATCATCCACATATTGTTATAGGTACAACAGCACTTGCTGTTGGAATAAATGCTTTATTGAACCTAATTCCACATTTAAGAAAAAAGAATGTTAATTTTAAAGTTGGATCATTCTTCAGTGTTTTCGGTATAATCGGTGTTTTAGGAGGAACAGAAATGGGATTGTTAACACCAGGAAAGGATCTTTTATTTATATTTGCAATATTGATGATTGTAATAGCAATATTAATGCTGAGAAGAAAAGGTGATGAAACATCCGCAAAGCCTGAAATAAAAAAATTGAATTTTAAAGTAGCACTTTACGGTCTTTTAGTTGGTTTTGCATCGGGATACTTTGGCATTGGTGGCGGTTTTCTAATTGTTCCTGCTTTAATTTATTCGGCAGGTCTAAACATTCTCCAGGCAATAGGAACATCATTAATCTCTGTTGGACTTTTTGGATTAACAACAGCCACAAGGTATGCAATCAGTGGTGATCTTAACATAATTATTTCAGTTTTTTATATAATAGGTGGAATAGCAGGTGGATGGATAGGGGCGTTCTTTGCACATTCTGTGCCTAAAAGAACACTAACAAAAATATTTGCAATTATTATAATTCTTGTTGCAATCTATATGATCTATATGAACATATCAGTCCTTATGGCTCTAATAAAATCATAAAATTTTTATCCATTCTTCATTTTTGAAATACCATGGATATTGATTACCTTTACGATCTCATCAAGGATATAATGACAAAGGATAGATTTATTGCCGAAATAAATGAAAGAAAAAAGATGTACAATGACCTTTTGGATGATGAGGCAATAGCATATATGATAGTTGATGAGCTCGGGAGAAACCCGGGTAACTGGGTAAAAATTAAAGATTTGATAGATGATGTTATTGTATCAATCTATGCAACGGTTGATGAAATTGAAGATAGTATTATCAAAAAAAATGACAGGGAATTGAAACTCAGGAAAATAAAAATAAGTGATGAAACTGGAAGTGTTGAACTAAACCTGTGGAACGATGAGATTGAAAATTTTAAGCTGGAAAAGGGGGATAAAATAAAAATAATAAATTGCTACGTTAAAATTGATAAGTTTGGACTGCACATTTCACTGGGTAAATGGGGATCTATTGTTAAGTTATGATTCTTCTTCAACTTTTTCAGTCTTTTTATGTTCTGTGTGTTTTATTTTCCAGTATCTTGTAACGTATCCAGCAAGTATATTCCTTAACCTTTTTGTCTGAACGTTTGTTAATTCAGCCACAAGTTTCTTATTGTGTTCAAAATCTCCGCTAAATTGATCACCATACTTTTCAACAAGTTCCCTTGCAACCCTTTTAATTACAGCAGGTCTTATTGCTCCCATATGTTCTCACTCTAAACTTGGATAGCAACCATATTTATATATTTTTTTCAACAATATCGGCAATACCCCTCAAAACTGAAAATATTGCAAGGAATTCTGGCATTTCATCCTCCCCTTCCCTGTATGTGTAATTTTTACCAAGTGCTTTAATATTGAATGGTTTTTTTACATTCACCCTAACATAATTTT
>JAVRLJ010000112.1:0-2881 GCA_031961585.1 Thermoplasmatota archaeon | reverse complement strand
GGTTGCATTGATAACAACAAAAGGTTACAGGGATGTTCTTGAAATAGGAAGGCAGAGAAGACCGGAGATATATAATCTTAAGGTGGAAAGGCCAATTCCAATTGTTCCAAGGGAATTGAGGTTCGTTGTTGATGAAACGATAGACGCAAATGGTAATGTTATAAAACCTTTGAACCTGAAGGATCTTGATGAAATCCTAGATAAATTAAGAAATGTTGATATTATCGCTGTGTCTCTTATAAACTCCTACAAAAACAATTCACACGAAACAATGATTAGGGATTATTTTTCTAAAAAAATGAATATTCCTGTAATAATCTCAAGTGAAATAGATCCTCTACCAAAAGAATTTGAAAGAACAAGCACAACAGTTATTAATGCCCTCCTCTATCCAATTGTTTCAAGGTATCTTGAAAAGCTTGAAAAAGATGTTGAGAATTTAATTGGAAACGTTCCTATATATATAATGCAATCAGATGGTGGTTTAAACACAATAGACAGCATTATTGAAAAACCAATATCAATTATAGAATCAGGTCCATCAAGCGGTGTTCTTGCGTCACTTTTCTTTTCAAAACTGTTAAAAATAAAAAATTTACTAACATTCGACATGGGAGGAACAACAGCAAAGGCCGGAATAATATATAATTACAATACACAGTATTCATTTGAATTCGAGGCAGCTGGAAAAACACACAGTGGAAGGTCAATAAAAGGATCTGGCTATACCGTAAGGTTTCCATTCATAGATCTAGCTGAAACAAGCTCAGGTGGAGGGTCCATAGCGTGGATTGATGAGGGGAATGCATTAAGGGTTGGCCCAAAAAGTGCCGGGTCCTATCCGGGACCAGTTTGTTATGATCTTGGTGGAAATGAACCAACAATTACCGATGCAAACCTTATCCTCGGAAGATTAAATCCAGACCATATTTTGGCTGGAGAGATGAAATTGAATTTTAATAAAGCTTATGATGCAATAAAAAAACTTTCTGAAAAAATTAATCTTGATGTTTTTGAAACGGCCCTAGGAATAATAAAAATTGCAAACAACCAAATATCGAAGATCATGAAGATCGTTAGCATTGAAAGGGGATACGATCCCAGGGATTTCCAACTGATCGCCTTTGGAGGGGCTGGTCCCTTGCATGCGGTAGATATTGCATCGGATCTTGACGTGAAGAGTGTTATTATTCCACCAAATCCAGGTCTTTTCTCCGCCTTCGGTCTTGTTGTATCGGATCTTAAAAGAGAATATGTGAAACCTTTAATGTCCGATATTGAAAAAATGGATGATAATTTAGTGGAAAAATTGTTTTCCGAGATGGAGAAAAATGCAATGGAAGATTTCGAAAAAAGCAACGTAAAGGGTGATATCTATTTCATAAGGCAGGCAAATATGCAGTATATTGGTCAGGGTTTTGAACTTGATATAACCTTAAGGGAAAATAACATTGTGGAAAACATGAAGAACGATTTCAATAAAAAACATATGAGAATATATAGGTATTCATCCGACGACCCTATCTTTGTTGTTTCGTTAAGGCTAACAGCTATATTGAAGTTTAAAAAGCCAATGATACCTGTTATAAAGAAAGAGGGAAATTTAATAAAAACAAAAAGAAAGGTATATTTCTCAGAAGAGCCTGTGGAAGCTGAGATTTACGAAAGATCCTCACTTGCTCATGGATACAATGTGGAGGGGCCTGCAATAATAGAACAGTACGATTCAACAACCTTTATCCCGCCCAGCTGGAAAGCTAATATTGATAAATTTTCAAACATAGCAATAAGGAGGCTATGAAAATGGATCCAATTGTTGTTGAAATAATAAAATCCTCACTAACTTATGCAAGTGAGGAAATGGGAATTACATTAAGAAATTCAGCGTATTCACCAAACATAAAGGACAGGATGGACCATTCCTGTGCAATTATGGATTCTCAGGGAAGATTGATTGCACAGGCAGAACATATACCAGTTCATTTAGGATCTCTACCATGGGGACTCAGAAAAACTCTTGAATACATTGAAAAAGAGAATATTCCTATAAATCAGGGGGATATGTTCATAGTTAATAACCCATACATTGCAGGAACACATCTAAACGATATAACCATAATAAGACCAATATTTTACAACGGAAAAATTGTTGCATATGCGGCAAACAAAGCCCATCACAGTGATATAAGCGGAAAAGTTCCTGGAAGCATTTCCTCCGATGCAACCGATCTTTACCAGGAAGGGCTGATAATGGATCCAGTAAAGATTATGGAAAAGGGCAAAATAAAAAATGACATTGTTTCCATTGTTTCTTCAAACTCAAGAAATTCTTACCAGAGGAAGGGTGATCTTAGAGCGCAGATAGCTGCAAATCTTCTTGGTGAAAACAGAGTCCTGAATTTAATAAAAAAATACGGTATTGAAAATTTCATTGATGGTGTTAACGAATCAATAAATTATTCAGAAAGGATAATAAGGGCGCATGTGAAAAGTTTCCCAGATTCTGTTGTTGAAGCAGAAGATTATTTAGAATTACCTGATGGCAATATTGCAAAATTAAAGGTAAAAGTAACAAAGGAGAACGATTCTATAAAGATCGATTATACCGGCACATCTGAACAGGTAAGGTTTCCATTAAATGCCGTTTATGGTGTAACATTATCAGGTGTTTATTTTGTTATAAAGGCAATTACTGACCCTGATATCATGATGAACCATGGATGTTTCAATGTAATCGATGTTAATATTCCTGAGGGAACAATTCTGAACCCTATTTACCCTCATCCGGTTTCTGGCGGGAATGTTGAAACAAGTCAGAGGAATGCTGATGTTCTCCTTAAAGTGTTTTCCAAAATTGTCCCTGATAAAATTCCTGCAGCGT
>JAVRLJ010000111.1:0-2946 GCA_031961585.1 Thermoplasmatota archaeon | reverse complement strand
TTTTTAATCTTATTTATATCCCTTGGTATTTCAATCCTTATGTATTCAGAATTCAAATCAAGGTTTATTTCTACCGGTAACCTTATTCCATTTTTTTCTTCGGTTATTATTGCATCATCCATTTTCACATAATTATTCAATTTTCCATTTATTCTATCCTCAACATGTTTACTTTTTATGAACCATTCTGCCACAACCCTGTCTGAAGGTAAACCAAGATTTAAAGAATCCGTCATGATTCCATAATGGTTTCTCCTGTATACCCTTGCAATAGCCCCAAGCTTTCTTAAATTAAAGTTCGAATTCAATCCCTGAAGGGGATCGAATGTCCAGGCAACAAGGTCAAAACCCCTTTCTATTGAAATTTCTCTCTGTTTTAGTTTAAGTAAATAACCTATGTCCCTGTGCCAGTATTCCCTTTTCACCCCTGTCATATGGGAATATATGTAAAATTTTTTTCTGAAACCAACAATGGAGAATGAGAATCCAATTATTTTTCCGTTCTCTTTTGCAACAAGAACAATGCCACCGTTGAAACTCACTCCTGTAAGGAAATCCTTCATGAATGTTGCAAAATCATCCGAACCCCAGGCGTTTCTTATTACCTCAACACCTTCCCTAATTAAATTTGGATCCTCCGTTGTCTCTATTGTAAGCATGTTTTTAAGGAAAATTGTTTTGAAATATTATTGTTTCGGTTTTTCCTCTAAATAAAAAATTGAAAGGGAAATAAGAATGAAAAAGAACTCAATCAAAAATGGAAGGCCATAACCAAAGCTTCCGACAATATATCCGCTTAAAATTGAAGAGAGGGAGGTACTTATTCCAAAGGAGAATTCGTATATTGATATGTTTTTGCTAACGTCAAGATCCTTTCTCTGTGCTATATAAATCAGTGGTGCGGATATTCCAAAGGAAAAACCGAAACCAAGGATTGCAAAGGTTAATATCAAAACAAAGAAGTTATGGGTGAAATAAGGAATTATTATTAAAAGTTCTATCAGAAAGGAAAAGTAAATTCAAGATAATTTTTTGATCCTTTACTCTTGATAGCATTATAAAACCAACAAGTCTTGTGAAATTCATTGCGGTGTTTATATAACCCAGCTGTGTAATATTCATTCCGCTGCTCAACACATATCCGGGAAATATTGAAATCAGGGTTCCAATTATAAGACCGACGGAAAAACTGGGAAAAAAGGATGCCATTGAAATTTTTCCTCCATTCTTTTCCATTGTTTCATTTGATTTGGCATAATAACTTTTTTCTCTGGATAAAAGTAGAACAATCAATGAAAGTGAAATTATCAGAATTGTTAAAACGAAAAGTAATCTGAAGGAATAAAAATTAATTATATAACCTGCAAGAAAGGGTGAAATAAAATATGCACTTCCCCAGAAAATAGCGTAAAGGTTAATGAGGTTTGATCCTTCAGAAACCATTGTAAAATAGATCTCTGTTGTTATCCACCATATGAACTGTCCTATACCAAGGATCAATGAAAAAATGAGAATTGTTGAAAGATCTGATGAAAATGAAATGTATGAAATTGAAAAAGTGAAATTAAGGTTGAGAGAATAATCAATTTAAAAATCATTTCAGGATTTTTTAATTTTATAAAAAAATATGGAAGAACAACATTCGGTACCATTAAAAGAAAACCAAGAGTACCCTGATACTGTGGCGATGCACCCAAATAATAGGTGTAAGGGAAAATGGAAAATGTAAATGAACTGTAACCAAAATCGAACAGGAACAGATGTAAGAGAAGATATTTTTTCATTCTTTATAAACTTCAATGAAATCAAAAACCAATCCCATTTTCAGCCTTGAAAGGTTTGAAAGACAGATTGGGCAGAAAACAAGAATTTTATTTTTTCCTGTTTCAAGCAGTTCCTTCATTCTGGATTCTGCTATTGCCCTTGCAAGCCTTGGTGAAATGAATTCAATCGGTCCGCCACAGCATCCGCTTTCCTTACCATTCCTCAAGGGTTTTGTGGAATTAACCTTTATTTTTATATCAAGATACCTGTTCAGATAACAGCTCTCGTGGTCAGCAAAATCATAAAGATCAACCATGTTCAAAAATTCTGAATAGTGGTATATTTCCGCTTTAAAATTTTTATCTATTTCTTTGTAAAGTACTTTCAATGCATATGTTGTATGGGGATCTATTGTAACAAGTTTTTTATTTTTTATTTTATCCATTATTTTCCTTGCATATTCATCAAATTCTGACATTCCAAGATCATGGAATATTATGCCTGAATAAAAATCGATTGAATTATCATATCCAATATCTATCTTTTTCTTTAATATGCTGTAAATTTTTCTAACAATTTCATCATACCTTTCCAGATCCATAGGTTTTATTAAAGACCATATGGATTTTCCCATTAGAGTATAGATTTTATAGAATTTATCTGAGTAATCCTCACCCTTTTCATAGAATTCCCTTAAGCTCTCCATGTAGGGTGTTATTTGGTAAAGCTGACCTGTGAATAGTAAATATTCATGGTTTGGATCATCCTCTATTACTTTTCTCTTTGGTATTCCAAGGGGCATAAGATCCTTCAGTGATTGTTCAACCATTTTCTTTAAAAGATCATAAAAGTTCATGTTATCACCATAACCTTCTTTTATATTATTTTTTTATCTGGAATATACCTCCACATCTCAAACATCTAAGTTTGTTCCCTTCAATCACCTCAAATTTATCGAATCCACAGTATGGACACTTTATTTCATATCCTAAAACATAATTTTTTTGTCTAATTGTTTGAACATCCATCATTTTCTCCTCTTTAGGATTTTCTTTCTGTGAGTGCTTGATCAATGATCTTAGATAAATGTAATAGTAGGGTAAACCCGCTACAAACCATATTAATAGAATAATTGCCAAAAATATTGTCATAATATTCCATATTGGTTCATTAATGTAGGAA
>JAVRLJ010000110.1:0-2956 GCA_031961585.1 Thermoplasmatota archaeon | reverse complement strand
TCAATAGGTCCTGGAATCATCAAAATCTTTCTCATATTATCATAAGATAACAGCTTTCTTAAAAATTTTGTTAAAAAATAAATAATTGAAAGGAATAATAAAAAATGTGAAAAAGAGGGAACATCTGTTTGAAAGCGGAAAGGAATACGGATCGCTTTGTGTTAAATGCAAGGGTGAGAAGCTTTTATGTGGAAAATCATCCTGTCCGATCCTTTTAAAATATTACAGCATGATAAAATACAGGGAATATGTTAAAGAGGATCTACAGGGATCCTCACCTCCATCCATTTTTGTTGGCCATAGAAATTACCCGAAGGTGAATGTTGGTCCCCTTTCACCTCCATTCCAGGGTGATACGGAGATAATGGACTATCCTGAAAAATGGTGGAACATTAACATTAAAGAGTTTGTTGATATGCGTTTTAGTCTTGTTCGTGCAAAGTACAGAATAGATGTTCATGATGTTGAATCAAGGTATTCAAGATCCATGCATGAATTAATACTTTCTGAAAGACCAGTTTATGTTGAAGAAGAATTTTTAAAAAAGCCAGGATTTTCAATTCCGCTGAACGATGAGGTTCAACCATACGGGCCGTCAGGTGATCTTAAGAGTATTTACATTTCAAATTCAAATACTGACCGCAAGGTTGAGAAAATTTATGAGGACAGGGACATGAATGCAAGGGATGCAATCTTTCAACTTTATAGAGAAAATATACCTGTATCTAAGATACAGAGGATAATGTCAGCCGGTATGATAGGAATTGGAAAGTTCAGAAAGTTCGTTCCAACAAGATGGGCAATAACAGCTGTTGATTCAACGATTTCAGAAATCATGCTTGATGAAATAAAGAGCTATGAAAGCATAGATACAATAAAAATATTTGAATCAAACTTTATGGAGAACAGGTTTATTGTTGCAATATTCCCGGGGTCCTGGTCCTATGAACTTGTTGAAGCCTGGTATCCAGGAACATTATGGAATCCATTCAGCAACAATACCTACATTATTTCAGATCATGAGTTCTATTATGGAAGGAAGGATTATGCAGAGATCGGTGGTTGCTATTATTCAGCAAGGCTTGCCGTTTCAGAATATTTAAAAAGGATAGGAAGGCAGGGAAGGGTTGTTGTTTTAAGGGAAGCGCAGCCATCATACATCATGCCTGTTGGTGTATGGAATGTTAGGGAGAATGTCAGAAAGGCTTTGAATGGAAATGCTAGTGAATTCAATGATTTTGATAGTGCTTTAAATTACATATTTTCAAGGTTCCATATAGAGAAAAGTCTATGGATGAAAAACAGTAAAATTCTTGATTTTATAAAACACCAGAGGGGAATTGAGAGTTTTGAAATGCATTGAGATGGAAACAAAAATTGCCTTATCAAAATCAGGTCTTGAGAATACGGATTATTCCCTTAACCCTTATATTGGCTGTTCCCATGCATGTGTTTACTGTTACGCTCCATTTGTTTTAAAGAAGGATCCTGTTGAATGGAAGAACAATATAGTTGTGAAAAGGAATCTACCTGAAATTTTGAGCAGGGAATTGCCAAAGAAGAGAGGATCCATATTAATTGGATCCGTAACTGATGCTTATCAACCCTGTGAGGAAATTTATGAAATAACAAGGAAATCTTTGATTAAGATGCTTTATTATCAACCTGAAACAACAATCTTAACGAAAAGCGATCTTGTTCTCAGGGATCTTGATATCATTTCAAGGTTTGAAAAAATTGAAGTTGGATTCACTATTAACACGCTTGATGAAAAATTTAAAAGTATTATAGAGCCAAATTCCCCCTCTATAGAAAGGATATTGAATGCCATGGAAAAGATCAATGTGGGAAAGTATGTAATGATCGCACCTATACATAAAAACATAATGAATGAGATTGAAAGCATGTTCAGGATTTTTTCAGATTTAAATGTTTCATATGTTATCATGGACAGATTCAGGTACAGGAGTGGAATGAATGAGAATATATTACCATACTTTCAAATTGATCTAAAAAAATTGAAAAATTTTGCAATGGAAATTTCAAAAAAATATGATCTGAAAGTATATTTTAATTTTTGATGAATTCCTCAAGTTCAAGTTCCCTTATCTTCCTCTCACTTGGCATTCCTGTGTTTATATCCCATTCCATTGCATTGAAGTAATCTTTAACAAGTGAATCCACATCAACTGTAATATTTTCCAATGGCCCTGCCTTCTGTGGTGGAATACCTATCGCCCTGTTTGGAATCCTGAAATCGGATGGTTTTAATCCTTCCCTTATGTTGAAAAGCTGTCTTAAATTCTGTATTCTTTCACCATTTCTTAGCAGATCCTTATCCGTAAGATTCCAGCCTGTAACTGAGTTAACCAGTTCAACGTATGGATATTGAGCGAATTCAGAGAATATGCAGAATCCAAGTGAATTCTCAACCTGTCTAATGTTGCTTATTACAGCATGTGCATAGCCCTTACCAGTATAGACATACTTTTCAAGCTTCTGGAATTTTATTCCCTCAATCGGGAACTGCGTCTGTGGAACACTTCCCTCAGAGAATCCAACACCACCTGCCGTGTGCCTTCCCGGTGTTGGATCTGCAACATATGTTGTTGCAAGGCTCGGTAAAAATTTTGGATCATGCGCTGGTAATTCCTGTCCGTGAACGTGTATTGCTATTTCCTCAGGAGTATGAAGAATTTCCGATGCTCTTTTCACGCCCATGTTCAGGATTTTTCCAATACCTTCATTCTTTACCATTAGTTCAATCGTTTTTATAACAGCATCACCATCTCCCCAGTTTAACTCAAAGCCAAGATCCTCTTTCTTAATAATTCCAAGTTCATAGCATTCCATTGCAAATCCAATGACTGCACCCAGAGAAATTACATCGTATCCGTACCTGTTTGCGAGTTCAAAACCATAGGCAACCGAATCAAGATCACCGTTCAAGAGCAAA
>JAVRLJ010000109.1:0-2984 GCA_031961585.1 Thermoplasmatota archaeon | reverse complement strand
ATCATTAAATAGTAATGTACCCACATTAATAAATTTATCTATTAAAATACCAAAAAATAATGAAATATCAAGCAAAATTAAAAAATAAATATTGTAATAATTGTGTACCCACATCTATAAAGTATAGGAATACCCTATTAGAGCAATAATTTGAAAAGATTCTTAGAAGTTAATGTAAAGTCACGTTATATTCATTTTTTTCAGGACTATATATGCGGCCATCAGATCTTCCAGACCAATTCCCATTGATTTAAAAACAGTTCTTTTAAGGTTTTTATATTTTTCACTGTTTTTGACAAGATCCTTTAGTTCAATGACTTTTTCTTTGCCATTTTTATCCAAATATTCTATTATTTCTGATGATTCCTTTAAAGATTGATCAAAATGTTCCACAACAATTAATTCACTCTTTTCAAGAACATCATTAGATACCTCCCTTCTACCTATAACGTTTGCTCCCGCAAGATTAATGTGATATTTTTCTTCAATATCTCCTGAAGAAAATATTGGTTCCTTTGAATTTGTTATGCAGGTGATCAGATTTGCATCCTTGAGCGCATCCTTTACATTTTTCATTGCGATCATTGGTGTATCCGTTTTTCTATTATTTCTTTCTACAAATTCCCTTGCATGTTCAAAGTTTCTTGAATATACCCTTACTTCTTTTGGATTGAATAATGTTAGAATACCATCTAGCTGTGTTTCGGCCTGGAATCCCGAACCAATCAGTGTGAATATAGGATCCCTTTCCCTGAAAAGTATCTTTGATGCAAGTGCGGTAACAGCACCCGTTCTCATCTGACCAAGTCTGTTTGCCTCAATAACAGCAATTTTTTCAAAGTTTTTTAAATCAAAAACAATCACCACAAACTTTGCCTCACCATTTCCAGATATGTAAGTTTTAAGACCCGCAATACCGTACCTTTTTATCAATGCGGGCATGGTGTTCAATGTGAATTCTTCAGTTTTTATTCTATCCCTTGCGTTTGAATATGCCTCTCCGTTTGCATAATCAATGAAAATTTCCTCAAGTGATCTTATGAGTTCATCCATTTTTAGGTTTTCTTCAACATCCTTTTCGCTAACGAAAATCATAGCTTCGCCAGTTCCTCCTCAATTTCCTTGTAATTCGGTTCCTTACCAGGATCTTCGCTTATCCAGGAATATCTTATTATACCCTTTTCATCAATTATAAACACGGCCCTCTTGGAAACCTGAAATCCAGGTATATTTCCAAAGTTTTCATGCAAACCGCAGTAATTTTTTGAAATTTCTTTTTTCACATCGCTTAAAAGTGTGAAATTTAACCTGTTCTCCTTTGCAAATGATGCAAGACAGAATGGTGAATCAACACTTATTCCAATAACGTTTGCACTGAATTTATTAAAGTTGGCCATTGAATCCCTGAACGTGCATAGTTCCTTTGTGCATACAGATGTGAATGCTCCAGGGAAGAATGCAAGTATTATCTTTTTCCCGAAGAATTCAGAAAGTTTTCTCATCTTCATGTTCTGGTCAGATAATTCAAAATCCTGTGCTTTTTCTCCCACTTTCATTACCATTTAAATCACCAATAAAACAATGTAAAGGAAATATTTAAAACATTATTTTTCAAATTTTGGAAAATGTTAAATCTTTTTTATCTATACATTAACTATGAACAAAAAGGAGATCGGTCATACCGGTGAATATGTTTTTCCAATAGGTCTTGGAACCTATAATATAAAAAGTTACAAGAGGGCGATGGAATCTTTTTTATATGCAATACAAAATGGAGTGGAATTGATTGACACGGCTGAAATATACGGTACCGAAGATTTTGTGGGTGAATTAATAAAAAAGGCTGGTAGAGAAAAAATATTTGTTGTTACAAAAATCTGGCCGGATAAATTATATTCAGAAGATCTTGTTAAAAGAGCTGCTGAAAATTCATTGAAAAGGCTTGGGGTTTCATATGTTGATTTAATGCTAATCCACTGGCCAAACAGAGAAATTAGCATAGAAAGGCAGGTGAAAAATTTTGAAACAGTATGTAAAAAGGGTTACACAAGGTATATGGGTGTTAGTAATTTCAATTCTCAAGATTTAAAAAAGGCAATAGAATCAACGAACTGTGAAATTCATGCTGATGAGGTGAAATTTAGTGTTATAGACAGAAAAAATTATTTTGATTTAAAGGAGATAATTATGGAAAGAAAAATAACAATTTTGGCATATACGCCAATAGAAAGGGGAAATCTATCACAAAATTCAGTCCTGGTTAATATTGCTCGTAAATATAATGTTTCACCAGTTCAGTTGAGTATTAATTATTTAATTCAGAAAGAGAATACAATACCAATACCAAAAACAGAGAACAAAGATCATTTGGTTGAAATATTAGGGGCAATGAATTTTTCAATTCAAAAAGAGGATGTTCAGATCCTTGATAAAATTTGAATAAAAAAATTTAATTTTTACAAAAAAAATTAAATAATTGTAATTTATAAATTTAGTTTATGATAAAAAATAAATGGTATGTTATTCTGGAATCCAAGGAAATAAAAAAAGGATAGATACTTAAGGTTAAAAGATTCGGTATGGATATAATTCTATGGAGGAAAAATGATGGAACAATTTCTGCCATAGAATCAAGATGTCCACATAGAGGTGCTGACCTTTCAATAGGAAAAATAGTGGATGATTGTGTTCAGTGCCCTTATCATGGCATACTTTTCGATGGTAATGGGAATGCTAAATTGATACCTTCCATGGGCAAAGAGGCGAAAATAAGTGAAGGATATAAAGCAAGAAACTTTCTTGTAAAGGAATTTAATGGATTGGTTTTCATGTGGTACGGAGAAAAATATAACGGCGAGGAAATAAAGTGGTTTGAAGATCTTGATGATTCCTTTTCATATTCATCCTTTAAAAGTGTCTGGAAGGTGAATTATACAAGGGCCATAGAAAATCAGCTTGATGTATCACATCTCCCCTTTGTTCAC
>JAVRLJ010000108.1:0-2995 GCA_031961585.1 Thermoplasmatota archaeon | reverse complement strand
CGAGAACTTGCCAAGTAGGTTGTGTTCTTTCAGTACCTTAAGTATCCTGAACCTTATTCGCAATGCCAGGAATACGATGAAGAAGAATCCCTTCACCCTATCGCTATCCCTCAGATACGTCTTATCGGACTCAAGATCACCCTTCATGGTGTCGAATACCTGTTCCACCTCTTCACGGGACTTGTATTGCTCATATATCTCTGAAGGATTCCTGTCCAGATCTGATATGATTGCAAAAATGCCAATTCTGTGTTTATTCTCATCAAAGTAGTCCATGTCCGTCTTTGAGGATGCAAAGGATGTTGCAAAATGGCTTGGCATTGATTTCAGGGTTATTGATATTGATTATTTTATAAGTCCATTCGATAAAATTGGAATAAGAGATAGAACCGCACTTGGTAACATAAAGGTAAGGATCAGAATGGCAATTCTATATTCAATTGCAAATGAAGAGAAAAGGCTTGTTGTTGCCTCGAGTAATAAATCTGAACTTTTAACGGGTTATTTCACAAAGTATGGTGATGGTGCAGGTGATTTACATCCAATCGGTGATCTTTACAAAACACAGGTGAGGTTACTATCAAAAAAGATAGGAATGCCAGAAAAAATAATAAATAAAGTCCAACAGCAGGTCTGTGGGAAGGGCAGACTGATTAGGATGAGCTTAGAATAAAATATGATTTGCTTGATAAAATTCTATACGGTATTGAACAGTTCATGAACGATTATGAGATCGCTGAAGAATTGAAAATAGATATTAGAATAGTGAAAAATATAAGAGAGAGTGTTGAAAACACAAGGCATAAAAGGGTAATGGTATATATACCAAAGATAGGACTGAGGGCAGTTGGATTTGATTTCAGGTAATGATTGTTCCTGTAATTATATAACCTGTGGCAAGAAGTATGCTCATTAGTGTATAAATGATCACTGTATTTGCCATGGCTGGTATAAGTTTCCTTGCATTGCTGTAATAATTTTTTACAATTTCTATATTTTTATAGGCAAATGGGATTGTTATAAAAGATAGAATTGAGAAAAATGGAATAATGCTCAAGAAAACACCAAATAATACAATAATGTAGGGAATAATAATAAGGGCATAGTAAACGTATCTTGCCCGTTTTCTTCCCATTCTTGCAACAAGATTGAATTTACCCCATTTCCTGTCATTCGTATAGTCAGGAAACTCATTGATCCATATTACAGCAGTGATAAGAAGTGCAGGAACAATTGAAACATAAAGTACATTGGTCATTAAAGAAGGTGATGTTGTAAGAATATAATAGCTTCCAAGTGTTATCAATACACCGAAGCTAATTCCTATGAAAAATTCTCCCAAACCCCTGTATGCAAGCCTTATCGGAGGGGAAGTATAAAAAACTCCAGAAAAAATACCAAGAATGGATAGATAAAAAACCAGTAAGCCTTTTAAATAAATTATATAAAGACCTATGATCGTTGCAATGGTCCAGAATATAATGCCTGCAATAAAAACATTTTTAGGTTTAATAAGACCCTCTGGAAGAACTCTAGTTCCAGAATTAAATGGTGTTATGTCTTCATTGTTAATTTTAACATCAACCATAAGATCAAAGTATTCATTGAATGTGTATGAGCCAGCCATTGCAAAAATTATACCGGCAAAAGTTAAAAGGAACAATAATGGATCTATCGCTTTAATCTCATACCAGGCAATCGATACACCAAGAATGAATGGTCCTATTCCTGCAAGGAAGAACTTTGTTCTTATTACCCTCATCCAGGCTATAAATTTACTCATCACCTTCCAGTAAAAAGTTCAAATATAAATAGTAAATAGGTAACATGTTACCTATAAATTTTATATTTCAATTAAACAATACGGTTCTGTGAAAGAAAATAGAAAAGTTAAGGAATTCTATAATCCACCAACATTACTCTTAAAGCAGGCTGAAATAGCATCAGCATTTATGCAATCGACAAACTGGAAATTTTATGGAAGATGGTTTGGTTCCCTTGAAAAACTTTTTAAAACAGCAGCTGGGGCAACATTTGCGGGTTGTTTCGGTTATGGTCCGCACCCTGTTCTTGAGGTAACACCAAAGTGCAATTTAAACTGCATTCACTGTGAAGTGAGAGGAGGGGAACTGAAAAATGAACCGCCGATAGAAAGTGTTTACAGAATGATAGATTCAATTGCAACTGTTCCTGAATTCAGGATGCTTGTTCTTTCAGGTGGTGAACCGCTGATAAGGCCTGATATATATGATATTATAAAATATGCAAGGGATGTTGGATTTGAGGTTGTTATTGCAACAAACGGAACACTTATAACTGAGGATGTTGCAAAAAAATTATCAAAACTGGAAATTGCAGGTGTTGCAATAAGCCTTGATTTTATGGAACCTGAATTGCATGATAAATTCAGGGGTGTAAATGGAGCATGGGAAAGGGCAATCAATGGGATTAAAAATTCTGTAAATGCGGGTTTATACTTACAGATAAACATAACCTTATCAAAGTTAAACTACAATGAATTACCCCAGTTGCTTAAATTTGCAGATGATCTGGGATCCCATGTAATTTTACTGTATCAGTTTCAACCATTTGGTAGAGGATCGGTTAGAAACGATATAACATTAACACCAAATGAATTCCTTGAAGTTATAGAAAAAGTCACAGAAATGCAAAAGGATTTGAAAACGCTTGTTGTTCCAATAGGTTTACCTGAATATTTTGCTTACCTTTCAGATAGAGTTCATAACTTTAAAAATCTCTTCAGAGGATGTAATGCAGGTTTGGGTATGTTTTATGTGAAATGGAACGGTGATGTATGGCCCTGTGTTTTTCTTCAGATAAAGGTGGGGAATGTTCTTGAAAAACAAGCAATTGAAATTTGGCGTAATAACGATTTTCTAAACAAATTAAGGGATAGAAATAATCTTGAAGAACCATGCAGATCCTGCAAATACAGGGATTACTGTGGCGGTTGCAGATCCAGAGCATACATTAC
>JAVRLJ010000107.1:0-3016 GCA_031961585.1 Thermoplasmatota archaeon | reverse complement strand
GAAAGGATTGGTATTAAAGGATGGGTAAGAAACCTTATGAATGGTGATGTGGAGGCCGTGTTTGAGGGTGAATATGATAAAATAATGGAACTTATTGAAATCTGCAGAACAAAGCATCCTGAAGCAATTGTAACGGATGTAAAAATAAAATGGGAAAAACCTGAATATCTGGATGATTTCAAAATAATCAGGTAGATTCTTTTATCATCCTCATTCTTTCCAGCTTTTTATCAATTGTTTCCTTTTTTGCTATGTCATGCCTTACGTAGAATTCTCCCTTTATGTATTTGATTGAATTTTCAACAATTTTTTCAGCCTCGTAAAGATCCCTGTCCTTTCCAAAAATTGCAATGGATCTTGAATGTGTTGTATAAAGCTTACCATCCTTTTCGTTTACAGATCCATAGTAGATCCTTGCATTATTTTTTATTATACCTTCCTCATCAACTGAAAGTTCACTTCCCGCCTTTGGATTTACACCATAACCAACAGGAACAATGTATTTCACAACTGTTGAATTTTCCTGGAATTTCACATTGTTTTCAGATAAAGTTCCTTCAGATATTGATTCAATTATGTCCACCATATTATACTCAAGTATTGGCAAAACGTTTATTGCCTCAGGATCACCGAACCTTGCATTTATTTCAATAACAACAGGACCATTCTTTGTTAGCATAAATTGACCGTAAATTGTTCCCCTGTAGGTTATTCCCTCCTTTCCCATGGATTCAACTATTTTCCTTAATATTTCTATGGATTTTTCATAATCATCCCTTCCAACGAATGGAAGAAGATGATTGTAGTATGAATAGGATCCCATTCCACCTGTATTTGGCCCGTTATCACCCTCAAATGCCCTCTTAAAATCCTGGACCAGTGGCATTGGTATTAAATTTTTTCCATCCGTAAATGCCTGCAGTGTGAATTCCTCACCAACCATTTTTTCTTCAATCAGCACGCCCTTGCCCTCACCAATACCTTCCCTTATTACTTCAATTGCGTAGGATATTCCATCCTCCTTTCTCTGGAAATGGTCACCCAGTACCCTTACACCCTTTCCCCCAGTAAGACCCACAGGTTTCACAGCAAACTGAAAATCAACATTTTTCATAAAGTTTAAAAGATCACTTTCATTATCAAAAAAATAACTTCTCACATATCCAGGAATTGAATACTTTTCCATTATTCTTCTCATGAAATATTTGCTTGTTTCTATCTGTGCCGCCTCCCTTGTTGGTGATGCGCATCCAATTCCAATCTTTTCCATTTCATTCACAATACCTGCCTCCAGAGGTGCCTCCGGACCAACAATACAGTAATCTATTTTACCTGACCTGACAGGTTCCCAGTCGAGAATTTTTTTAACATCCGTTTCCTTAATTATAGCAAACTCCCTGCTCAGTCTTTTCAATCCGGGATTCAGATTTCCCATTACTGTAAAAAGAGTTCCACCGGATCTAACAATGGACTCTCCAATTGCATGCTCCCTTCCACCTCCACCTATTAATAGAATATTCATTCTACCTTCCCCTCCCCGAGGTTCAAATTCAATTTTCTGGATAAATATTCCCTTATTTCCTGAGGATTCCTTGCATCAATACCAAAGTATGTGCTGAAATTTTTTGTCACGGTGAGAATGAATGTCCTATCCTCTTTTCTTACATTTATCAGCCTTTTTTTCTTTAACAGATCAACATGGTCGTATATTTTTTCACCAAGCATATCCCTAAGATCGCTCTGTTTTATTGGCTGATAGTATGCTATTATGGCTAAAGTCTTTAAAACATCCCTGTCAAGTTCAGGTTTTCCAAATTTATAACCTATGTCAATGAATTCCTCCCTTAACTGCATGACATATTTCTGCCCTACCTTAACTATTTCTATTGCACTTTTTCTTTCATCATAATCCTTTTTCAGTGATTTCAGTGCCCTGTATAGATCCTTTTTACCTATGTTGAATTCCCTTGCAATATCCGAAAGCTTTATTGGTTCCTCAGATGAAAATAATGATGCCTCAAGAATCTGTTTAACATCCATAATGTTTCATAATTTAACAAACATTATAAATATTTTCTATCCACCTGCTACAGGTGGGAATATTGATACCTCATCATTTTCTTCCAGTTCGGTATCAAGATCATTCAGATAAATGATATTTTTACCATTTTTAAGTATAATTACTCCCTTTTTGAAACTTTTACCATCATAGAGTGATTGCCTGAAACCTTCACCATATTTCTGTAAAAGATAATCAAGAAGATCCCTTACATTTTTGAAATCAAGATCCTCTTCCTCCTTACCCGTTATTTTCCTTAACGTGGCAAAATATTTTACCTTCATAAAAAGGATAAAAAATTTTTTAAATAAAAATTTTAGTAATCAAGATCCTCCCTTGGATTTCCCTTCTCATCCCACTTTCTTACTTTATAGTAATCCTTCAGCAATACATCGAGAGGAACAACACTTCCCTTGACAGGACCATTGGGCATTGGTTCCCTCAGGAACCTTGGTGGTAATGTGTCATCCTTGCTTGAATATCCTGCAGCGTAGTTGAACTTTCTTTCAAGATTCCATATCCTTTCTCCAGCCAGCATCATTTCATCCGTTGTATAATCAAATCCTGTTACAGCGCTAAGAAGATCCCTGTAATCATCCGCACCAAGAGCAAATGATGTGAACAGGCATAAACCTGAAGAATCTATTACCGCTGTCAAATCCTGGAATGTTTTTGTCCACTGTGCCTTTCCCTCCACCTTTAATGGATCCAGCTTCTCAGGTATACCGAGTATTTCGGGTGATATCATATATCCCCTTACATGGCATCCACCGCGGTTGCTTGTTGCATATTCAAGCGCATGACCGTATGCACCCCTGGGATCATAAGCCGGCAATTCCTGTTTCTTAACGCTCATTGAATATTCCGGATGGCCGTATGATTCAGCGAGCCTGTATGATCCCTCAGCAAGCTTGTCACCGAAACCCTTTCTGTATGCTATCAGTTCAGGATATTTCA
>JAVRLJ010000106.1:0-3023 GCA_031961585.1 Thermoplasmatota archaeon | reverse complement strand
TCATCTTTCTTATTCCCTTATCATTGTTGAAAGCCCTTGCAAACAGTTTGTATTTTTCAATACTCTTCCTTCCGCTGGGGTTTTTCCTTTCAAGGAAATAATCGGAAACAAGTTCTATTTCAGCATGTGTTGCATAGGGATGTTTTTTAAGGAGCATTTTAACAATGTTTTCAGCAAGGCTTTCAATGCTCGAACAGGGCTTTTCAGAACTTTTCTCCACGATCTCCTCTATAATCTCAATGTTTCTTGAAAGGTCAGAGCCTTTTTTTACTGATGGTAAATCAACAAATAAATTTATTGTTGGTGTCAGTATAACTGTTCTATCAGGCCTTTTAACAACTATCTGTTTAACAACATTCGTTACACCAACCCTTGTTAACTTATACGTGTAATCCGGTTTCTGCGCCTGAATGTCCGGAAGATCATCTTTAGCTTTCATACCTTCAGGACAATTATAAAAAAGTATTTAATACTGGTGTTATTAATAGTGATACGAAGGGAAATGTTTGAAATACAGATTAAATTGAAGGGAACAGCGCTTCAGGAAAGGGACATAGATGATGTTCTGATGAACTTTCTATCGGATATTGGCTATCTTAAGGAGATAAAAAATTCTAACGAGGCAGAGGAAATAAAAAATAGCGTTCCTTACAGGCTCTTCAAGGAATGCTTTTTATTGAGATCTGATAGATACTGGACTCCAGAGGAATTGATGGCAACACTTAATACAACAAAGCCAACACTCTACAGGCATTTGAACAGGTTGAAGAATTTAGATCTGCTTGATGAGGTTCAGGATGGAAAGGTAAAAAAGTATAGGTTGAGGAATGGAAAATTATCAGATTCCTGGCATTTTGTTGAAGCAAACGTTAAAATCGCCATGGATAATTACAGGAAAATTGTTGATTATATTGAGAAAATGGTGATGAAATATGGTTGAACTTACAATAGGTTCAAAATGCAGGGTTTATACATACGCTGATGATGGTAAGGTAAAGGAGAATGTTGGAATATTCTCGGGAATAATAAACATTGGTGAGGATTCTGCACTGGTCCTTGAGATGGAGGAGGTTGAGGGAAAGTACAGGATCATACCTTTCAGTGCAATAACAGCAATAGATATAATTGAATTGAAGAAGGTTGAGGAAAAGAGAGAGGATAAGACAACATATTTCACATAAGAGGTTATAGTCCGTGATTTACTCATTTTCAAAAATACCTGATGTTCTGAGCTCCAACGAGATTATTGATATTGCATTCAAAAGGGCAAAGAGGATAAACCTTGCAAAGCATCCTGACAAAGTGGCAATGTTCAGGAACTGGGATATTGAGAAATTGAAGGCCATGGAAAGGTATGTCAGGGATACGTTTAACAATTACATAAAAAAGTTCCCGGATTACAGGGTTGTTGATGATTTCCATAAACAGCTCATGGATGTTCTTATTGATGTTAACAGCTATAGAAAAGCATTGTATTCATTAAAATGGGCAAACGAAAGTATAACAAGGTTAACAACATCAACAATAAGGAAACTTGAGGGAACAAGGGAGCTTGATGATTTCGTTAAAATAATGAAATCATACTTTGGCAGGTTTTCATCCTACATTGATGGTGTTAAAGAATCACTGGAATATTTAAAATATGCAAGGGCAATGCTTTCACAGATACCGGATATAGATACTGATCTATTCTCAATAGTTGTTGCAGGATTTCCAAACGTTGGAAAGAGTGAGCTCGTTAACAAAATTTCATCAGGTAAATCCGAGGTGGCACCATACCCATTCACAACAAAGGGTATAATTGTTGGACATGCAAAAATAAAAGGAGAGAAAATACAGGTTATCGATACACCAGGTCTTTTAGATAGAGAGATTGAGGAAAGGAACAGTATGGAAAAGCAGGCAATACTCGCTCTCAGATACCTTGCGGATTTGATAATATTCATTTTTGATCCATCAGAAACATGCGGGTACGAGATGGAAAGGCAGATGAAACTTTACAATGAAATTGTATCAAACTTCAAAAGTAAAATAATTGTGGTGGAAAACAAGGCTGATATATTTAAATCAAATTCAGAAAATTTAAAAATTTCAGCAAAGACAGGTGAAAATATTGATGCTCTATTAAAAATAATTGAAAGGGAGATTGGTGATAAGCATGGAGGATGAAATAAAAAAATTCGCGCTTCATAACGCGTACGAACATGATGGAAAGGCAGATGTGAACAGCGTTCTTGGAAAATTACTTTCAAAGGATCCATCCCTTAAGGGAAGAATTAAGGAAATCATACCTCTTGTTAAAAAAGTTGTTGATGAGGTAAATGCCCTGGATAAAAATACACAGAAAGAAATGCTTGAGAAGATTGCACCCGAACTGCTTGTGACAAAAAAGGTTGAGGAGGTGCACAGATTACCGGATCTTCCTGATGTTACAGGACCCGTTGTTATGAGGCTTGCACCATCACCATCGGGACCTTTGCATATAGGACATTCAAGAATGGCAATACTTAACGATGAATATGTTAAAAGGTATGGTGGAAAATTGATTCTCAGGATTGAGGATACAAATCCATACAACATTGAAAAAAGCGCCTACGATATGATAAGGGAGGATCTTGAATGGCTTGGTGTAAAAATTCATGAGATTGTTATACAATCAGATAGATTTCATGTCTATTACGATTATGCTAAAAAGCTCATTGAAATGGGTAAAGCGTATATTACACTTTGCAACGAAAAGGATTGGAGGAAATTGAAGGTTGAGAAAAAGCCCTGTCCGGACAGGGATCTTGATCCTTCAGTTCATTTGGAAAGATGGGAAAAGATGCTTTCAAATGCTTACAGGGATCATGAGGCTGTTTATGTTGTAAAAACGGATCTGAACCATCCGAACCCTGCTGTGAGGGACTGGGCAGCATTCAGGATAATAAGTAAAGCTAGACATCCCAGAACGGGTGAAAAGTATGTTGTTTATCCATTGATGAACTTTTCTGTTGCAATAGATGATCATGACTATTCATTAA
>JAVRLJ010000105.1:0-3096 GCA_031961585.1 Thermoplasmatota archaeon | reverse complement strand
TCAAGATTCAGATTCTCCGCATGTCTAATTTGATCTATCCATAAAATCCAGTATTTTTCTTTAAATTTTCAGTTTTTAATTTATTTTTATACAAATATAATAATTTCTTTTTCTACCTTCAAACTCTAACAATCATAATTTCCCTTTGATTTGCTTATTTTATGTTATAATTTTGACTATTTTCCTCCTTATTTTCATAACTTTGCTATGGTTTTCTGATACAGCTTAAGAGGTTTGCCTTCTTTTATCTTCTTTCGCTGGTACCATAAAGTTGATTTGTTGATTTTTCTCTTTTTTCTTTCTTAAGGTGTTATGGAAATTACCTTTTCTCTGATTTCATTGTCATCATTTCTTGTTATTTTTATTTCTGGAATATAAAATTCCAGATCTTTTTTATTGTTAGAGAGATACTTTGCAAATTCCTTAATATTCTCAAGCATTATGATTTCAAGGGCATACTGCTTATTTTTGAAAATATATCTTTGATTGAAATTGTTTTTTATGGCCTTTATCAATTTTTTAGAGGTCTCTGGCTTTAACCTGATATGATAGTTTTCAGTTGTTATAAAATCCGATTTCTTCAGTCCTTTCTCAAGCAATTGAATAACAGAATAGTCAATGACATATCTAAACAATTCCTGAATATCATAAACCAATGGATTTTTTGAAGGGAAATTAAAATCAGGTGCTTGTTTATTGAATATTTCAGGAGAAATGTATCTATGACTTAAACCACTGTTTTCACAAAATTTTAATCACTCCTTTTGATATGGCATAGGAAATCATCAAGTATGTGCAATTTAGTTAATTTAAATTTTATAAATAATCTACTTTGAACGCCTTTTCAAAGGAATGAGGAAAACGAGGAACGCTGAAATTATTGAAAGTATACCTATGAAAAAGAATGAATTTGTTGCTCCAATAACGTTTGTAAGGGATCCTATCAGAAAGGTACCGGAGGCACCTCCAATGCTACCAGCAACACCAAAAACAAGTGCTGAAATTTCAGCCAGCTGTGATTCATCTGCCATATCACCAACTATGCTCATCAAAAGTGGAAATCCTGAAAAACCAAAGAAATATGTGAATATTAAAGCTATTGATACGCTTATCAGGCTTGTTTGAAACATAAGAATTATGATTGTAATTCCATAAAGAAGTGATGTTAAACTTATCATGAGTTTTCTACCAAATCTATCAGATAAATGGCCGAGGAATGGTTGGCCGAATATTGCTGATGAATAACTGACAACAAGCAAAATTGCAACAAGTGTTTGATCATAATTCAGGGTCAGGTTCAAATAACTCGGTAACATGGCATTTCCGCCCGACATGGAAATACTTCTGAGAATGCTAACAACAAAAAGGGCTAGAACAGGTAAAGTATAGCGAAAAATTTTACCTTTATTTTCATTGTGAACATAAACAATGCTTTTGCGTAGATCAATTGAAATAAAAATTGCTGGAAAAACAACTATTAGGGTTAAAATGAAAAGACCATATGTTTTTGTTCCTGTAAATCCTGCAAGTAGAGCAATTAACAAGGGGAAAATTGCCCTTCCTGTGCTCCCTCCCATACCATTGAGTCCAAGGGCTGAACCGGATTTATCCCTGTAATAATAGTTAAGGAGCATGGATCCAACCGGATGGTATATTGTTGAAAAAACACCCACAAAAAACATAATGGTGGATATTCCAAAAAGTGCAAAATCATAAGGGAAGGGTATGATGAAAAGCATGAATGTGAGATCCAAAGCTAGGAGACCAAGACCCATGAAAAGTCCTTTTCTTTTTGTTTTATCTATCAATCTACCCATAAAAGGTGAAGTCAATCCATTACCTATGTAATACATGGCCAAAATGATTCCGTTCTGAAAATATGAAAAATTATAAACCTGATCGAAGAATAAAACAAGGTATGATGGAAGAAATGTTAAACCATCCTCTATGAAATGACCGATTGTTGTATCAACCAGTATTCTTTTTTTCTCATCCATCTGCAGGGGATCAAACATTAATTATTTATAAAATTTTAGCAAAAAGTTTTATTATGGATTTTGAAATGAAAAATTATGTTAATGGAAACATTCACAATTTTCAGTGGCATAACGTTACGGGATGAAATAAAATTGAAATCCCTAGGTTTTAAAACATGGGATGATTTGTTAAAAAATGATGAAATATCAAAAAATAAAAAGCTTGTAAGGGAAATAAAAAGGGCAAAGAAAAAGTATAAAAAGAGCGATGTAAAATATTTTTTGAGAAGGATTCCTGAGGATGAAAGGTGGAAAATACTTGGTGATTTTCATGACAAAATGTGTTTTCTTGACATAGAAACAACCGGTCTGGAGAATAAAAATCTCACCATTCTTGGAATATGCGATTATGAAAAACACTACAGGGTATTTGTGAACGGTATAAACTTTAAAATTGGTGAAATTTTAAAAGTACTTAAAAATTGCAAAATTATTGTAACATTTTACGGAACCAGGTTTGATATTCCCTTTCTAAGTGAAAATTATAAAAGGATTGGAAGAAAACTGGAAAAAATTTACCATGTTGATCTTTATTATTTATCAAGGGAGGTGGGTCTTTCAGGTGGTCTGAAATCAATAGAAAAGGCAATAGGTATTGAAAGGGAAGAAGAGATTAAAGATTTATCGGGTCTTGATGCAGTAAAACTCTGGGAAAAATATAAAAATGGGGATCTAACTTCGCTCATGAAACTGATAAGGTATAATAGAAGTGATACGCTGAACCTTGTTGAAATAGTAAAATATATTTATAATGTAAAAAGATCAGAGAAATATTGAGGATTTTTCAACACCTTCAGGTAAAATTTTACTTGCAATCTGGAAATTTCTATTTCCATCACTGATAAAATCTATTAAAGCATATCCTTTCCCAAAGTAATGCTCATAAACTTTTGCCGTATATTCCCTCCATAATTTTGCATTTTCAAAACTTTCATTTTTAATCTTATTTATATCCCTTGGTATTTCAATCCTTATGTATTCAGAATTCAAATCAAGGTTTATTTCTACCGGTAACCTTATTCCATTTTTTTCTTCGGTTATTATTGCATCATCCATTTTC
>JAVRLJ010000104.1:0-3042 GCA_031961585.1 Thermoplasmatota archaeon | reverse complement strand
AAGAACATAATGAATCCTGACAAATACGCACTTGGTGATGGAAATGAACAATAAATACATGGATATAATAACAATGGCAAATTTTGTCAGGGAAGCACAGCTGGAGTATGGTAATCCAGCAGGTTTAACACCAAAGGAACTTTCAAAATGGAGTGATGGTCTGGGCATTAAAAACAGGGGTGAAACAATATTCTATTCAGGCATGTATCCATACATGGGATATGCGGAAATTGCATTAAAAATGGAATATTTGTTAAAGAAGGAAAACCTTGAAGTTTCAGAACTTTTAAAATGGTTTTCCAGTGCAAGAATATTAGGATATGAGAAGAATATGAAGGGTCTCGTTAAATTACTTTCATCACCTCTATCGAGTGCGGGTAAAATCATCGGAATTTCAGAAAAAACATTAAAAACATTAAGGGAAATTTCGAAGGATGTTGAAAAAATAAATGATCTTTACCAGGAAAAGCTGAGGAAGGGTGCAATAATATTACAAAAATCCGGAATAGATTTTGCCTATCTTGGTGAGGATGAACCTGATTCCGGGGTTGTTTTTCACACACTTGGTTTTCTTGATGAATTTAAAGAACATGCAAGAAAAACTTATGGAAAATTTAAGGAGTTCGGTGTTAAGAGGATCATTACAATGGATCCAATAACCGGTATTGCATTCAAATCCTTTTATCCGGCAATAATCGGTGAATTTGATATTGAGGTGAAGCATTTTGTTGAGGTTGTTAACATAAATGAAAGTGTTAAAAGGGACACTGTTGTCTTCCATGATCCCTGTTTCCTTGCAAGGCACTGGAAACTGATAAAGGAACCAAGGATTTTGCTTAGAAAGAGTGGTTACGATGTTATAGATCCACCAAACTCGGGTGAAAAGACAAGATGTGATGGTGGAGCCACTGAATACCAGGATCCAATTGGATCCGTTAGGGAATCAGAGATAAGGTTAAAGGAACTATTATCCACTGGCCAGAGGAATATTGTAACAGCATGCCCTGCATGTCTGATGCTTTTCAGGGTTGGGAAGGATTTTTCTGGTATGGATGCCAACCTGTTTGACATTGTTGACCTTCTTTATGAGGGGCTGGGAAAATGAAAGATGACAGGGACATTCTTAAGGAAATATCGGATAAATGCATTTCATGCGGATTCTGTGTATATGTGTGTCCAAGCTGGAACGCCCATGGACAGGTGGAATATTTCAGCCCCAGGGCAAGATCCTTGATAGTGAGAGGGATGCTTGAGGGTCAGGTTGATCCAAAGGAGGCTGTTGAATCCATATTCACCTGCAATACATGCAAAAGATGCCTACTTGAATGTCCAACAGGTGTTGATGTGGCAGAAATGGTTATTTACGCAAGGGACTTTATAAATAAAAATATAAAAATTTAATTTTTATGGGTTGCCCTGATCATACTTGAAAAGAATTTCCTGGGCTGCAGCCAGACCTGTTCCAAGTTTTACGTTGTAACCATTTTTCTTCAATGATCTTTCAATTGCACCAACGGATATCATTATTTCCGATGGACCAACAGATCCCATGTGACCTACCCTGAAGTATTTTTCCTTTATTTCAGGTATCAGGCCCGATGCAAAAACAGCACCATACCTTGCCACATCATCAAGGAACGACCCCTGTTTAACACCATCAGGAAGGTACTGTACTGACAATGTGTTTGCGTATGTTCCCTTTGGTATCATCTCAAGACCGAGTGCATTTATTGCCGCCCTGAAGGATTCAGCTATTATTTCATGCCTCTTTATTCTATTTTCCATTCCTTCAGATAGTATATTGTTCAGGCTTACGTTCAGAGCTGTTATAAGATTTACGTTAGGTGTTCCAAAGTAACCAGGTTTAAGTTCAAGCATTGCCTTGAATACGTTGTTCCATTTTCTTAGATCGGAAAAGAATGAGAGTGGCTGCAAGGATTCCATTCTCTTCAGAGCCTTTTGGTTAACAACACCCACGGCAAGTCCAGGTGGTGCCCCAAGTGCTTTTTGACTTGCGGTGAAAGCAACATCAACGCCCCATTCCATGCTGAATTCCTCAGCACCTATTGAACATACACCGTCAACAACAAGTATTGTATCAAGATCCTTGAAAATTGGTGCTATGCTCTTAACATCGTTCCTGACACCTGTGCTTGTATCCACATGGGTCACGGTAACAAGATCGTATTCGTTTCCACTTACCTTTTCCTTTATTATATTCGGATCCGCTGCCTCACCCAGAGGTGGTTTGTAAACATCAAGGTTCTTTGTGAACCTTGAGAAAAGATCTACGAACCTATCACCAAAGTAACCGGTGTTAACAACAAGTACCTTTGAATCCCTTTTTATGAAATTAACAGTTCCAATCTCCATTGCCAGTGTTCCTGATCCTGAGAGTATGAATGGAAGGCCTTCCTTCAGCCCGAATACTGTCATTACTTTTTCCAATGTTTGTTTGAATATTGATAAAAATTCTTTTGATGTGTGAGAAATCGTTGGCTGTGCAAGGGCGCTCAGAACATTGTTCTCATACTCAATTGGTCCTGGAATCATTAAAATCTTTCTCATATCAAGATGGTAGTAACACCTTATTTATAAATTTTGTTAAAAATCTAGATTCTCCGCATGTCCGACTTATGTAAGATAAGCATAAATAGAGGGGTAGTTATTTTTTAGTCTATGAACCCGAAGTGATAATAAATATTAATCAAATGTTTCAAGGAATAAATTCAGAGGAACTGATAAGGTGATAAGAATTGCATCCATTGATGTTGTGGTGAATGATGAAAGATTTACACTTGGATTCATTCCAAAATATACACTTGATGGAATTGACAAGGCAAAGGAGGTAGATATTTTATTGAGAAAAGAAGTCATGAAAAAAGTTCTTTTGTCTGCACTTGCATGACGATGCAAGTGTAAGAGTCGGAGTTTGGCAACCGGTAATATATTTGACCTTCGAGGTCGTGAAAAAGATTGGTTGCCTACGCTTCGACTTAATACCCTGAAACAAGGGTGAATAGGAGCTTGTCGAGGAAACTC
>JAVRLJ010000103.1:0-3068 GCA_031961585.1 Thermoplasmatota archaeon | reverse complement strand
ATGTATATAATGCCAAAATTGAAAAATCAAAAAAGATCATGCATGGGAAGGTTTCAAAAATAACTCATGAGCATGATCCAATATTTTATGGGCTGAAAGATTTTTATGCAGGAAGATACCATTCTTTAGTTGTTTCCAAGGATAATTTTCCGGATGATTTAAAAATAATCGCTGAAAGCGAGAATGAAATAATGGCAATAAGGCATAGAGAATATTTGCACTATGGTTTGCAGTTTCATCCGGAATCCATTCTTACCCCTTCAGGAAAAAGAATAATGAAAAATTTTTTCAATCTTGTGGGTGATTTTTATGGAAGTAAATGAACTGCTCAAAAAAATTGTGGAAAATAATTATCTAAACCAGGAAGAGGCTGAATTTCTTGGTGAATATCTAACGGGTGAATCCATGGATCCCTGTATGGCATCTTCCATTTTAACAGCAATGGAAACAAGGGGTGAAAATGCTGATGAGATCTATGCCATAATTAGAGTATTGCAGAAAAAAATGGTAAGGTTCAGGGAGTGCGATGATTGTATAGATATGGCCGGAACAGGCGGATCAAAAATAAAGATAGGTAATATATCAACAATTAGTTCATTCGTTGTTGCATCGGCGGGTGTAAGGGTCATAAAGCACGGAAACAGATCCTTTAACCATAATGTGGGAAGTGCAGATATACTTGAAAAACTGGGCATAGACATACATATGTCCCCTGAAAGGGCATACAATGTACTGGAAAAAACAGGAATAACATTTCTTTTTGCCCAGGATTACCATCCTGCAATAAAAAATATAGCACAGGTAAGGAGGAAACTTAAAGTTAAAACACTTTTCAATTTCATAGGTCCATTCCTGAATCCTGCAAATGTTAAAAGGCAGGTGATTGGATTTTCCGACCCTGCTGCCATGGAAACTGGTGCAAAAATTGCAATACTCATGAAAAAAGAAAGAGTGATGCTTGTACATTCAGATCTTGGCATTGATGAGTTCATGCCATCAGGGATGAATACAATACTGAAGATTGAAAATGGAAAAATTTTAAGAAAAAATGTTATCTTTCCAGAATCGAATTTACCCTTAGAAAGATTTGAAAGTGAAAGGGTATTTTTTGATGTTTTAAATAACAGGGGTAACAAATTTGTAAGGGATGCTGTTGTTTTAAATTCTTCCCTGGGTCTTATTGTGGCCGGAAAGGCAATCGATCTAAAGGATGCAATGGAAATTTCAGAATATCTTTTAGAATCAGGAAAGGCCCTGGAAAAATTTTATCAATTTAAAGAAGAGGCGGGAAAAAATGAACCTTATTGATCAATTTTATGAAAATGCAAAAATACTTTTAAATGAAAACTATTACAATTATAAGAAAAGGCATAAAAAAATAAGGAATTTTATGGAGAGTTTGAATGGAAGAAGCATTATAGGTGAAATAAAGTTTTCATCCCCTGCCGGAAATATAACAAATTCTTCAATTAATGAAATTATTGATATAATGAATTCAAATTTTATATCCGCAATATCCGTGCTTACAGAACCATCATTTTTCAAGGGATCTCTTGAATACCTCCAGTTGGCAAATGAACTGAACAAACCACTGCTTATGAAGGACTTCATTATTGATGAAAAGCAGATTCTTTCAGGATTTTCATACGGTGCGGATTCAATTCTTATTATATTGAAATTAACAATGAGGCATAATATAAATGAGAAGAGATTGATAAATTTTGCAAGGGATCTCGGATTACAGGTGATTGTTGAAGTTAACAGTGTTGATGAATACATCCATGGAATTTCCCTGGAACCTGACATGGTTGGTGTGAACACCAGGAACCTTGATAATATGAACATTAACTTTGATATTCTTTTTAAAATAAAAGATAACATGGACGGGTCAATAAAACATATTGCAATGAGCGGTTTTGATTCAGTTGATAAAATAAAATTGGCATTTGATCTCGGCTATAATTCAATTCTTATAGGTACGGCTTTAATGAAAAATAAACAAAAATTTATAGAAATGCTTGGTGATATTTATGGTTAAGGTAAAGATTTGCGGTATAAAAACAAGGGAATCGTTGATCTCTGCAGGTAAGGGTGATTTTGTTGGGTTTATACTTAAAACACCTGGATCCAAAAGGAACATTGAACTGGATTATCTAAAGGAATTGCTAAAAAATACAGATATTTCAGCAAAAAAGGTTGCCGTCACTGTGACAACGGATAAAAGAGAAATTTCAGAGATTCTGAGTAAGGTTGATTTCGATTATATACAGATACATAACATTATAAAAAAGGATACTGTTTTTGAAATCAAAAATGAATTTGGAATTAAAATATTCTATACAATAACAAAAGAGAATATATTTGATCTGTTTGAAATGAAAAACCATGCGGAATATTTCCTTTTTGATTCAGGATTTGATGGAGGTAAAGGTATTGAAAATGACTGGAATTTTTTGGGTCAAATAAGAAAATATGTTCCGGAGGGAAAAATGGCTGTTGCAGGAGGTATAAACATGAAAAACATTGAAAAAGTTGTAAAAATTGTAAGACCGGATGTTGTGGATATATCATCTGGCGTGGAAGTGAATGGTGAAAAGGATCCATTTTTAATTGAAAATATAATAAAAAAGGTGAGGGATTTTATATGAAGGGATTCTTTGGAGAATATGGAGGCATGTTCGTTCCTGAGATACTTTACCCCGCACTTTTAGAGCTGGAGGATTTTTACGGAAAAATAAAGAAAGATAGAAAATTCAGGGATGAACTTTCATACTATTTCAAAAATTTTGGTGGCAGACCGACACCATTATACTTTGCAAAAAATTTGACAGAAAAGATAGGGGGTGCAAAGATATATCTTAAAAGGGAGGATCTTCTCCATGGCGGTGCGCATAAATTCAACAATGCAATGGGACAGGCACTTCTTACAAAATTTATGAGTAAAAAGAGAATAATAGCTGAAACAGGAGCGGGTCAGCATGGTGTTGCAACAGCAATTTCCTCAGCTGTTCTTGGTTTGAAGGCTGAAATCTATATGGGAAACGTGGATGCTGAAAGGCAGCAGATAA
>JAVRLJ010000102.1:0-3143 GCA_031961585.1 Thermoplasmatota archaeon | reverse complement strand
TGAACTTGCTAAAAATTTCAGAAAATACATTAAATATGAAGAAATGCTTGAAACTGTAAAGTAAATTTGATTTTTTTCAAGTAAATTTTAAATATAAGAAAATTTTACCTTAATTCATGATCTCAGCAATTGAAAAAAAGGAAAATGTCTATTTTTCAATAATAGAGGAATATTTGAAAAAGGAAGATATTGCAAGGCACAATGCAAACCTGATATATTCTCTACCATCCCTGGCCGGTATACTCTCAGGATATATTCAGAAAGAATACTATCTTAACAATATTCTTTCACAGGAGGAGAGATTGCTTCATGAGGAGGGATGGTGGTACCACCACCAGATGAGCCAACTAAGTCCATACTGTGGTGGATTTTCAGCTCTGGATATAATGAAACATGGCTTACAATCAATGAACAGATTTTCAGTGAAATCCAGTCCTCCAAGGCATCTCAGAACATTCCTGGATCAAAGTGCAAACTTTATTCTAAAAATAAGCCAGGAGGTTTCTGGTGCTGTTGCACTGAACGATCTAACAACGGTGGCCGCAGCCTATGTTTGGTTTGAAAGGGAAAAACTTGGTAAAAACATAAGTTATGAGGATATAAAAAATGCTTTCCAATCATTCGTTTACAATGTAAATCTTGATTTCAGAAGCGGAAATTCACCATTCACAAACGTTACAATAACAATTGGTGGACCTTCACCTGCACTTATTGAAGAACCGATAACGATAGGACAGGGTAATTTTAACCTTAGAACAAAAACATTTGGGGAATTGCAACCAGAAATCTATGATGAAGTGAATGAAGCTTTCATTGATGTTTTATCGGAAGGTGATTCTGAAGGAAAGCCATGGACATTTCCACTTGTTACCTTGTACATTACAGATGATTTTGACTGGAATTCAAGGGTCTTTTCAAAGATTCTTGAAAAAATGGATAACTTTGGTGGCCTTTATTTTGAAAATTACATTACAAATCCTTTCATTTCACAATACTGGAAAAGTAACATCGATTTCCTTGAAGTAAGGGATCCAAAACTTCAGAGATCTTTCTGTTGTAGATTCCAGGTAGATTTAAAGGAAATTGAAAATGTACAGCATACGGGATCCATTTTCGGTAATGCATCCGGCGTAGGTTCAATTGGTGTAATTTCCCTTAACTTTAACAGACTTGGGTATATTCACAGGGGTGACATAAATTCCTTACTTGAACACATTGACATACTGCTTGAATATGCCAGGGATGCGCTTAACAAAAAAAGGGATTTTATAATGAATCACGAGGAACTTTATCCAACATTTTTCTATTACGTTGATAAATCACTAAACACATACTTCAACACCATTTCCCTGGGAGGCGGGCATGAAGGACTCATTAACTTTGGAATAAAGGAAGGAATTATGTGTGATGAGGGAATAAAAATTGTAAAAAAGGTATCAAAACATATACTTGAAAAATTAAAGGAATTTCAGAGAGAAGATAGAATACCATGGAACTTTGAATATGCTCCCCAGGAAAATGCTTCAGGTTACCTAGCAAGGAAGGATATAGAATTTGTTGAGAACCTGAAGAACGGAAAAAAAGATTTTAAGATGTTCAGGGATATTGTTGATGAAAAATTGAATGGTAGGAAAGAAATAGAGAACATATTTGTTTCAGGTACAATTGAAAGGCCAATACTCACATCAGGATTCCAACCACCCTTCGATTCAAAGGATGTTTCAAAACTTGTTTATGTTTCAGCTCACACCCAAAATTATGCAACCGGTGGTTCAGTTCTGCATCTTTTTATGGGTGAGGCAATACCTGTTGATGCCAAAAAGAAACTCATTAGATCCATTTTCTATAATTATCCAGTAAAATATATGACAATTACACCAACACTCACAGTATGCAACAACTGCAAAAGTAAATTTGTAGGTGAACATCTAACATGCCCGAAATGTAAAAGCGATGATACAACAATTTATTCAAGGGTAATTGGGTATTTCAGGCCTGTGGCAAGAAAGATAAAAACTGTTAACAGGGATCTTGGTTTATATGAGGGTGAGGAGAACATTTGGCAGGATACGAGAAGAGCGGATTGGGTTACAAGAGGTAAAATTAGGCTTGAGGATATTACGAGGGATCTCTGAATGGATAATGAAATTCCCAAGATAGCGGGACTTCTTACTTCAACAATTGACCACCCAGGGTACATATCATTAAATATATACCTGCCTTTCTGCAATTATAACTGCAGATCCTGTCATAACCATAAAATTGCAAAGGGAATTTTTGAAGAGATCCCTTTGAAAACTTTGATCTGGGAACTTGAAAACAATAAAATAGTAGATATGGTAATAATAACGGGAGGTGAGCCCACATTACAAGGTAAAAAATTGTTGAACCTTATTGACATAATAAGAAAAAAGAGGGTTGATCTTTTAATTAGAGTTGATTCAAATGGATCCCTACCAAATATAATAGAAAAAATTGCACCATTTGTGGATGGATTTGCAATTGATATAAAGGCACCTCCATTCAATACGGAAAAATATGAATTCACAATAAGAAGAAAATTTGACAGGGATAAATTGATACAATCAGTTCTGATAGCAAGTGATCTACCGCTTACAATATTCAGAACGGTAAAATATCCCTGGCTGTCCATTGAAGATATTGAAGAGATCAAAAATTTTGTAAAAAATTATGGAAAAAATAAGCCATATTATATAAATCCTTTCTATGAGGTATCATCCACGCCTTGAAAAGTGAACTTCCTCTCCTTGTGTTCGGTAAAAATAAAAAATTATCATTAATCACAGGATCCAAATTTAATAATATTGCTTTTGGTAACATTTTTAATGATCCTGGAAAGATTTTTGCCTGTTTCTGTTGCATATCCAGAGTACTTTGGTCCATTTTTATCAAAAATGAATGAAAGCAAAAAACTATCCGTTGATGTGCCGGCAATATTCTTTTCCCTGCATAATGTATAGGTTCTTGATCCAATTATTAATTGAACCATGTCCATGGCTCCTATCATTGATAGACTTTTCTTGTACACAACAGCAGTGTTTATTGTTCTTCCCTTTTTACATTCCTCACCGGGAACACAGTTATGCCCGAGACCTAAAGTCTGCAGGACAAAAAAATTTTGA
>JAVRLJ010000101.1:0-3173 GCA_031961585.1 Thermoplasmatota archaeon | reverse complement strand
AGATTGTGCAGCAATATATACTCTTGATATATCAAAGAAAGTCATTACATAATAGAATCCCTTTCCAGGTTCACCTAAAATGTTTTCATTGGGCACTTTAACATGATCAAATATAATCTCAGCAGTGTCTGTTGCTCTCACACCCATCTTTCCATATAGTTTATTGGCTGTCACACCTGGCCACTTTGTCTCTACTATAGCCATGGTCATGTTATGGTGTCTTTTTGCCTCGGAAGGAGGAGGACCACTCCTTGCCAATACAAGAAGAAAATCAGCTATGGATCCATTAGTTATAAACATTTTAGATCCATTTAATATCCAATTTTCTCCGTCCTTTTCGATTCTTGTTGCTATACCAGCAACATCACTTCCAGCAACAGGTTCAGTCACTGCAAATCCCATAATTTTTTCTCCTCTCAAAACCGGTTCAAGATACTTCTTCTTTTGTTCTTCTGAACCGAAAAGCATTAAAGTCTCAGAACCAAAGGTCCAAGTAATAGATGCTATGCCTAACCCTGGATCAACTCTACAGAGTTCCTCTATTGTAACTAAAAGTTTCCAAGGATTAATATCAGCAATTAAACCTTTATCTCTTGCAGCATACATTATCTCAAACGGAAATTTCTCCTGTTCATCATACTTCCTTTTTCTTTCCTCTGTAAATTCACTCAGAGCAAATTCTCTTACTTTCTTTCTTTGTTCTTCTATTTCTTTTGGTAATTCAAAATCCATATCTATACACGCTCCAAAATTATTGCAAATCCTTGCCCCCCACCTACACATAGGGTGGCAAGACCATACCTTCCATTCTTCTCCTTCAATATCCTTGCCAATGTACCTACCAACCTCGCTCCACTTGCTCCCAATGGATGTCCTATCGCTATCGCTCCTCCATGTATATTTACCCTCTCTGGATCTATCCCTAGCTTCTTTATCGCGTTTAATACTACAACCGCAAATGCTTCATTTATCTCCCAGTAATCTATGTCCTCAACTTTCATCTTGGCCTTTTCTAGAGCTTTCTTTGATGCCGGAACAGGACCTTCTCCCATTATGCTTGGATCTACTGCGGCCCATCCCATTGATACAATTCTCGCCATGGGCTTTAATCCATACTCATCCATCGTCTTCTCATTCATCAACATGGTCATTGTTGCTCCTGCATTCAATGGTGATGAATTACCAGCAGTGATTATCCCATCAGGCTTAAAAGCAGGCGGGAGCTTCTTTACCTGTTCCAAATTTGTGTCTGGCCTTATACTCTGATCTTTATCTACAGTTATAACCTTCCCTCCATACTCAACCTGAAGAGGTAAGATCTCTCCCTTGAAATATCCACTATTCAAAGCTTCAGTGGCAAGCATGTGACTTCTCACAGAAAATTCATCCATCTCATCCTTTGATATATGTTCTAGTTCTGCAAGTTTTTCAGCTGTAAGACCCATGTTATAGGAAATATTCATCTGATATTTTGCATATTCCGGTTTTATCGTAAGTTTATAGTTTGGAGTCACACAAGGATTATCGCCCATGGGTACGTGAGTCATATGCTCCATACCACCAGCAAATGTAATGTCTGAAAAACCTGTCATAATTTCCATTGATCCAATTGCTATTGCTGCCATGGATGATGCACATTGCCTATCTACGCCCATACCTGGTACCTCAAATGGCAAGCCAGCTAGAAATACAGGGTGTCTGCCTCCGTATAACCAGTTCTCCCCAACTTGAAGAGCACAGCCTGTGATAACATCACCTATTCTCAGCGGATCAATGTTATTCCTTCTTATTATTTCTTTTAGAAGCATTCCTAAGGCTTCATCCATCCTTATGGAGTTAAAAACATCTCTTTCAGGTTCCCTTGGTCTGGATCTGGAAAACGCTGTCCTTAGATAATCAACAAGATATACGTCTTCCATTTTTATCTCCCCTTAAATTCAGGTTTCCTCTTTTGGAAAAATGCAGAAATACCTTCCTTTAGATCTTCTGTTGAAAATAGTATACCGGATGCAATAGCTTCCATCTCCAGCCCTATGTCCATAGGTACCTCTGTTCCCTTATTTACAAGCCTCTTTGCTAAAGCAACTGCGATAGGTGCTGAATTTTCTGCAATAGATTTTGCAAATTCTAAACTTTCTTCATCAATCTTATCCAAAATTCTGTTCACTATACCCAGCCTGTATGCCTCTTCACCCGTAATTCTTTGACCTGTAACAATGAGTTCCATTGCCTTACCAATACCTATAATTTCCGCAAGTCTTTGAGATCCACCCCACCCAGGAATTAAACCCAATGTTACCTCTGGAAAGCCTATTTGTACATCTTTTGTGGCAACCCTTAGATCGCATGCAAGAGATAGTTCAAATCCGCCTCCCAATGCATAGCCCTTCATTGCAGCAATTGTCAACTTCGGAATTTCAGAAAGTAACCTGAATGTTCTTTCGCCCTTCCTTGAAGATTCTATAAACTGGAAACCATTTAAATTAAACTGAGAAAGGTCCGCACCTGCAGAGAGTACATTTCCATTGCCTGTAACAACAATTACCCTTACTTCTGGATCATTCCATAATTTCTTTAAAACCGTTTCTAGCTCTGTGAGTAATTCATCATTTATTGTATTGTATTTGGGCCTGTTAAGTAAAATTCTTGCAACATGGAATGGATATTTTTCTAAAATCAAAGTACTATATTCTTGGACATTTTCCTTTGTTTCTTTTTGTTCAACTTTACTTTCAACAGCTTTTGGCTTCAACCTTCCCTCTATTGCATCCCTCATTCTTCCATTTTTTATAGATTCAGCAGGTTCAAATACAGACACGTTGTAAGTTTTCGCTAGTTCCTCAAGTTTCTCTTTCACTTCCTGATTTGTAAGGCTTTTTGCAACACTTATTGGTCCGAAGGGTCTATTTAATCCATATTTTACACCAGTTTCTATATCTTCAGGTGATGCAACCCCATCTTCAATTAACTTTACAGCTTCGTTTATTTCAACAGCAAATATATCCAATAGTGATATTTTATTTGTTGCTTTCTTTGTATCAATCTTAGGCCTACCTTTTGACCAATCGTAAAATCCTTTACCGGTCTTCATTCCAAGCTGGTTGTTTTTATAAAGCTGTTCATATACTTTACATTTCCCATAATCAGGATTTAATGCCTTTGCAAAATATTGA
>JAVRLJ010000100.1:0-3239 GCA_031961585.1 Thermoplasmatota archaeon | reverse complement strand
GCATCGATCCTCTTTGATCCAGGTCTTGAGCTTTCAGCACCAACATCTATTATATCTGCACCTTCATCAACCATTTCATTTATTCTCCTTATGGCATCATCCCTTTTCGTGTACCTTCCACCATCATAGAATGAATCTGGTGTGAGGTTAAGAATACCCATAATTTTCGTATTTTTAATTTCCATTGCTTCATTCCTTAACCTCCATACATAGGATGAATTCTCAAAGTTTGTTATCGCCTGATCTATTTCTTCCGCTATTTCCCTTCCATTGAAGGGCTGTATGCTCATTTTGTTTGATAAAAACTTGAACTGCTTCTTTGTCCCGAAAAGTAAAGCATCTGTTTTTTCCGCCTTCAATGAAACAACGTTCCAGGATAATGCACATTCCATGCCCAAACTTAAGGCTTCCTGCTTTAATATTATGGCATCCTTTATTGGTATATCCTCCAATTTTATTATAAAAAATTGTGATTTGGGTGCCATTATTTCCTGTCCTTCCTTTGCAACACCAATCCTTTTCATTTCATCCAGAATCCTTTCCTCGCTCAGTATTTTCACATGTGCATTGAAATCTGCCATAGCGCCGGGGGGGAGATTTGAACTCCCGCTCCCCTTTCGGAGAACAGGCTCTCCAGGCCTGCGCCTTGGCCAGCTCGGCAACCCCGGCTGAGGAATAGAATGATAAGTTATCTAAAATATTTTTCTATTCCTCATGTGTGACATTCGTATATACATTGTTGGAAAACCTGACCCTTTAATGTCTTACCATTGACCATACAAAATTTTGAAATGTGAAGTGATATCATTAAAAAATAATTAGAATTTTGTAAATTAATTTTTCATTTTCCAATTTTTTTATATTGACGTCTTAATTATTAAAAATTGGTATTTAATGAGTAATTTTTAAATATAGTTATAACCATAACTTCAACTCGAGGATCCCCAGCCCGGAGGTATATATAATGAAAGCTGATACAAAGGTAACACTGAGGATAAGTCAGGTGGAACTTGATGCAATAGATGATTTTCTTGTAAGGCATCCTGAGTACAAAACAAGGTCGGATTTCATAAGGTACGCTGTTATGAACACAATACAGCAGATGGAAAAAGAACAGTTTGGCACGGAAATTGTCCATGTAAGGCTGAATAAAATGGTTTTGAACATTCTATCGGACATGGTGGACCTTGGACTTTTCCTTGACCTTGACAATGCAGTGAACTATTTCCTGAATAGATCCATTCAATCAAGCAGATTCAATGAGGAAATTTCAACCATGGTACAGGGATACTCAAATGCAACAAAATTGCTTGATAACTTTAGAGAGGAAATGCTGGGCAGGGGTAAGAATGAAATAAAGAAAAAGGGTGACATCCATGATAGATGATTCTAAACAACAGATTTTTGAAGATATGTTCAGGGATTTTCTTGATCCTCTCACAGTACCAATAATAGGATTTGGCGGTGCCGGTGGAAATGTTCTTGAAAAGGTGAGGGAAAAAATTGATAAGGATCAGTATTTACAATCATCAAATGTCAAAACAATTCATTTTTCAACAAAGAGCAAAGATTCAAGAAGGCTCAACGTGAATTTCCAGTTCCAGATATCTTCACCAATTCTGGGTGAACATGAGGATACTGAAGGTTTCGTTGAAGTGGGAGAAAAATTACTTGAAGAAACACTTGATAATCTTTCTGAAATAAAGCCTGAATTGCTAAAGGATTTTAAAAACGCTGAGGCTATAATTCTTGTTGCGGGTCTTGGTGGTGGCATGGGAACAGGTGGAATCATTGAAATGCTAACATATCTTAACCATCATGCACCCTGGGTACCTGTATTTGTTATATTGATAAGGCCATTCCACTTTGAAACAAGGAGCATAGGTGTGAGGAAGTACCTTGGAAAAATAATAGATATTTCACATACCACTCCAATACTCATATCAAACCAGGAATTTTTCAATAATGCAAATAAGGATGAAAAGTTCAGGGATCTCCTTGATAGAATAAATGAAGAGGCAGCGGATAAAATAATGGGAATAGTAAACAGAATAAGGAATGAAAGGAAGATAGCATTCAGGGAATTGCTTGGAAAAATATTTGATGAGGAGTTTGAATTTGCAACAAGGGAATTAAATTTAATTGCAAAATAATTTTTTTTATTTTTTTACAAAAGGCTCATTTCTTCAACTTCAATTTCTCCAACACCCTTTATATTTTTTACCTTTTCCTCAAATTTTTCTGTTATGCCCGCCTCATCCTTCACAATTATGTACATTAATATGGCATTCAAACCGAATGCTATTGGTTTGATCTGCATTCCCTTGATTTTTACCATGTCCTTTACCTGTTCCTCAATTCTTTTCATAAGATCTTCAACGTTAACTTCCAGATCCTCGGGTAGTATTTTATAGATTATTCCAACATCTCCCATTAAAAATCACCTACGGACCTTCAAAACCGCATTTTGGACACTTGTACCTTATTCCCATCTCCCTGCAGTTCCTGCATCTACCTATCAAATATTCTCCGCAGTTTGGGCATTTGAATATTACCGAACCTTCCTCAACAAGTCCCTTACCGCATGATATGCAGAATTCCACTTCCATCAATTTCACCTTGATTGGAGAATAGATAAATTTATAAATATTTTTCCAAATCAAATTCATTGAAGCTTTTTATTATTTTGTTTCTTAAATTTTCATCAACCTTTCTGGATTTTGATAAAAGATAAAGCGCTCCTCCAATAATATTTTCATATCCCTTGAAGAAAAGTGCGTTTGGAAACCTTTTCTTCAACATTTCAACGATTGCCTGCGAATTCATCACTCCGCCAAGAAAACCTATCCTTGAATTTTCTCCAACAACATTCACAAGAACGTTCATAAGGGCTATAAGTTCTTCCGCAGCCTCCTCAAGTATCATTCCTGCTATTTTATCACCGCTTGTGTATGCAATATCAACAAGTTTTGCCAGGCCCGCTATTTCTTCAACCTTGAAATCATAAAAAAGTTTGTTCATGTATTCCTTGAGTTCCATTCCCTTATAGTTGGTGATGAGATCTTTGATCAGAGTGTATTCAACTATTCTATCTTCACTTTTAATTGCATATTCCAGTGCCTTTCTTCCTATCCAGTATGCCGATCCCTGATCTCCAGCTATATAACCCCATCCACCTACCCTTAAGTAATCCTTTCCGGTGTATGCGTAACCTACCGAACCTGTACCTGCAACAACAA
>JAVRLJ010000099.1:0-3327 GCA_031961585.1 Thermoplasmatota archaeon | reverse complement strand
TTGCTTCAGGATGCTTTGTTCTGCAGATTTCAATAAGTTCCATTATTTTATCATATTCACCCTCAAACACGGCCTCCACATCACCATTCATAAGGTTTCTTACCCATCCTTTAATACCAATCCTTTCCGCATTTTCTTTAACGAATGCACGGAAGAATACTCCCTGAACATGGCCCGAAAAGATAACATGCGCCCTTTCCATGATTAATACAATAAACAACATAAATAAAATCTTTTCATTGAAAAATATTTATAGTGTTTTCTCATTTTCCATTTTATGTCAAGATTTGTTGTTACAGGCGGAGCGGGATTCATAGGTTCAAACCTTGTTTCATACCTTGTTAATAATGGCCATGATGTTATTGTTGTGGATTCCCTGCACACGGGATCCTACGATCTTATAAAGGATCTTAATGTTAAATTTTTCAAAGAAACTGTTGATGAATTCTACAGAAAGGAAAACTGGAAAAATATTGACGGTATATTTCATCTCGGTAAACCATCATCATCACCCATGTACAGGGAAAACAGATGGAAGTTTGTTGAGAGTGTTAATGGAACAATAGCTGTTCTCGAAATGGCAAAGGAGATGGGTGTAAAGGTCGTTACAGCGTCTTCAAGTTCCCTTTACAACGGTCTTGAACCTCCACACAGGGAGGATATGATAATAAGACCCACGGATTTCTATACTGAAGGAAGGCTTATTGAGGAAAGGCTTGCAAAGGTTTACCATGATCTTTATGGTGTAAAATATGCTGCAATGAGATTTTTCTCAGTTTATGGACCAAACGAGCAGTACAAAAAGGGTTTTGCAAATTTGATTTCCCAGTTCATATGGATGTTTATGAAAAACAAAAGCCCTGTTATATATGGTGATGGTGAGCAGAGAAGGGATTTTATTTTTGTTGGTGATGTTGTTAATGCACTTGTTCTTGCAATGGAGAAGGATGCGGTGGGAATATTCAACGTTGGAACAGGTAAATCCTATTCACTTAATCAGGCTGTGGCTATAATAAAGAAAAAGATGAAGGTAAACATTGATCCTGTATATGTGGAAAATAAAATAAAGAATTATGTTCAGGTGACACAGGCATCAACGGAAAAGGCTGAAAGGGAACTTGGCTTCAGGGCAAAAACAGATATTGAAAATGGAATAGAAAAAACAATTTCATATTACGGTAAAATTGGAACTATACCTGATCTGTAACTACTTTCTTTTTCTGGCTTTTATAGAGTTCCAGTATTTCCCTTGCGGTCGTTGCCTCATCAGGTCTTTTATCAGTTCTGAATTTTCCCGTGAACCTTGGAAATCTCAACGAAATACCTGAACCCTTCTCTATCACATCCCTGCAGCATGTGTGTAATGGACTAAGGGTTAATTCTGCACCCATGACCTCAAGAACCATGTAGGGCTCAAACCAGTAATCGGCCTCAATTTCAGACACAACCCTGGCATGTCTGTGATCTATCTTGTATTCCTGTAGCATTTTTGGTAGAGCGGATAGATGTTCCTCGGTGAACCCTGTTCCAAGTTTGCATAATGTGACAAAGACATCCTTTTCATCATCGTAAACGGCCATCAAAAGAGCGCCATATGTTCCTGTTCTTGATCCATGACCTGCAAATGCACCAACAATAACAAGATCAAGCGTATCCGAAAGTTCCATCTGGTAATCCCTTTTGTACTTTATCCACAAAAACTCCCTTGCACCTGCCCTGTAAATTGAATCGGGACCTATGCTTTTTGCCACCAGTCCCTCACAACCATTGGATATTGCTTCCTCAAAGAATTTTTGAATCTCCTCTCTATTATCAGAAACGATCCTTGTTGCAAACCTTACCTTTTCACTCTCCTTCACTGTTTTTTCAAGTATTGCCCTCCTTTCAGGGTATGGCTTTGTTGTCAGATCCTCACCGTTCAGATAAATTATATCGAAGAGGAAAAGGACAACTGGATATTCTTCTATAGCCTTTTCAACATCATATTTCCTCCCCCTTCTGTGGGTAACAACCTGGAAAGGTAAAAGTTCACCTGTTTCAACGTTTATGGGAACTCCCTCTCCATCAACAATGGCCTCATTTTCACCCAGTGATTGCTTTAATGCCTCAATTATATCCGGGAACTGGTTTGTTAAATTTTCAAGCCTTCTTGAAAATATTGCACTTTTATTCCTTGTTATATGGGCCTGGATCCTCAGACCATCATACTTGTATTCATATGCAGCCTTTCCTCCCATTTTTTCTATGATTTCATCAAGGGATGGAAGTCTTTCGGCAAGCATGGCTCTTACAGGTATACCCGGTGTAACCTTAATTTCCTTAATTTTTCCAATTCCATCCTTAACGAGTATTTTTGCAATATATCCAAGATCAGGATATATGTTGTATGCCCTTTCAATTATTGACCTATTTTCCTTACTTTCACTGAATGCAACAGCAAGGGCATCAAGAATTGTCGCATCCGCAATTCCAAGCCTTAATTTACCCTGGACCGTCCTGACTATGTATCTTGCCTCAACTGGCTTTGCTTTTTGCAAGAGTTCTTCAAGGAGCTGAATTTTTTTATCCTGACTCTTTTCACCTGTTGCCTCAGCTATCTTTACAAAATTTTCATAAACCTTTTCCACCGTTAAGGATTCACTTTCTGTTTCAAAGGTAAATAACGTTTTCTGTTTTTTCTTTGTGGCAAATTCCTCTGCTGTTGTTCCAAGATCTCCAGATTTCTGGTAATGTTCCTCAATCTTTTCAACAGGTATTCCATAGCTGAGTGAAATTGCCCTCATTGCAAGTTTTTCCGCCATTCCAAGTTCTATACCAACAAAATCCGGATATATCTTACCCTGTGTTAAATAAACAACCTTATCAATAATTTCATATGGACTCTTTTTTAAAAGATCAACAAGATAATCCGTCATTTCAAGCCTTTTTGTTGTTGATTCAATTTTCTCATAAACTTCAGTTATAAGTGAATAGTCCATGTTTAAATGTAAATATTCCATATGAATAAATTTTTTTAGTCCCAATGCTATACTTTTTTTATGGGAAGGCTTGAAGGAAAAAAGGCTCTTATTACAGGTGCATCAAGGGGAATTGGAAGGGCGATCGCGATCAGATTCGCCCAAGAGGGTGCTGATATAATAATAAACTACAGATCAAATCATGCTGAAGCCATGGAAACATGCAGGGAAATAGAGAAAAAGGGAAGAAGGTGTTTGCTTGCAAAGTATGATGTATCAGTTGAAAAAGAGGCAAGGGAACTTGCAAAGTTTGCAATTGAAAATTTTGGTAAAATAGATATACTTGTTAACAACGCAGGTATCATGATAA
>JAVRLJ010000098.1:0-3430 GCA_031961585.1 Thermoplasmatota archaeon | reverse complement strand
ATCTATGTTAAATGAAAATGTTAGAGTAGAAGGTGGACTATCACTAAACGCCAAGATCGGAATTGCAAAGATTGTGATTAATGATGCTCTTGACAGGTTCAAAAGACCATTTGTTGTATGGAGTGCTGGAAAGGATAGTATGGTTGTTCTTCATCTTGTAAGGGAAGTTGTTAAAGAGAGGAAAATGGAAATGCCCCCGGCGCTCTTCATAGACCATGGACAGCATTATGATGAAACACTTGAATTGATTGATAAAATAAGCAAGGAATGGAATTTTAAGGTTATATTTGCAAGGAATGAAGATGTTCTCTCAAAAGTGAAGGATGGAAAAATATACATAAAGGATCTCAACGATGAAAATAAAAAGGAGGCTAAAAAAATAGGTTTTGAGGGTGAATATTTTGAATATTCACTTGATACGGATATCGGAAACCATCTTCTAAAAACAGTTGCAATGAACGATGCAATTAGAAAGTACAGGATAGATGCGCTTTTCACAGGTATCAGGTGGGATGAGAATCCGGCAAGATCCTGGGAGGTTTTCATCAGCCCCAGGGAGGACCCTCCACATGTCAGGGTTCATCCAATATTACCATTCACGGAGAGGAACGTATGGGAATATACTTTCAAATTCAATTTGCCAATTCATCCACTGTATGCAAGGGGATACAGGTCAATAGATGGAAAGTTTGATTCAAAGCCTGTTGATACAAGACCGGCATGGGAACAGGATCTTGAGCATACAAAGGAAAGGGCAGGTAGATCACAGGACAAGGAAGGAATGATGGAAAAGCTGAGAAAATTGGGTTACATGTAATTTTTTTATTTTCTTAAAAATATTGTTATTTTATCACCATCCATCAAAACATGGTCTAAACCCACCCTCTGGCCAGGATACTTTGCGCTGGGTCCCCATACAAGTGCATATTTGAAGTTCTTAACAAAATCCTTATGGATTGCCCTGCATACCATTTCAACAGTCGAATCCCTCCTTATTACCATATTTTCCTCATCCTTATCGGGTGGTTTTAACTTAATTGTTATCAGGTCAAGTTTTTCATAAATTTTTTCTTTAAGTAATTCAATATTTTCATCGAATTTTGCTGAAATAACTATAAAGTTGTACTTTTCATTCAATTCTTTGAATGTTTGGGATTCAACAAAACCCGGATCCTCATCAATCTTGTTCAAAACAAATATTCCCTTCACGTATGACCTGTTTCCGGAGAGAAAATCTATAAGATCGTTCATATCAATCCTGTCCCTTATTATTACATCAGCATTAACAATCCTGAATTCCCTCATTATTTCCCTTATTAATTCATCATCAAGATCCTGTGGAACGGTGTACTGAATGTTCAAACCACCCCTGTCCTTTTTGATCAAACTTATGTTCGGTTTTTTTCTGTTCAATCTAATTCCAGAATCTTCAAGAATTTTTATTATTGGATATGGATCAGGTTTATTTATATCGGTAACAATGACAATCAAATCTGATATCCTTATTACGCTCAATACCTCCTTTCCCCTTCCCCTACCATCCTGTGCACCTTCAATTAGACCCGGCATGTCAAGTATCTGTATCTTTGCATTTTTATGTTCCATCATACCCGGTATTATGTTTATTGTTGTAAAATCGTAATCACCTATTTCGCTCTCCTTGTTTGTTAACTTTGTAAATAGAGTGCTTTTTCCAACGCTTGGATAACCTACTACTGAAACCATTGCATTTCCTGATTTTTTCACTCCCTGCACTTTTCCAGAACGTTTCTTTGAACTTTCCTTCATTTCTTTGAGCCTTGCAAGTTTTGCCTTTAATCTACCAATATGGTGTTCAGTAGCCTTGTTATATTGCGTTTTTCTTATCTCTTCCTCTATTCTTTTTATCTCCTCATCAATGTTCATTCCATTGAGGATAATAAAAAAAGATTTATTAGAGATTTCCATATTTAAGTTCATGGAAACCGAAGAGGTTGTTGAAAAGGTTATTGGTGGTGTTGTTAACATTAACGTTGAAAAGATAATACTTGACAGGTATTATAACATGGAGGAAATGAAGGGATCTGGTTCTGGATTTGTTATTTCCAATAATATAATTGTCACAAATAACCATGTTATATTGAATTCAGATTATGTTAACGTGACAACAAGCGATGGCAGGAACCTTACAGGCAGGTTTATTGATTCGGATCCAACACTTGATATAGCTTTCATATATGTTGAAGATCTTGAGACAGAACCCCTGACCCTTGGAGATTCGGATAAAATTAAGGTGGGGCAGATTGTTCTTGCAATTGGCAATCCACTCGGTATTCTTGGATCACCAACAGTAACCATGGGAATTGTGAGTGCCATTAAAAGATCAATAAAATCTGAAACTGGTGTTTTTGAGGATTTGATACAGACTGATGCTGCAATAAACCCTGGTAACAGTGGAGGACCTCTTGTTAACATGAAGGGTGAGGTAATAGGTATAACATCAGCCATGATACCATTTGCACAGGGAATAGGCTTCGCAATTCCAATCAACAATGTTAAAAAACTTCTTGATTCATTAAAGAATTATGGAAGGATAGTTAAGCCATACTTAGGTATTTATGGTATAACAATTAATGATTCCATATCAAACTATTATTCACTTCCCGTAAAGAATGGTGTCCTAATAACTGATGTTTCAACAAATTCCCCAGCATACCATGCTGGATTGAGAAGGGGAGATATAATCACAGGTGTTAATGATAAAAACCTTGATGGAATTGATCACCTTAAATACATACTTGAAAGTGAAGGACCTGGAAAGATTGTTGAACTTGAAATAATAAGGAAGGGGAAAAGGTTTAAGATTGAAATTGAATTGGGATCAATTGAATGATTGAAATAGTTTACGATGAAAAAACATTCTCATATTCCTTCAAAAATCACCCCTTCTCTTCTGAAAAGGCAAGAAGAGCAGCAAAAATGATTCTGGATGAAAATATTGCAAAACCCATAAAACCAAGGGATTTTGGAGAGGATATACTCTACATCTTTCACACAAAGGAATATGTGGAATTCGTTAAAACCATGTCACAGGTTGGTTCTGGCTACCTTGATTATGGTGATACACCTGCCTACAAGAATGTTCATGAAGATGCTCTATGGCTGGTTTATTCAACACTTACCGCCATAGAAAATTCCCTTGAAAAGAATAATCTTTCAATAAATCTGAATGGGGGTTTGCACCACGCATACAGTGATCATGCATCAGGTTTCTGTGTTTACAATGATGTTGCAATTGGTATTAAATTTCTTTTGAACAAAAATGTAAAACCGATACTTTATGTTGATATAGATGCACACCACGGTGATGGTGTATTCTACTCCTTCTATAATGATCCCCATGTTTTCATAATTGATTTCCACGAGGATCCAAGGACACTTTTTCCAGGAA
>JAVRLJ010000097.1:0-3492 GCA_031961585.1 Thermoplasmatota archaeon | reverse complement strand
ACTATTTTGGAGGATCCGCTGTCATTGCCATATTTGTTTTTGCCCTTGTTGTTGGAAATTATAAAACAATAAACAGGCATTTTAATCTTAAAATTGACATAAGGGAAAATGAAATGGATCTTGTTGAGGATTCCCTCACCTTCCTTGTCAGAAGCTTCTTCTTTGTTTTCATGGGACTCATTGCAATAATCAATTTTGATTATTTCCTTTATGCATTGATAATAACAATAATTCTCTTTGCCATGAGGTATCTGGAAGTTTTTGCAATAATAAGGAAAAAGGAATACAGGCCATTTGTAACATCCCTGTTGCCCAGAGGGCTTACATCCGCATTATTATCAACAATTCTTTTAACATACAACAATACATATTTCAATGAAATGTTCTACATTATCTTCATGATAATAATTTTAACAAACATTATATCTACGGGAATCATAAGCAAAACAGTCAGGGCTTTTGAAAATAAACAATCATAATTTTTTTATTATCATATCCTCAAGAACCATGCAAATCAAGTGAATTATTGTTATGTGTGTTTCCTGTATTATTGGTGTTAAATCAGATTCAACTGTTATTGTTTTCTTTGCAACACTTTTTACTTTTCCACCTGATCTACCTGTCAATGCAATTGTGTATGCATTTTTTGAATTCGCTTCTTCAATGCCCTTAATAACGTTTTTTGAGTTACCCGAGGTGGTTATGCCAAAAACAACATCACCTTCATTAACAATACCCCTAACCTGCCTTGAAAAAATTTCGTCGAATGAATAATCATTACCTATTGCCGTTATCACGGATGTGTTTGTTGTTAACGCTACTGCGGGTAAAGGATCCTTTTCCCTGAGAAATTTACCTGCTATTTCTGCAGCAAAATGCTGTGCATCCGCAGCTGATCCTCCGTTGCCGAAAGTAACAAGTTTCTTTCCATTTTTCAGCGCATTGTATATTATTTCTGATACTTCCACTATTTCCTCAACTTTAATACTCTGCCTTGCCTTTAATCCCTCATCAATATACTCTTTTAGATTCATCAATCTCCCACACCCCAAGACCTGAATTAACAAATTCTACAGTGGATGTTTCAAAATTCTTTTCCTTTAAAGATTTTACAAGATCGTGCCTGTGGAATTCATCTGTGAAGAGCAGAGCATAACCTCCACCACCGGCACCGAGCAATTTGTATCCAAGTGCACCATTCTTTTCGCAGAATTCAAAGAAATCATCAATCTCTTTGTTTGTTATTCCTGGTGAAAGGTTCTTCTTGTGGTTCCATTCATTTTTCAACAATTCACCGAAATCACCAAAATCACCCTGGTATATTCTGTCCTTAATCTCGCGAGCAATTTCCTTTAAGGCATTGTAATGATCAAGTATTTCCTCATTTGATAGATTCTTTATCTGTTTCTGTATAATATCATGGGATCTCCTTCTAACGTTCAAATTAACAAGTATCAGCCTGAACTGGAGTTCATTAACTATTTCATCCTTTATTCTCATTCTGTTAACAATAACATTATTTTTCTTGAACTCAATGTAATTGAAACCTCCGAATACGGCAGCATACTGATCCTGCATTCCACCGGCAATCTTCAGATCCTCCCTTTCAATTTTATATGCCAATTCTGCTGTTTCATACTCACCCATGTTTATGTTCAACCATTTTTTGAATGCACCAACTATTGAAACCATCATGGTTGATGATGATCCAAGACCCGATCCATATTCCGTATCGCTGTGTGAAATTAGTTCAAAACCCCTGTTTGGCTTGAATTCATTTATTATTGCCTTAAAAAATTGCGATTCCTCACCATCCACCTTACCATTCTTTAAATTTATTGAATAATCGATGTTGAACATGGGTTCCCTTATTTTAACAATATCATCATTTCTCTCTATTATTGTTGTGTAGGCATATTTTCCAATTGTTGCGGAAATAACAGCACCCCCGCCATGATTTTCAAAATAATCTTTTATATCAGTTCCTCCGCCTGCAAAACTTATTCTTAATGGAGCCCTTGATCTAATTACCCTTGCCATTGTTGTTTAAATAAAATATCATAATATAAAGGTTTTTCAAAAGTTTATTATTATTGTTATTATAAAAGAGAATGATGGAAAAAAGGAAGGCAATATTCATTGACAGGGATGGTACAATAAATAGAGATTGCCCGTACTGCCACAAAAGGGAGGATCTTTACATTTATGAAGATACTGTGGAACTAATGAAAAAATATCAGGAAATGGGATACCTGATAATAATTGTAACAAACCAGTCAGGTATAGGGAGGGGATACTTTACTGTTGATGAAATGAACGATTTCAACAATCATCTTTTTGAAGAACTTGAAAAAAGGGGAGTTCATGTGGATGCTTTGTATTACTGCCCACACAAACCTGAGGATAACTGTCCATGCAGGAAACCAAACACAGGTCTTGTTGAAAAAGCGGTCAAGGATTTTAACATAGATCTTGAGAATTCAATTGTAATTGGTGACAGGGAAGATATAGATGGTGAACTGGCAAGGAGATTGAAAATTAAATTCATAAAAGTTCAACATTGAAGAATTCATTCAGAAAAAGTTAAAATAATTTCAATTGATTTTATTCCGATGATTTCAATTATACTTGCAGCTGGTCAGGGTAAAAGGCTCAGACCATTAACATATTACATCCCAAAGGTTCTCATGCCCGTTTATGGAAAACCAATTTTAAACCATATTATGGAAAAGATTGATTCCCTTGGTATAGAGGAGAATTATGTTGTTGTTTCTGAATTCCATGATATTGTGAAAAAATACATTGAAAAAACAGAAATGAAGAACATAAATGTAATAAAAGGTCTTGGCTGGGAGACGGAAGGGGATTTAAGCTTAGCTCTAGAGGAAATTGGTAAGGACGATGATTACCTTGTTATGAACGGTGATATGGTAACCGATATCAACCTTAATGATCTTTTAAATTTCCACAAAAATAAGAACGGTTACCTTACAATGACTGTTATAAAAGTTAAGGATGAAAGTACAGAAAGGTATGGTTCAATAACAATGGATCAGGATGGTAAAATAATAAAATTCAGTGAAAAAAAGGATAGCAGGGCTGAATTTATAAATGCCGGGATTTACATATTCGATAGAAAATTGATAGAGAAAAGGCATGAATATTTAAAGATAAAAAAGGTGAAGCTTGAGGAGGATCTTTTCCCAAGACTTGCGGATGAAGGCCTTGCCTATGGTTTCATTGCAAAATACAGTTACTTTTTTGATATAGGAACATTAGAATCATACAAAAAGGCATTGAAATATTTCTGTGGTGAGGAGAATGATCCCTAAAGAATTGATTGAAAAGAATTCTGTATCATACCCGGAAATATTTAAAATTGATCTTAAAAAGGATCCATTTCCATGGTTTCTTTTATCCGTTCTATTCGGTGCAAGGATATCCGAGAACATAGCAAAAAATACATTTTTTATTTTTAAATCCGAGAATCTT
>JAVRLJ010000096.1:0-3525 GCA_031961585.1 Thermoplasmatota archaeon | reverse complement strand
ATGGAGGCTATCCAAAAGCAATAAATGAATACATTCAGAGTGATAAAAAATCAATACCAGCAAATTTCTATGGTGATTTGGCTGAACTGTTTATACAAGATGCAAAAGTTGCAGGCCTTGAGCCAGAGAACCTTAAAAGAGTGCTTCAAATAATAACGGAACCTAATACACTTTCATCAAGAATTAACTTTGAAAAATTGAGGGTTATAGGCATAGATGAAGAAATGCGACCTAAGGCTAAATTTAACCTTAAAGAATACATAGAATATTTAAAGACTACTTGGTCGTTCTTTTTCTCCTATCGTGAATCAAAAGACCAAAAATGCAATCCTAATTATCAGGAGAATGTAAAAAATTACGTTCTGGATCCATTTTTGTATCATGCACTATACAGCTATCTGCACAACATTTCAGACCCGTTCACCCAATCTAAAAGTCTTTTAAACAATAAAGATTTTAAGGGACTTCTGGTAGAAAGCGTTATAGCGTCGCATTTGCTCCTTTCCCAACAACTTTTTGAAAGAGTTCCCTCAGTAAATTATGAAAAGGTATTAATGTACGGCGTATCATCGCATAATGATTTGGAACGAGAGACCGATTTTGTGTTGTGTATCAATAAAAAAGGTAGGAACCATAGAATTTCTATTGAATCTAAATACCGAAAAGATCCTTATATTGTTAGCTCAGAGAAGCGGAAAATAGTATTAACTGAAGAGTCTCTGAAGGAAAAGGATAATGAGGTATATCTGCCAGTTTCTATATTTTTATTGATTTTTTAATATTAAAGATTTTAAGAAAGATTCTTTAAGTGAGTATGTAAAATAATATTTGGGTTAATCGTTTTTAATTCACCACCGTGTATTTTCTTATTAAAAAATCATGAAAATAGTTCTTTTTGTCTGCACCTAGACGACAATGCAAGAAAGGTATCAGAGTTTAGCAACCGCTCATGAATTTGATCTTGAGGTGGTTAATTAGAACATTTGCCTATGCATCCAGTTAGTACTCTGAAACAAAAGTAATAGGATCTTTTCAAGGAAACTCAAACTTTAAGACTCTTACGCAAAAAAGTAAGTGAAAAAATGAAAATTATAATTGAAGAGCATAAGAAAAGTGTGTACGTGACAGCAATGAATTGAGTTGGAAAAATTGTAGATCACAATGAAATGCCAAATAATGAATGAAAAATGGATAACATTCAAAGATAAATACATGCAGCAATTGAAAAGTGATATAGCACTGGAAATTTCCACATCCGGCAAATACATTGCAAAACTATTAAGGAAAATGGGATTATTTGTTTTGATAGAAGAACTTTTTCTAATGTATCAATGATTTCTAGATACTAATCTTATAAAGAACGGTAAATTTTTATTCAATTTACTTTTCTTATTTTCTGTGATAAACAGAAAAAGGATGGAAGGTTTCAAAAGCTTTGTTTCTTTTAACTTTGCACTGGAAACTCTTGAAAATTACGTTTCAGAATCTATGGAATTTGAAGAAATAAAAATTGAGGATTCACTTGGTAGGATTGCATTCGAGGACATTTATTCCCCTATGGATTTACCTGAAAAAAACAGAAGTGTTGTAGATGGTTATGCTCTGAGATCCATGGATACAAATGGTGCATCAACAACAAATCCACTCGAACTTAAAATTGTTGGAAAGATAGAGGCTGGTAAATTATTTAATTATGAAATAAAGAAGGGTGAATGTGTGGAAATTTACACGGGCGGAATAATGCCAATGGGATCTGATAGTGTAATAATGGCTGAGGATACAAAAAGAGAAGGTGATAAAATAATTTTATACAAACAGTGCAGACCATTTGAAAATGTTTCAACGATTGGTGAGGATTACAGAAAAGGTGATATTGTTGTAAAAAAGGGTAGTGTTATAAGATCATTCCATATTGGTGCACTGGCATCCTTTGGTATTGATAAAATTAAAGTTTTCAGGAAGGCAAGGGTTGGTATAATATCAACAGGATCTGAACTTAAAGATTTTAGATCAAATGAAGAAGGAATAAAGGATTCAACAAGGCCCATGTTAATTTCTGCTGTTAAGGAAATGTATGCTGAACCCATTGATTTTGGAATAGTTGAGGATGATGAAAAAAAGATCAAGGAAATTTTAAAGAAATCCATTGAGAATGTTGATCTTCTTGTTGTTACAGGTGGAACGAGCGTTGGAGGTATGGATCTTGTTCCAGAATGCATAAACGATGTTTTCAATCCAGGCATTGTTATTCATGGTATTGCAATGAGACCCGCAAGGACAACTGGTATAGCATTTCATGGTAAAAAACCAATTTTTATGGTTTCAGGTTTCCCTGTTGCATCATACATATCATTTACATTTTTATTCAGGCATTTCATTAAAAAATTCTATTCCATTAAAGAAATGCCCGAGCTTAAAATAAAAGGGAAGCTTGAAAGAAGGGTTGCAAATGTTCCCGGAACAACATCTTTTGTTAGGGTAATTGTGAAAAAGCATGGTGATGAATACATGATAGAACCTTTAAGGCTCACGGGATCAGGCATATTATCCACATTAACAAAAGCGAACGGAATACTTGTTATTGATGAAAAGTCAGAGGGTTACGATGAAGGTCAATATGTTGATGTAATTTTAACACAACCTCTGGAGGATGATGAAAATGGCAAAAATATTCCATGAACTTTTAAGGGTGAATGAGGCAATAAGTGCAATAGAGAACGCATATGGTGAAATAAAGCCCCTTGGTGAGGAATACGTTGATATTGATAATTCTCTTGGCAGGGTTGTTTCAAGGGATCTTCTTGCAAAAATTGATTCTCCACCCTTTGACAGATCAGAGGTAGACGGTTATGCTGTTAACCATGAGGATATAATTTATGCTGAAGAAGATAGACCTGTAAAATTAAAAGTTGTTGGAAAAATAGGTATTGGATATATACCAAAAAATAGCATAGAAAAAGGTGAATGCTTTGAAATATCCACCGGTGCAGCAATTCCGCCTGGATGCACAGCGGTCGTAATGGTTGAGTACACAAAGAGAATTGATGATTTTGTTTATATATACAGACCTGCTGGTATAGGAGAGAATATTTCACAGGCAGGATCGGATATTGTTATGGGTGATCTGATCATAAAAAAGGGAACCGTGATAGGGCCAAGGGAGATCGGTGTTCTTGCCGCTGTCGGTTACAAAGAAATACCTGTTTATAAAAAAGTAAGGGTTGGTATGATTTCAACTGGCAATGAAATCGTTGAGGCTGGTGGAATTTTAACAGAAGGTAAGGTTTATGATGTAGATTCGCACAACATAGGTGCATATCTGAAAAATATAGGTGCTGATGTAAAATTTTATGGAATATTTGAGGATGATTTTGAAAAAATAAAAAGTGCTGTAAAAAAGGCAATGGATGAAAATGATGTTGTTATTACATCCGGAAGCACGTCCGCAGGATTCGGTGATATGATATACAGGGTTTTTGAGGAATTTGGTGATCCCGGTATTGTTGTTCATGGGTTGAAAACAAA
>JAVRLJ010000095.1:0-3641 GCA_031961585.1 Thermoplasmatota archaeon | reverse complement strand
CCTGTGACATTACTTGCATAAGTTTTCCTTCCATAGTATCCCTCATAGTCACCGCTTTCCATTATGTTCCTTATTTTTCCATTGAATCCATGCCAGTTTTCAACCATCTCAAACATCCAGGTACCTGGAATGAGAAAAATGAAAAAATGGTTATCCATGTAGGATTTCTCAGCATAAATGATTGTATCAACACTCTCATATTCCCTTACCCTTTCAATCAATTTTTTACCAACAATATCATCTACAGCTGTTATTGCCCACCTTGTTGGAACAAGTTTTCTATCTATTTTCCTTCCAAGAACACCAGCACTGAGTAACCTTTTTAGGTAATCGTTTCCGAAACCGTTTGAATAAAGTTCCCATAATGCATCCTGTGCATTCATATCAAAATCTTCAGTTATGATTTCAATCCTCTTTGGTATTTTTGGATTTTCTTCAATTTCAATGTTTCTCGCTATAACTCTGGGGCCCAGGGGTGTTGATATTTTGTCCATGTAAATTTTATTTTCAATGGATTCAACATTTGCGGATAATTTTAATTTAATTTCTGAAAGTGAAATTTCCCTTATATTATCAACAATCTTTGATTCCCTATCAACCCTCTGAACATTACCTACCCTGTACATGGATGATGTTCTTTCAAGTATCTTTTCCAGTGGTAATGGATAAAGATCCCCAGAAATTTCATTTTTTGTCAATATTGCACCCACATGAACTTTTGGATAATTGAACCTCCCAACAAATATGTCAGGGGGTGTTATACCGTCCATTTCCTTCACCAATTTTGGAATTGGTGATAAATTACCATATATTGGACAGTACTTAAGACCGCAGAGGAACTTAATTCCCCTGCATTCCTCACATATGTTCCTTTCCACGATCATACCATGGATTCAAAAAGAAAAAGTTTTTCATTCTGTAATTTTACCATTGAATATGGAAAGGTATTCAAGGCAGATTGTTCTTGATAAAATTGGAAAGGAAGGTCAGGAAAAGTTATTGAAAAAAAGGGCAATTGTTGTTGGTCTTGGTGGAACAGGAGGTTTAATTTCACAGCTTCTTGTGAGGGCAGGGATTGGAAAACTCTACATATCCGATAAAGATTATGTCTCCTTATCAAACATACACAGGCAGACACTTTTTAGGGAGAGTGATGTTGGTAAATTGAAGGTTGAAGCTGCTCTTGATTATCTAAAATCCCTGAATTCTGATGTTGAAATTGTCCCTATTTATGAGGGAATCAGTTCATCAAACATTGAAGAATATGTTAGAAATGTGGACATTGTTATGGATGGAACGGACAATTTCATAACAAGGTATATAATAAACGATGCATGCGTTAAGAACAACAAACCATGGATCTATTCTGCCGCCATATCCACATATGGCAGCGTTATGGCAATAATACCCGGTAAAACAGCCTGTCTGAGATGTATGATTAGGGATCCCCCACAGGTAACAGAAACATGCTCAACTGCTGGTGTTTTAAATTCAATACCTTCACTTGTTGCCTCTTTAGCTGTTACCCTGGCTTATAAAATATTGCTTGAAAATTACAGTGAAAGTGTTCTTTACTACATTGATGGATGGTCAATGAGCATAGATAAAATAGGTGTGAAGAAAAATGATTCATGCCCATCATGTTCATTGCACAACTATGAATTTTTAACGGAAAAGTATGCCAGGATTGATAATTTATGCTGAAGCGTAAAGTATATTAATTAAATTGAAATGTAAAAGAAGAGGGCCGGTAGATCAGTTGGTAGATCGCCTCCTTGGCATGGAGGAGGCCCGGGGTTCAAATCCCCGCCGGTCCACTGTGAGGTTGTTCTTATGAAAACGTACAGGGAAGCGGGTGTTGATATTGATAAGAAGGATATTTTTCTCGAGAAACTTTTGAATGAAATTAAGTTCAAAAGAAAAAAATTCTCTCCTGCAATTGGAATAGGCCATTATACAGGGCTTATAAACTTCGGTGAATTTTATTTAGCACTTAACACGGATGGTGTTGGAACAAAGATGATCATAGCTGATGAAATGAAAAAATGGGATACAGTGGCTATAGATGCCGTTGCCATGAACGTTAACGATACAATATGTGTTGGAGCGGAACCTGTTGCATTTGTTGATTATCTTGTTATAAAAGATTATGATGAAAAAAGGGCAAGGGATATTGGAAGGGGATTGAACATTGCAGCAAAAATAAGCAATGTTTCAATTATAGGTGGGGAAACAGCCGTAATGCCGGATATGGTTAATTACACTGATCTTTCAGGAACAGCCATGGGTATTGTGAAAAAGAGTGATGTTGTAACAGGTAAAAAAATAAAAAAGAATGATTCAATAATTGCATTAAAAAGCTCTGGCCTGCATTCCAACGGTTTTACTTTGGTTAGAAAATTGCTCAGGGAGAAAAATGTTTCATATCATGAAAAGTTGGATAAGCCTCTGTGGAAAATTCTTCTTGAACCAACAAGAATATATGTTAGACCTGTTTTGAAAATTATAAAGAATTTTCCAGTTCACGGTCTTGCACATATTACCGGTGGTGGATTGAGGAATTTGATAAGGTTATCAAAGCACAGGTTTGTTATTGATAATCCCCTAAAACCGCAAAGAATTTTCACATTCATCCAGGATCTTGGTGGAATTGAATACAAGGAAATGTATCAAACCTTCAACATGGGTATGGGTTTCATGATCATTGTTGATGAAAAATATGCTGAAAATATTTTAGAATTATTGAAAAGGGAAAAGATTGAATCAGATGTTGTTGGGCATGTTGAGGATGGATCCGGGGTTTTCATTCCAGAGTTCAATATTACATATGAGAAATACTGAGATCCTCAACGTAATATGGCACATGGGATAGACCCTGTTTGGGAGTTTCAAGTTCAGGTAAAGCGTATTTGAAAAGATCCTTTGAAATGAACAGAACAGTATTAAGACCCCTGTGTGCGGCCTCCTGCGCGGCCCTCACGGCTGCAAATTCAAAATCTATTTTTATTCCAGCATTTTTCAGTGCAATGTAGGGAACTATACCATATATACCTATCCTATCGTATTCTTTGGATATTTCCTTTACTTTTTCCATGTTTACCATCTTTGATCCACCTTCGCTTATGGATGGTAAAAGGCACACAACAATCTTACCCATTTTTATATCCATTATGCCTGTTAAATCCTTAACACCAACATCCTCACCCTTTTTTGCGCTTGATAACGTTATGCCCATTGATTTTGAATCCTTTCTATAGGCATGGATATAACCATTTTCCATGAAAAGACCAACATTTTCATTTTCTTTTAGATCCTCACCCGCTATTGCCTCCGTAACATTTATTATGTTCAGTTCGTTAAGAAGGTTAACAACATAAACCCTCAGTTCTTCAGCCTTTTCATGTACAAAGTTACTTCCCTTCTTTGTTAGGTTAAGATCCTTTGTTACTAGTCCTTCCCTCCTCATGATCTTTATGTACTCGGAAACACCCTGTACGGTTATATTTATTGTCTTTGCAATCTCCCTTATTTTCCTTTTCCCATGCATTAATTCAATGAGAATGAGCATCTTTGTCAGTTCACTCTTTTCCCTTATTATCATAGTTTGATTATTGTATTCCCATAAATTAAATCTTTTCTTT
>JAVRLJ010000094.1:0-3655 GCA_031961585.1 Thermoplasmatota archaeon | reverse complement strand
GTAATAAAAATACCAAAAACGAGGAATGCTATTGAAAGTATTAACTTTGTATAATAAGAAAAAGTGTTATTCCATACAGCCAACAATTTCCCACATTGCATGGAAATAAAAAAGGATATCTTACTTAAATAACTTTCCTGTTTTGGTTAAAAAGATAGAAAAGTTTAAATAGTTCTAATTGATTGATCGTCTGACAAAAATATGACTCTGGGGTGTTAAGAATGAAAAGCTTGATAAAGGATGCCCTTGGTTACGATCCTGATAAAACAGATCCAGCACCTGTAACAACACAGGAGAATACACAGCAGGCAGCTGAAATGATTTCTCCCGATGAGGAAGAATTGAGAAAAATTGTTGAACATTTAAAGGTAAACATAAAGATAGTTGGGTGTGGTGGTGGAGGATCAAACACAATAAACAGGCTCAGTGAGGCAGGTGTATTTGGTGCAACATTAATTGCCGCGAATACCGATGCACCCCATCTCTTACATGTTAAGGCGAACAGGAAAATATTGCTTGGAAAAAGACTTACAAGGGGTCTTGGTGCGGGTGCTGATCCAAGAATTGGTGAGGAGGCCGCAAGGGAGGCCGATGATGATCTAAGGAATGTTCTGCAGAGATCGGATATAGTTTTTGTAACAGCAGGTATGGGAGGTGGAACTGGAACAGGTTCAGCACCATATGTGGCACAGGTTGCAAAGGAAATGAATCCAAGTACGCTTGTCATTGGCATAGTAACATTACCATTCTCCGCTGAAGGTAAAGTAAGAATGGAACAGGCTTTATACGGACTGGATAGATTGAAGAGATTCTGCGATACAACAATTGTTATACCCAATGATAAATTGCTTGAAATTGTCCCGAGGCTGCCATTGGATCAGGCGTTCAAGGTTGCGGATGAGGTTTTAATGGAAGCTTTGAAGGGTTTAACGGAAATAATAACAAAGCCAGGTCTTGTGAACATTGACTATGCTGATATAAAAACAATCATGGCAAACGGTGGCGTTGCAATGATTGGTATTGGTGAATCTGAAAATTCAACGGACAGGGTTGAGGAGGCTGTGAACGATGCAATAAATTCTCCTTTAATCGAAGCGGATATTCACCAGGCAAAGGGTGCATTGGTGAGAATTGTTGGAGATCCTAACATGAGCGTTATGGAGGCACAGAAGGCAGCTGAACTGATACAGAAACAGATAAATCCGATGGCAAAACTCATATGGGGAGCATCAATAGATCCCACGCTTGATAACAAAGTGAAGGTTCTTGTTGTTCTAACAGGTGTGAAGAGCCCATACATACTTGATGAAAAGGCATCATTGAATGAAATGAAAAAGGCGGCAAAGATTTCCACTTTTGATTCATCAATAGATTCTCTCTAAAGAAAACTTTTTATTTTATTTTAATTATTGTCCATTATGCATTACACATTTCTTTCGGTGGTGGATGATGAACTTTTGAAAAAGATAGCAAAGGAATCATCTGAAAACGATCTGAAATATTTCCACAGAAAGGATGGAGAAAATGTTTTCACATTCCTTAAACCAACAAGGTTCCCTGAAAGAATATCATCACTGATAAATCCGGCAACAGTTGCTGACTTTCCAATAATTGAGGTGAATGAAATTGACCAGTATCTTGGTGAAATTATACTTCTACTCGATGCAATAGGCTATGATAACGGTCTTATATTAACATCACAGGAAAACCAGGAAAAACTTAAAAGGATTGGAAAGGGAACTGTTATTGAAAAATTCTCTTTTTCTGATAAAAAAATGGAATCGATTCTTGATTTTCTATCAAATTTAAAGGAAAAAGAAAGCCAGGGAAACGGTTACATTGTTGTTGATCAATCGTTCACGGTGAAAGGGGTTGGCACGGTTGCCCTTGGTTTTGTTAAAAGAGGATCTATAAAAAGGCATGATGAGGTGGTGATTTTACCTTCAAATAAGAGAAGTGAAATAAGGTCAATACAGGTACAGGATGTTGATAAGGAATATGCGGTTAATGGAACAAGGGTTGGTGTTGCGTTGAAGAATGTTAATCCTGATGATGTGCCAAAGGGATCAATCATAGCATATCCGGATACCATGAAAATTTCAGAAACAATAAGGTTGAAGGTGAGAAAAAACCCAGTTATTAAGGATTCACTGGATATTGATTCAAAGGTGCAGATCTACAATAATTTTGCAAGATACGTTGGCAAGGTGAATGATATTTCCTCAGACCATATTATGTTTTCCTTTGAAAATAAAATTATTCTTAACGAAGATGCATACATAATTTCACATCAGGAAAAGATACCAAGGATATACGGTGGGGGCAAATTGATTCAATGAAAAGGGAATGGTGGGAAGTTTTAGAGAAAAGTCTGGAGAACCTTCAGCCCTATTACAGATTAATGAACAAACTTATGAGCTTTGGAAACGATAACATTCTAAGGGAAGAAGCATTGGAAGGTCTGAGTGGTGAAAGGTACCTTGATGCCGGTACAGGACCGGGTGATATGGCATCTTTCACAATAAAAAAGGTTAAACCAAAGAGTATTGTTCTCCTTGATCCAAGCATTTTTCTTCTCAAGAAAAATGGGAATCATGGAGAAAAGATTGTGGGAAAATTTGAAAATTTACCCTTTAAGGATTCTTCATTTGATCTAGTAACGTGTTCATTTTCATTCAGGGATGCAATAGATCATGAAAGGGCAGGGGAGGAAATATCAAGGGTGCTTGAAAAGAATGGTTATTTCGTTCTTGTGGACCTTGGTAAACCCGATTCAATCATTCTAAAATTTTTATTCTACATTTACATTTTTTTCTATCCTGTCATTCTGTCAATTTTTGTTACAAGGGGGAAATTGGTGAGGGAATATTCAACCCTCCTATACACTTTTATTGAATATCCCAGTTATTCAAAATTGAAAAGTATTTTTGAAAGAAACAATCTAGTTTTAGTAAAAGAAAAAAAGAAAATGTTAGGTGGTGCTATAATGCAGGTATGGAAAAAAATATGAAAATATAAATACCAAATGATCATAACATATTTAAAGGTGATAATTATGGAAAAAGAAAAGATAAGCATTGAGAACATAGTTGCATCAACAACAATAGCTGATAAACTTGATCTGAGCAGGATAGCGCTTGCCCTTGATGGATCGGAATATGAGCCGGAACAGTTTCCTGGTTTGATTTACAGGCTCCATGAACCAAAGACGGCTGTGCTTATTTTCAGAAGTGGAAAGGTGAACTGCACCGGTGCAAAGGATCTTAATGCAGTTCATCAAACAATTAACACAATTTTAACAAAGTTAAGAAAGGCGGGGATTGATGTTTATGAAAAGCCTGAAATAATAGTTCAGAACATTGTTGCCGTTTATGATCTTGGTGTTGATTTGAATTTGACCGATATTGCAATGTCTCTTGGTCTTGAAAATGTTGAATATGAGCCGGAACAGTTCCCCGGACTTGTTTACAGGGTAGAGGAACCAAAGGTTGTTCTTTTACTCTTTGGATCTGGTAAGGTAGTTTGTACAGGTGCAAAGAAGGATGAGGAGATACTTGAGGCTGTTAACAAATTAAAAAAGGAACTTGAGAAAATAGGGTACCTGTAAGCATGGATTATTTAACAATTTTCATTATTATTCTTTTTGTATGGATTA
>JAVRLJ010000093.1:0-3663 GCA_031961585.1 Thermoplasmatota archaeon | reverse complement strand
CGTCAACGAGAAGTGGATCACCTCCTATCCTTTTGCCATAATTAAATGCAAGCCTTGCCATCAATTCCTTAACAAGTGCTGTGGAAAGGACAATTATCATGAGAATTATATTGAATGAAACGCTTTCTGGTGAAGTGATCCTCGAAAATCCATCATAAAAAATGAAAATGCCTGTAAGGAATAAAACAATTGATCCAAGGACTGTTGCTATATGCTCAATCCTTCCATGGCCATAGGGATGTTCCTCATCGGGTGGTCTTGATGCAAAATAATAACCGAGTATGACAATAATTGAACCCATTAAATCCGTTAATGTATGGTATGCATCAGCTATAAGGGCAATGCTGTTGATCATTATACCTATTATTAACTTAACAACAAAAATACCAAGATTACCAGAAATGCTCACAAAACCTTCAATGTAAGCATATTTTTCTCTTTTCATCTCCATGGAATAATCCTTTCATGGCTTAAAAATATTTTTAAAAAATAAAAAATTTAGAAGAGACCAACAATGTCCCCATTTTCATTCAGATCAACATGGTATGCTGCGGGTTCCTTTGGAAGACCTGGCATGGTCATTATTTCTCCAAGTATTGGTACAACAAATCCTGCACCGGATGAAATTCTGATCTCTCTTACCGTTACTGTGAAATTCTTTGGAGCACCTATTGCTTTTGGATCATCAGATATGGATGACTGTGTTTTTGCCATACAAACAAATGCCCTGTCCATTCCTATTTTCTTTATCACCTTGAGATCATCAAGTGCATCCTTAGTGTAAACAACATCCTTTGCACCATAAACAACCTTTGCTATCTTTTCAATTTTTACATCCACAGGATCATCAACGTTGTAAACATAATTTATCTCTGGATCCTCGTTCTGGTCCGCAACCTTCATGACCTTCTCTGCAAGATCTATTCCTCCCTCACTACCCTTTTCGAACACTTCAGACAATGCCCACAGAACCTTTTCTTCATCAAGTAAATCCGATAATGCATTTATTTCCCTATCTGTATCATTCTTGAATCTGTTTATTGCAACAACGGGTGTTAGACCGAACCTCTTCATGTTGTTTATGTGGAACTGAAGGTTTGCGTAACCCTTTTTAACAGCATCCACATCCTCAACAGTAACATCCTTCGCTCCCCCATGGTGCTTTATTGCCCTTATTGAACCAACAATTACAACTGCGTTCGGCTTGAAATCACCAACCCTTGTAACCATATCCAGAAACTTCTCCGCACCAAGATCAGAACCGAATCCTGTTTCTGTTACAAAGTAATCGGATAGCCTTAAACCAATCTGATCGGCAATTATGCTGTTTGTTCCATGGGCAATGTTTGCAAAGGGGCCGATGTGAACAAAAGCAGGTGTGTTTTCTGATGTCTGTACCAGGTTGGGCTTTAATGCATGTTTTAACAGGGCTGCCATGGCACCGCTTGCCCTTATGTCCTTGGCATAAACAGGATTCTTATCTTTGGAAAATCCAACGAGTATTCTTTCAAGCCTTTTCTTTAAATCGGCATAATCCCTTGAAAGTGCCATTATTGCCATGATTTCCGATGCTGGTGTAATATCAAAGCCATCCTCCATCATAACACCGTTTGCCTTACCTATTCCTACTATTATGTTTCTCAGGGATCTGTCGTTCATATCTATTGTCCTTCTCCATGTAATTCTCTTTGGATCAAGGCTTGGTTCAAGTTCCTGGTAAATATGGTTGTTAATCATTGCTGAAAGTAAATTATGGGCGGATGTAATGGCATGGAAATCGCCAGTGAAATGCAAATTTATTTCATCCGATGGTTGCACAGTTGCCTTCCCGCCTCCTGTTGCTCCACCCTTTACACCAAAGACAGGACCGAGAGAGGGTTCCCTTAAGGCAAGAATGCTCTTCTTACCAATTTTATTTATAGCCATCGATAGTCCTATTGATGTTGTTGTTTTTCCTTCCCCGGCTGGAGTTGGCGTCAATGCTGTAACAACTATCATTTTTCCCTTCTTCCTTTTCTCAATATCCTTCATTATGTCAAGGGATACCTTCGCCATGTATTTTCCGTACTGTTCAACATATTTCTCATCTATTCCTGCCATTTCAGCTATTTCCAGAATGTTTTTCATGGTCATAATATCACCTCTTTGAGCTTGATTTCAATAATTTTCAATTTTTCCTCCGCCTCTTTTCTTATTCTTTCCATTTCATCGTTCATGGTTTTTTTGAAATCATTATCCTCAATGTTTTTTAAGTTTATCATTACATTTGAGAGCGCACCCTTTATTGCACTCTCAGCAAAATATCCTGAGCATGCACCATCAGAAACTGCATTTTTGTTTCCCTTTTCAATAACCCTGATTGCCAGATCCATGACATCAAGGGAAAGTTTTGCTGTTTTCAACGGTACCTGGCATGCATACTTTGATGCTTCCTCAATTTTTTCTTTTCTTATTTTTATCTGTTCATCATTCTCCTTTGGAAGCTTGTACGCATCCATTATTTTGTTGAATGCATTAACATCCTCATCCATTAAAGAAATAAGAGCATTCCTTATTTCTGTTGCCTTTTTCACAATATCCTTCATTTCATTTTCCACGTCCGCATACTTTTTCTTCCCTATTGTCAGGTTTGCAACCATTGAGCTAAGGGATGCTGCAATTGCACCAACAAGTGCGCTTGCAGCACCACCGCCCGGTGTTGGTGATGCGCTGCTCAGTTCATCAAGAAACTTTTCGATATCCATATTCTTCATCATGCTTTCACCTTCCCATAACTTTTTCTCAAGGATCTGCTGTGATGAAAAATTTTCCAGTTTTAGATAGAAATCCGCCACCTGAACCAATGCATCAAGTGGTATAAGACCAACTATTTCCGATCCTATTACAGGAACACCATACCTTTCGGCATATACCTTAACCAATTCATAGACCTTGTTTATTGGCGTTTCTTTGTAATTTATTAAATTCATTGATACCTGTGCAATGTTTCTATCCTTAAGCTCAAAACCTAATGCTCTAACGTTTTTCAGACCACCATTCTTTTCCCTTATTTCCTTTGCAATCTTTTTTGCTATTGAAACATCCGATGTCCCTAAATTAACGTTATATGCTATAAGGAATTCCCTTGCACCTATTATTGTTGCACCCGCCTTTCCAATCTCCGCAGGTCCATAATCGGGTTTCCATTTCTCTTCCTTTATATGCTCTTTTAGCTGTTCATACTGGAAATTCACATTCCTTATATCCGCAAGGTTTTTCCTCCATTCCACCTTCGCTGCCTTATCGTAGAGGTAAACAGGTATATTTAATTCCCTTCCAACCCTTTCTCCCAATTTGTTTGCAAGATCAATGCACTCATCCATTGTTGTATCATATAGAGGAACGAATGGTACAACATCCGCAGCACCGAACCTTGGATGCTCCCCTTTATGTTTCTCCATGTCTATGAGCTCCGAGGCCTTTTTAATACCCCTGAAAGCTCCTTCAAGTGCATTTTCTGGATCGGAAACAAAGGTTATAACACTCCTGTTATGATCTGGATCCATTTCAACATTTAAAATTTTAACGTTATCGTTGAATCTTATTGCCCTGACTATTTCATCCACAACATCCTTCCTTCTTCCCTCGCTGAAGTTGGGGACACATTCAACAAGTTTCATTGAA
>JAVRLJ010000092.1:0-3666 GCA_031961585.1 Thermoplasmatota archaeon | reverse complement strand
GGTTTAAAAGAAAGATTTATATAGGAATAGGTAATTAACCTTAATTGTTCAACTAAAAGTTTACAAGAGGTGGTAAATATGGTATTTAGGAGAAAGAAGGATGATGATTTCGATTTCGATGATATATTCGATGACTTCGATGAGGAATTCAGAAGAATGAATGAGAGGATTTCAAAGATTCTCAATGAACTCTACAAACACTTGGAAGAGGGTCCAACACCATACGTTTATGGTTTTACCATGAGGATCGGTCCGGATGGTAAGCCAAGGATCGAGGAATTTGGTAATGTTCCAATGATGAGGTTCAGGGATCTTGAAGGGTACAGGGAACCGCTTGTTGATGTTTCAGAGGATGAAAAAAATGTCTATGTAACGGCAGAAATACCCGGTGTTGAAAAGGATCAGATTGATCTCCAGATAAACGAAGATACTCTAACCATTAAGGTGGATGTACCTGACAGAAAGTATTACAAGGTTGTGGATCTACCTGAACCCGTGAAACCTGAGACAGCTAAGGCAACATACAAGAATGGTCTGCTTGATATTACAATTGAGAAGAAGGAAACTAAAAAGAAGGGTGGAACAAAGATTAAAATAGATTAAACTATGGAAAATAACATAGATATTATTCTGGATGCAATCGAAAACAGAACAAGAAGGGAAATAATAAAGAGACTTATACTTAGAGATCAGTATCCGCTGCAGCTTGCCAAGGATCTAAGGGTTTCACAGCAGGCCATCATGAAACATCTTGAAATTCTGGAGAAATCAAACATTGTAAAATTAAAGGGAATGGAAAAAAGCGATCAGGGACCCCAGAGAAAAGTATATGAAATAAATCAATCATTTTTATTAACCATCTCCCTTACTCCAAATTTTTTTGAGATCAGGAAAGTTGATGTTAAAGAAAATGAAAATAAACTGGAGAACGAAGATCTTGATTATCTTATAGGTAAATTGAGGGAAACGGAGAATAAAATAAGGGAAATTGAAAAAGAACTTGTTGAATTGGTTGAGTTGAAGGACAGTATTGTATCTAAAATAAATGAAACAATAGGTAAAAAAATTAAGAATGAAATGGAAAGAAACGTTTTGATTTCCTATTTAAGTTCACTTGATATTGAAAAGGTTTCGGAAGAGACAAATGTTCCTGAATATTTGATAAAAACCATGATTGATAAATTTTTTGAAGACTGACATTTCAATCAACAAGTAAAATTTTGTAACCTCTGTTTTTGATCTCCCTCAGGAGATCTATGAATTTGAAATCGCCATTGCCGTAGGAATTCCTTTTTCTTAAAGCAATAACATCAATTTTACCCTTAAAACCATCAAGAACATTCAAAATGTTACCTGTTACAACATTCAATCCTTCAAGTGAAACATTTTTCTGGTATGCAAAAACATAAAAGTTTGAAGTGAAATCTTTCACATAATTTATCAATATATCATCATCCCTATCGTAATAGATTATTAAAACCCTCAAACCATCCATGTTTTTTTGAATTTAATTTAACATAAAAAGTTTTATGATTTTAATTCCAGTTATTTTTAATATTTGCTTAATTTAAAATATAAGGAATTAATCCTTGGAATAAGAATGCCTGGGAACAGCAGAACACTTAAGGCCATGTACGTTAATCAGATTTTGGGCAGTTTTAGTTCAGGGCTTGCATCACCATTCATACCCTACTATGCGGCCGGGCTCAATTTTACACCTGGTGAAATGGGAATTCTATAGGCTTCATCAAATCTATTTCCAAACGTTTTACAGTATCCTTTTGGTAAATTGTCTGACATGATACAAAAAAGAATAATTTTTATTATAATAGGAGGTATTGTTTCTTATTTAGTTTTCATTTTTCTTATAGGCCAGATTGATCCTCTTTTTATAGTTCTTTTGATCATCGTTCAGGCAATTTTTTCAGCAATGGTAACACCAGCATGGAATGCTCTGATTGGGGATGTGGCATCAACAAACAAAAGGGCGTCTTTTATTGGATCATTATCTTTCTATTCAAATTTATCAATGCTTTTTGCAGGATTGTTTTTCCTTATTTACACCATGTTTAAGGAAACAAAAGGTGTTAACGTATATTATTTACCGTTTGGTATTGCCGGTGTTGTTGGTGTTCTTGGCACCCTGGTTATGCTCTATGCCCAGGAGCCTGAAAAGAAAAGAGTTATAAAATCAAAAAGATCATTGATGGGCATAATAAAAAATGATAGAGAATTCTCATATTTTCTTTTTGCACAGGGCTTTTACAACTTTTTTATGTCCATTTCCTGGCCATTGCTTTTCATAACAACCGTAAAGATACTTAAAGCATCATCATTTCAGATTGCCCTGATTAACCTGATAGGTTTGATTTTTACTGTACCATTTTTAATGTTGTTTGGAAGGGTAACGGATAGGTATGGTCCAAAAACACCAATGTTTTTGAGCAGAATAATGTTTATTCCTGTTCCACTTGTTTATGCATTTGCAAATTCCATCTATGATATATATTTATTGAATGTTTTGACGGGCATATCAACAGCATTTGCAAATGTTTCATTCCTTGCCTATATTCTTGATTCTTCCCCAAGTGAGGACAGGGGAAAATATGTTGGTTTATACAACACTGTTATTGGATTTGTAACATTCTTCGGTTCATTATTTGGTGGATTCCTTGCCCAGTTCCTTACAGTTTTTTATGGACTTTATATGGCACTTTTAATAACATACATGGTTTCCTTTGCGGGTAGATTCACCGGTGCCATTCTTTTCATCAAAGTAAAGGAGAGAAGGAGATATCCACAACATATGCTGTTCTTTGAAAAATATATAAATGGTATAAGAAGATTTATAAAAAGGTAATCAATATTATATATGACCACTGTGATGATATTGCTGAAGGCTGAGTTTGATGAAAGACGGGCGGGCTGAGTGGTCAGAATATTAATTTAAAAAAATTCAGTTCATTGATAAAAATTTAGAATTCTTTTAATTTTTATTTTAAAAACGGAAAGAATAAAAAATTATTTTAAATACCATTGAATGAAAGTTTAAAATATTATTTTGCGTTTAGGGATTTTAAGTGATCATGGTATGGAATTTGGTGGTTATTTGATAATTGGTGTAACACTGTTGCTCACACTTGTTGGCATTTACCTTATGCTTTACCTTGAAAATAAATTTTCAGCAAAACATGATGAAAAATGGAAGAACGATACATACGAATGCGGTGAAGTAACAATAGGCGATGCCAAAGGTCCCATACATGTACAGTATTATTTTGTTGTTCTCATGTTCGTGATTTTCGATGTTGCAACAGCGTTAATAATACCCTGGGCATTTTCATTCACAAAGAATGCAACCTGGAATTTTGCTCTTCCTGTTTTAATCTTCTTTGGAATTATGCTTGTGGCTCTTTATTATGCAATTAGGGAAGGTTATCTTGAATGGAGGTAAAACCATGACCGATTCAATATTTTTGGGAAGGCTTGAGGATTTAATAAACTGGGGAAGGAGCAACTCAATATGGCCATTCACTTTCGGTCTTGCCTGCTGCGCCATAGAGATGATGGGTGCACAGGGATCACACTACGATATTGGCAGGTTTGGGAGTGAAATATTCAGGGCTTCACCAAGGCAGGCTGATCTCATGATTGTCGCCGGAACTG
>JAVRLJ010000091.1:0-3667 GCA_031961585.1 Thermoplasmatota archaeon | reverse complement strand
TCTTCCTTAACCAAAGGAATCATATTTTCAAGGTATGGTAATGTTTTCATTTTTAGCTCCTTTGCAAAAAAATTTGCAATGGATAATGCATTGAACCATAGGGCATTAACTTCAACAGGTAAGCCAACACGTGGACTAAATATAACATCACCTGTTTTTGCATCCATCCATGTTAGCCCTGGTTTCTTTGCCCTCAAAAGATGATCCTCAAGTGAAACATACTCATTTCCTTTTACGTATGATTCTATAATGTTAAGAATAACAGGATAAAGTTTTTTTACCGTTTCATAATCTTTTGTATAAATGTAATATTTGTATATTGCATAGATTAACCATAGGGACGTGTCTATAGCAGGACTTTCAAATGAAAGTGTTGAATGAAGAATACCATTCTGGACCATTGATGAATATTTTTCAAGTATTCTTTTTGCAATATCGTACCTTTTCTGTAAGAGAAGTATACCGGGCATGGATATCATTGTATCCCTTGACCATGGACCAAACCAGTAGAATCCAGCAATTATGTCATCGTTTGTTACAAAAAATGTTGACTTTACAACAACATCCTTTATTTCCCCTTTGAATGATCTTAATTTTAACATTCTTTTCTTTGTTTTATCAAAAGACTCAGGATAACCTTCAGAACATGATAACTTTATTTCAATAACATTTTTTGGATCATCTATTTCAAAGTATCCCGCATGGTAAAGATCCTCTAGATGGTTTGATCCCCTTTCCCTGTCAATGGGATAAAGAAAATTGTAAAACCAATTCCTGTCCTCATGGAATATCCCATCAGTTTTAATCTTAACATAAAAATTTTCATAAACGAATTCTTCACCATTTTTAATTTCCACATCCATTCTCCTTTCTCTAAGAGCAAAATGGTGGTTTCTGAAGGCAAAGAGTGGATGGAGGTAGAATTTTGATGGTAAATTGTTGAAAAATTCATATTTTATAACAATCCAGTCCTCATGGGGATCCATAACTATGCTTTTTTTTATTTTTAAATCCTCTATCTTGAATGTAAAACTGGGAATGAGATCGTTATCATAATCAATCAAATAGGAATATCCGTTAGGGTAAATAGTATCTTTATAATAATTTGTATCCAGACTGTAAGTTTTTCCATTAAGAATTAAATCCTCATAAAGCTTTGAAAGCAAAACATAACGATCATAATTTTTCCCAGCATTTTTAACACACAATCCATGGTATGTTCTTAAGTTGGCAAAAATAACAGAGGATGATGAATAACTGCCATTCATATTGGTCAATAACCACTCTTCATTGTAGTTTAACATTGAAAATTGATAACTTTGATGATATAAGAAGTTTTTCCCATCAAGGGGAAAAACTTTTAAGGACCATTTTATATAAAATAAACAATGGTAAGGTATATTCCAATTGGAAATGGAAGGTTGCTTGTGAGTTTTGACAGGGATTACAGAATTGCTGACATTTACTATTCCCATGATCAATCTGAAAACCATGTTGTTGGACATCCTTTCAGGTATGGTATATCTATTGATGGATCCTTTACCTGGTTGGACAGATCGTTCATAAAAAAAATGGATTACCTTGACGATGCACTTGTAAGTGATGTCGAATATGATTTTGGAAATATAAATTTTAACAGTAACGATTTTGTTGATATTTATGATGATATTTATGTTAGGAAAATAATTGTTAAAAATTCAGGCAATTCAGAGCAGGAAATTAAGTTGTTTTTCCATCAGGATTTTTACATATACGGTAACGATATCGGAGACACAGCATTCTATGATCCAAAGGCTAATTCAATCATACATTACAAAAACAGGAGACATTTTCTTATATCATCCATTGATGATTTAAACCATTCCATGGATCAGTATGCTATAGGTATTAAAGGTATAGGAGGATACGAAGGAACATGGAAGGATGCAGAGGATGGAAAACTATCCTTTAACCCGGTTGGCATAGGTTCTGTCGATTCCGTAATAAGTCATACAATATTCATTTCACCCGGAGAAAAAAGGGAATTGTACTATTACATAATTGCACAGGAAAATCAGGAATCCCTATATAAATTGAAGAATGAATTATCACTTGAAAAGTTAAGGGAAATGCTCAACAGAACCATAAATTACTGGGCAGTTTATAATGAAAAAAGATCCATAAATCTACCACAGGACATGGTTTCACTTTTCAGGAAATCGCAGTTCATAATAAGAATACATATGAACAACTATGGTGCATTGATGGCCTCATCTGACAGCGACATACTTAAAAATAGCAGGGATGGTTACTATTATGTTTGGCCAAGGGATGCATCAATAGGTGCATATTCTCTCACTGTAACATTACACTACAGCTCTGCAAGAAAATTCTTTGATTTTGCACTTTCAACCATATCCAGGGATGGTTATTTCTACCATAAATACTCACCTGATGGAACAATGGCAAGTAGCTGGATACCAAGGATAATAAACGATGAGGAAATAATTCCGATTCAGGAGGATGAAACATCACTTGTAATATGGTCAATCTGGCAGTATTACTTACAGTCCCTTGATATTGCATACTTTTTCCCACTTTATGAGAATTTGATAAAAAAGGCTGCAAATTTCCTTGTTACATTCACCGATGAAGATGGTTTACCGAGACCATCATTTGATCTATGGGAGGAAAGGTTTGGTGTGCACACATATACTGTCGCGGTAACTTACGCTGCCCTGAAAGCTGCGGGTGAATTTGCAAAAACGTTCAGGGATTATGATTTAATGCATAAATATAACCAGGCTGCTGAAAAAATGGCAAAGGCATATGAAGAAAAATTCTATTCAAAGGAAAAAGGTTATTATGCAAGATCCATAATGAATGGAAAACCTGACTTCACCGTTGATTCACAGAATATGGCACTCTTTCTTTTCGGTATGAAGGAACCAAACGATGAAAAAATAAAAAGAAATATGGATATAATCATGGATAAATTATGGGTTAAAACAATTGGTGGAATTGCAAGGTATGAGGGTGACATGTACCAGAGGGTGAAGGATGATAAAAGCATACCTGGAAACCCCTGGATAATCACAACGTTATGGGCATCAAGGTATTTTGCCATGGTTGGAGACAGGGAAAGATCAATTTCCCTTCTTAAGTGGGTAACGGATCATGCTCAAAGATCTGGTGTTTTACCCGAACAGATAAACCCGTACGATGGTTCACCACTATCAGTTTCACCACTTGTATGGAGCCATGCAGAGTATATTATAACGGTGGATGAATTAACAAAAAGGAATATAATATAAAAAATTTCAATGAATGTGTTTTTCTGAGCTTAATTTTTCAGAAACATCCTCAAGTGAAAGTGAAGAGGTTTCAGGTGCAAGGAAAAGTGTTAAAAGGATGGATAATAGTATAAAAGAAAGGAAGAAAAGTGATCCGTACAAAAGACCCAGACCCTTCTGTATAACTGGAAATAAAATAACACCTATAATTGCACCTATTCTGCTTACAGTTGTTGCAAGACCCTGGGCAACACCTCTTATTGATGTTGGAAACAGTTCAACTGAATATGCAAAGCTGAGAATTCCCCCTGGCCACTGTTCCATTGATGCAAAAATTATGAACATTGGTAAAAGGTAATAGGGATTTATTTTAATCAAAAATGGGAGAATGATGA
>JAVRLJ010000090.1:0-3776 GCA_031961585.1 Thermoplasmatota archaeon | reverse complement strand
ACCTGCAAAAATAAGTGGAATGATGGAAAAAATTTGAACTATGGAGGCGTATAGTGAATTAAAAGGTAAAGAAGAAAGTCCATAAATTATTATTTCAATACCAGAATAAATTATAAAAAGGCCAAGAAAAAGTGAAATGAGATCCTCAAGCTTGTAGAGACCAAAAGAAAACCTATGTGAAAATTTACTGTAAATAATTCTAAGTGCTATCAATATGAGGGTTGTAATAACAACATCTATGCCCATGTGAATGGTTTCAATCAAAATTGCATAGTTATCTGTGAAAATAAAACCAAGGAATCTTATTAGCATTGAAATTGAAACAAGTATGAGCGAATTAACCAAGATTTTCCTTACCTTTTCTATACTCAACATATATTTCACAAATGAGTAATAATTTAAAAAACTTTCCACGAAAGTTTTTTAGTTTTAATACAATACGGAAACTATGAAAATTTTAAGTGGATCCGGATCGCTTGTTCTCGCTCAAAGATTGGCGCAGGTTACCGGCTTTCCAATTATTCACAGTGAAATAAAGAGATTCCCCGATGGTGAATGTTATGTCAGGATTCATGAAAATCTGGATGGTGAGGATATTGTTTATGTTCAAAACACATATCCCGATACAAACATTATTGAGTATTTAATAACAATAGATGCAATAAGGCAGTATAAAATAAAAAGCCTTGTTTCCGTTATACCATATTTTGGTTACGGAAGGCAGGACAAAAGGTTCAATGATGGTGAACCTATAAGTGCAAAGGTAATGGCAGAACATTTATCGGAGAACGTGGATAGGGTTATAACAGTGAATCTTCACAACAGTGAAATTTTAAAATGGTTCAGGGTTCCGGCTGTTGAAATAAAAGGGGAGAGGGCAATTGCGGAATACTTCAAAAAATTCAATCCGGATCTCATTGTTTCCCCCGACAAGGGATCGTATGAGAGGGCAAAATTTGTAAGTGAAATTCTCGGCATACCGTTTGTTCAGTTTGAAAAGAAGAGGATAGATAGTGAAAGGGTAACAATGGAAACGGGTGATATTGATGTAAAGGGAAAAACGGTTGCAATAATAGACGATTTAATTTCAACAGGTGGAACAATAATAACTGCATCAAGGATCCTGAAGGATAAGGGAGCTGGTAAGGTAATAGTTGGATGTGTCCATGGTCTTTTTGTTTCAAATGCTCTTGATAGAATACAGATGTACGTTGATGTTTTGATATCAACAGATACTGTTGAAAATCCGAAGAGTGTTGTTTCCCTTGCGGAGGATATAAAGAATGAAATCATGAAATGAAAGGTTTTTATCTTAAAATTGTTTAATCCCCGGATGTGAACATATGAAACTTAAAATCTGCGAAACACATGGACCTTTCAGGGGAGAAAAATGTCCCATCTGTGGGTCGGAAGGAAAATTATTGCTTAACGACTGGGAATTTGAAGCCATAAGCAGGATCGTTACAGGCATACTCAGGCATTTTCCTGAGAAGTTTGATGTTGTTCTCGATGAGAAAGGGTGGGCAAAAATACAGGATATAGTTAATGGAATAAAGAAAAATGAAAGGAAGTTCAGGTGGCTGAAGAATATTCACATAGAATCCTTTGTTTTAACGGATCCAAAGGGCAGGTTTCAGTACGATCCATCCCAGGGAAAGGTAAGGGCTGTATACGGGCATTCAATAAACGTTGATCTTTCGGATCTTCCCAGGGACAATATACCTGAAAAACTTTATTATGCAATTGTTCCGGAGGAGGAAGAATTCATAAAGGAGATTGGCATAAAGCCCGGAGAGAGAAAATGGGTACATCTTTCAAGGACATACGAGGAGGCATACATAGCTGGAAGGCATAGGTCTGATGATCCCATAGTGCTTGAAATAAACGCAAAGGAAGCAATGAATGATGGTATTGAAATATACAGGGCAACAAAGTATATTTATATAACAAAGGAAATACCCCCTAAGTACATAAAGAAGGCAAGAAAGAGGAAGGTTGAATTGTCGGAGGAAGAACTAAAGGAAATAGAGATGGAAAAGAAAAGAAGGGAAATGAGAGAAAAAAGGAAAGAGGAAGAGGGCCGGTAGATCAGCTGGTAGATCGCCACACTTGCAATGTGGAGGCCCGGGGTTCAAATCCCCGCCGGTCCACTTTTTTAATTCAAAAGAGTTAAGAAAACAATCTTCTTTTTCTCAAACATGGATAAAATTGTAATGATAACGGGATCAACCGATGGTATAGGAAAGGCGGCCGCAATTTCCCTTGCAAAAATGGGATATACAATAATAATACATGGTAGAAATGAAAAGAAAATTGAAAATGTAATCAGGGAAATAAAAGAAAAAAGTGGAAATGAAAAAATATACGGTTTCCGTGCGGATCTTCTTTCTTTTGAGGAAATAAAAAATATGAGTGAAGAGATTAAGAAAAGATTTGATAGAATTGATGTTCTAATAAACAATGCTGGAGGCATATTTGGTAAAAGAAGGGAATTTACCATGAACGGTTATGAAAAAACATTAACACTTAACGTTTTTTCACCTCTTTTAATAACACTTTTACTTCTTGATCTTTTATCAAAAAGTGAATCTGCAAGAATAATATTCACATCCTCTCTTCTGTATAGATATGCAAAAAGGCCGGATTTCGATGATTTTCAATTTGAGAAAAATTACAGTTCGTTTGGAGCATATTCATTATCCAAGCTTTATGTGATATGGATTGCAAGGCACCTTTCCTCTGAATTGAGGGCAAGGGGATACAAAAATATAAATGTTTATACACTTCATCCTGGTGCTGTTGCAACAAACTTTGGAAAGAATGTGGAAAAGGGTATATTATGGAACATACTGTTGAACCTTGGTAGACCTTTCATGTCAAAACCTGAGGAGGGTGCATTGACAGCAGTTTATCTTGCATCATCGAAGGATGTTGAAAATCTGAATGGAAAATTTTTTGCTGGAATGAGGGAAATTAAGGTTAAAGATAAATATTATTCAAAGGATAATGAAAATATCCTCTGGAACCTTTGCTTAAAAATCATTGAACCATACCTTGATAGGAAATTTTAAATTTTTATTTTTAACAAATTTCCAGCATAAATGTTTTTACCATCAAAGTTTAGTTGAACAGGAAAAATTTTCAAACCTTTATTATATGCCCTTTTCAGTCCTTTAGAAAATTCTGGATCCGTTTCCCAGTTGGGGCTGAAACATTCAGACTTTCTGAAAACAAGAAACATCACACCCCCTTCGTATCCCTTTTCAATGAGATTCTCCAATTCCTCCACATGCCTCCTTCCCCTTTCAGTCGGGGCATCAGGAAAGAGTGCCATACCATTCTTTGTTAATGTACATCCCTTTATCTCAAGGTAAAATTCCCTGTTTTTGTGATCCAGGAGGAAATCAATTCTGCTCTTTTTTACTTTAACTTCCTTTCTTATAATTTTAAAATCCTTAAAAAGATCAGAATTTATTATGTTCTCAGCAATATCAGAGTGTATTTTTGAATTTATCAAAACATACTCATTGTTTTTCTTTGTAAAAAATATTTCACATTTCAATCCCCTCGATTTTTCAACCATATAAAGTGGTGCGCCAGGATAAAGGAGTTCCTCAAGCCTACCTGGATCGTGGAGATGGCATTTCCTACCTGATTCTGTTTCAACAACAAATCTGTTCAACCTTTTTTTAAAATTATCAACGAAAAAATTTTCATTAAAGGTATAAACCAAGTAATTCATTATTAAATTTGAAAAGGAAACATTATTTTATATT
>JAVRLJ010000089.1:0-3844 GCA_031961585.1 Thermoplasmatota archaeon | reverse complement strand
ATGGATGTTGAAACTCCTTTGTCTGGGAGATTATGTTTGTATTAAAGCGAAAAAATCTGATTTTTTCATAAATAGTACAAAGTTCATAAAATAGATATTTTTTAGTGTATCTTTACAAAACCGGTATATGGAAAAATTTTTATTTATATAATTCCTTACCTTTCAAAGGTGGTACGATTATGCCAGCATTCTTCAGGAGAAAACCAATCAAACCGATTGAAAAACCCTCATCAAATGTTGAACCGAGGAAATATATTGACCTTAACGAGTATGAGGTGGGTACCGAGGCTGGGACAGGATACCAGATGGTAAGGGTGGCTGAAATTTTCAAGTATGAGGAACTTAACGATCTTGAACAGTATGTTTACAACGGTGATATTCTCATTATAGATTATACACCAATCGCTGATGATGAATTAACTTTGAGAAGAATAACAGCAGAGCTCAAAAACGTGGCAAAGGATGTTGACGGTGATGTTGTTGCTCTTGGAAAGCAGTATCTATTTGTCACACCATCAGGAATAAAGATAGACAGGAACAAAATAAGGGCAAAGTAACTATGACAGGAATAAAGTTTGTTGGAAGCGGAGGACAGGGGGTAATTCTTGCCGGTTTGATCCTCGGTAAGGCTGCAGCCATTTACGAAGGCCTTGAAACTGTGTTTACTGAAAGCTATGGAGCGGAGACAAGGGGAGGTTTTTCAAGTTCATCAGTTATAATCTCAGATAAAAAGATTGAATACCCGTATGTTATAAATCCTGACATACTTGTTGCATTTTCACAGGCAGGGTATGATGCAGTATCATCATCCATGAAGGATGATACCTTTCTTATTTATGAAAGTGACCTGGTAAAGCCAGCATTCCAGGGAAGAAAGGATGGAATACCTGCAACAAAGATTTCAAAGGATAATTTCAACAACAAAACAATCTTTGTTAATATGATCATGCTTGGTTTTCTCGTAAAAAACACAAATGTTGTTTCAAAGGATTCATTAATAAAGGCAGTGGAAGAAAGCGTTCCCAAGGGAACAGAAAGGGATAACATTTACGCAGTGGAACTTGGGTATAACTTTAAATAGATTCTTTCCATTTTCATTTTTGGTGATGAAAAGAGGGTCAGCTGAGCTCTGCTGTGATGAGCCCTATGAGTTCTGATCATCCAAACATATGACCTGATATTTCCCTTTCACTTTTTTCTGATTTTCTAATTTTCTCAATACCATACTGGAAATCTTTCATTGTAACAAAGTCCCTGAGATCCCTTATTGCATTCATGCCTGCTTCAGTGCACACAGCCTTAATATCAGCCCCGGAAAATCCTTCAGTATTCTTTGCAAGGAGATCAATATCAACATCCTTCAAATTCATGGATCTTGTATGAATCCTGAAAATCTGTTTCCTTGCATCAAGGTTAGGTAATGGTATCTCTATTATTCTATCGAACCTTCCCGGCCTTATCAATGCCTCGTCAAGAATATCAGGTCTATTTGTTGCAGCGATTATTTTAACATCACCCAGGGGATCAAAACCATCCATTTCAGCAAGTAGTTGCATAAGTGTTCTCTGTACCTCCCTGTCACCCGACGTTGAAAGATCAAGTCTCCTTGATCCTATTGCATCAATCTCATCTATAAAAAGTATTGAAGGTGCCTTTTCCCTTGCAAGATCAAAAAGTTCCCTCACAAGCCTTGCACCTTCACCTATGTACTTTCTCACAAGTTCAGATCCCACTGTTCTTATGAATGTTGCATTTGTGTGGTGCGCAACAGCCTTTGCAAGTAGAGTTTTACCTGTTCCTGGTGGTCCGATCAACAAAACACCCTTTGGTGGTTCAATACCAACCTTTTTGAAAAGTTCTGGATGTGTTAATGGGAGTTCAACAGTTTCCCTCACTTCCTTTATCTGTTCATCCAGACCACCTATATCCTCATACGTTATGTTTGGTTTTTCAATAATTTCTGCCGAAACAACTGCAGGATCGTAACTTTCGGGCAGGACACCTATAACAGCAAGCGTTGTTTTATTTAAAGCGACCCTGACACCGCTCTTCAACTTTTCAGGGGGAATCTGATCTGAAACATTAACAACAAAGGATGGTCCTGTTGAGCTTCTTACAACAACCTTTTTATCGTTTAATACATCCTCAATGGATCCCAGGAGTAACGGTGGAGCCCTCAATCTATTCAATTCCCTTCTCAGCTGTTCAATCTCATACTGAAGCCTTTTAAGTTCACCCTCAAGGAATCTTTTTTCACTTTCAAGGCTTCTTATCTGCTTCAGAAAATCCTCCTTTTCAAGATCATATGCTATCCCGGGATCCACATCCTCCTTTGACATTTTCTTCACCTTAAATACTCTTTTCTTAATTCTTTTCCCATATATCTATTTTTTGTGATTCCTGTGAATTTTTGGGAAAATTTATTTAATGGCAAAAGTTATGTGGAAATGGTGAAAGGAATGATATGTGAAATGTGTGGCAGGGATGTTCCAAGGCTCCATAAGGTAATGATTGAAGGAGCCATTTTAAATGTTTGTGATAGCTGTGCAAGGTTTGGTGTTCCTGTTGAGGATAAAAGGGAAAAAATTAAAGCCTACAGCGTTCAAACAAAAAATGTTCAGAAGGTTAAGGATAAAAAGAAGGATTTGCTTGAGGAAGAATTTGTTCTTGTGGAAAATTATGGTACAATATTAAAGAATGCAAGGGAAAAAATGAACTTAACACTTGAGGATGCTGCAAAAAAATTGCTTGAAAAAAAGAATGTTCTTTCAAAGATTGAAAGACAGGAAATGAGACCTGATAAGAATCTCATTAAGAAACTTGAAAAATTTTATAATGTAAAGATAACCGAAAAACCAACAATAACAAAGGTGGAGGGAGAAAAAAAGAAAGAAGGTATAACACTGGGCGATTTGATTAAAGAATGATTATAGAACCCTTGCCCTTATTATTGCCCTAAGGGGAACACCATCAATTTCATCGTTTGGTGTTTTGTTAACTATAACCAACGCTAAAACAGGTACACCGCCAGAATTTTTCACATCCGTAATTGCTTTTTTCATTGTTTCTCCAGTGCTCAAAACATCATCAACAATAACCACCTTTTTACCAGATATGGATGCAAAGTTTGAGCTGAATGTTCCTGTTTTATTTATTGGGTATGGCCTGTAAATTGCCATCTCAACGTTCAGTTCTTCCGCTATGAACGTTGCCAGTGGTATTCCATTTATGGCAATTCCAACAACGGTATCAACCTCAAAATCCCCTTTGTTCATTTCCTCAATTATTATATCTGCAAATATTTCAGCCAATTTTGAAATTCTGTATGGATAAACACCAACGGATCTCCATCCTATTTTAACATCCTTTGGTGCAAATGTTTTTTTCTCAAACTCCCTTGAAATTAACCATTGAACTGTTTGTGTGGAAAGATGAAGTTCTGTTGCAATTTCTTTTTCGGAAAGACCCTTTTCCTTTAATTCCAATGCCTTTTGGGCCAGTTCATCAATACTTTTCATTACCAATCACCCACAGATTAGATAAACAATTACGATTAAATTAATATTTTGGTGATTTTGGACGAAAATTTAATAAATATGATAATTCTTAAAATTTTAAGAAATATTAAAAAGGTGATAAAATGAGTGGTAATGTAGGTGGTGATGTTGTAAGCGCCTATACGGGGAAATATGATTCAACAGGCATGATTGCACAGTTTCAGAAGATTGTTGACAACAGGTTTGCAAAGTTTATACTTAAAAGATTGGCCGCACCGAAAAAATTTGAACACATGCTTGGTGTTTTTGCTGAGGTGGAAGAACCAAACTCATTCAGGGAAAGAATG
>JAVRLJ010000088.1:0-3859 GCA_031961585.1 Thermoplasmatota archaeon | reverse complement strand
ATAGACACGGTTAAAGAGCATTTCACGAGTGAATTTTTAAGGAAGATAGAGGAGATTGTTCCCATAGAAAAGATTGATTACGTAATTTTGAACCATACAGAACCTGATCATTCAGGAGCATTACCAAGGCTTCTTGAAAGGGTCAACGCAAAGGTTGTTGCATCAAAAAATGCATCACTTTTTGTAAAAGAGCTCCTCCAGAGGGATGTTAATCCCATCCTTGTGGGCGATGGTGATAGAATTTCACTGGGGAACAAGACCCTTGAGTTCATACATGCTCCTTTCCTGCACTGGCCTGATACAATGTTCACTTATATCCCTGAAGACAAGATTCTCTTCCCCTGCGATTTCCTCGGTTGCCATTACTGTGATGATAAATTATTCAACGATGAAACACTGGATTTTTCATTTGCCTTCAAACACTATTTCCAGACAATAATGAGACCATTCAAAGAACATGCATTTCAGGCAATTAAAAAGATAGAAAATAAAGAAATAGAGATAATTGCACCGAGCCATGGTCCAATATTGAGAAAGGATCCCTGGAAGTATGTTCAGCTTTACAGGGAATGGTCCGAGCCAAAGAGGAGGGATTATAAGAAGGCTGTAATATTCTATGCTTCACCCTATGGTTCAACAGGAAAACTAGCATTCAGCATTGCTGAAGGTCTCAAATCCGAGGGCATAATGGTTGAAGTATTCGATCTATCCGGTACGGAAATAGATGATGAAATCCTTGATATTATAGAAGATTCAGATGCCTTGATTGTTGGTTCAAGCACAATAAATGGTGATGCAATTAAACCTGTATGGATCCTCCTCGCAAGCCTTGGTACATTGAACCTTAAAAACAAGATCGGCTTTGCATTCGGTACATATGCATGGAGCGGTGAGGCAGCAAAATTGATTGAAAACAGGTTAAAGGATCTTAAATTGAAGGTACCCGAACCATACTTCAGGGCACCAATGAAGCCGTTGGAGAGCGATTTTGCAAAGGCAAGGGAAATTGGCGCAAAGCTTGGAAAAATAATCAAAGGATAATTCATGCGAAACCCCTTTTCCAAATATTTTTCTTTACCCTACGATGTAAAGATAATAGTATACAGCAGTTTTTTTGCCGGACTGGCATACTCTCCACTTTTTATGATTTTACCATCCTTTCTTCCACTTGAGGGTGTGCCTGTTCCGGTTGTTGGCATGCTCTTTACAATCATGGGTGTTTCAGGAACAATTTTTTCCCTGTTTATTGGTGGAATTGCAAACAGGTATGGTAAGAAAAAGATTGCTATTATATCTGGTTTCATAGGATCCTTCATAATACTTGCCTTTGGATTAACAACAGATGTTCCAATACTTTATTCAGCAAGCGTTGTTGCCGGTTTTGTTGATGCTGCCTCAATGGCAACAATAGGTGTTTTGCTTGCTGATAAAACATCTGAGATTGAAAGAACAAACGCCTTCAGTTTTTCTTTTTTCCTTTCAAACCTTGCAATGTTTTTTGGAGGTATTTTCCCTCTTATTCTTCTTTACATTTCAAATTCAACAGGTTACAGTTTTATTGGTTTGCACAGGTACCTTTTTATAATCCTATCCATTGTAAGTTTGCTTGATCCAATTCTTTTATTCAAGATATCTGAGGATAAAAAAGAACCAAAAATATTCAATTTTTTACCAAGAAAATCCATGAAAGTTTTCATTAAATATGTAACAGCGAGCGGAATCCTTGCCTTCGGTGCCGGTCTTGTTATTCCTCTTTTTCCCACCTGGATATTTTTAAAGTTCAATTTGAGTGATGCATATTCAGGTCCTTTATTATCAATAACTGGTCTTTTCATAGCATTATCCTCCCTTGCCACTCCAATACTATCCGAGAGAATTGGAGTTGTAAAAACAATCGTTCTAACACAGCTTTCATCAACAATTTTTCTTTTCATAATTCCATTTATACCATCATTCCTTATTGTTTCCTTAATCTATATAATAAGATCATTCCTTATGAACATGTCAAATCCTGCCGAAAATGCCCTCATACTTGGTATTGTTCACCCTGAGGAAAGGGCAATAGTTTCATCCATAGGAAGTATTTTCTGGAGGCTTCCAAATTCACTGAGCACATTCATCGGTGCATGGATAATGTACAATTATTCACTTTCAATGCCCTTCATTCTTTGCACAGTTCTATATATCATTTCCATTACATACTTCTTTTATTCATTCAGAAACTATGAAATTTATACAAAAAAATAAAATAAAGAAATGCAATTTCAAAAACATGGTTCATTTTCTTCTCTATCAACCTGAAAGAAACCTTGGTGTTGAAGAAAACTTAAAAAGAATGATGGATATTGTTGAAAAATACAGGGCACATTTTTACATTTTTCCGGAACTGTACCTTACAGGATATCTTATAAGGGATGATGTTTACAGGCTCAATTTCAGCAGGGATGACGATATTTTCCTGGAAATTTCAAAAAAGATAATGAATTCTGGTAAAAATATCATATTTGGTTTCCCTGAGAAGGAGAACGGATTTTTATACAATTCAGCCATGCTAATCATGGGCAATGGAAGCATAAATGTTTACAGAAAAATGAAATTACCAAACTTCGGTCCATTTGAAGAGAAGATTTATTTTAAAGAAGGAAAGGAAACATATGTTTTTCAAACGGATCATGGAAAAATAGGTATTGAGATCTGTTACGATATTTTCTTCCCTGAAATAACTAAGGAAATGGCATTGAATGGGGCGGAATTCATAGTAAATATTTCTGCATCACCTATAACATCAAGGGCACTTTTTGAAAGCCTCATGCCGGCAAGGGCAATTGAGAATACAGTTTATTTCATTTACAACAACTGGGCAGGAACACAGAGATCACTTGTTTTCTGGGGCGGATCCCAGATCCATTCACCTAGAGGAAGGATTTTGAAAAAGGGTGTTTATTTCAGGGAGGAAACAATAATGGAAGATCTTGGAAAAAATGAAATAAAAATAGGGAGAAATTTTAGACCTGTTTTAAGGGACAGTTAGTTTTCATTTCTTTGAAACAATTTTGATTCTTACTGTATAAACACCATTTTCTTCTTTAATTTCCAGCAATTCATTCCCTGTCCTCTCGCACCATGCCTTTGCATCTGCCTTTATACCGCTATCAGTTGCAAGTAATTCAATTATATCCCCATTCTGTGCCTTTTTATATGCTCTCACCAGATCCGTTATGGGTCCAGGACAGGCAGATCCCCTGCTATCAACATTTATAACAGCCATTTTTTCACCTCAGATGAAGACTACCTGTCCACCGGCAGATCTCTGCATAAAAGCTGCAGCACCAAGTATTTCGTCAACAATTGGGTCAAGTTCATCCTTTGATTTTATTTTAAGTGCCTCGGCCATCATGGAACAGACATAAACCTTCACTTCACCAATCTCCTTCGCACTCTTTAACATTTCATACCATGATGGAGCCTTTATGTCCTTCAACCCATTTACAAGTGCGGGTGCCATGTCCTCGAATTCCTTCGGGAACCTTGTAACACTCTTGTATCCATCCTTTTTAAATGCCAATGTGGCCCAACCAGTCACAAATATGTTCACCGGCACACCAAGGTTTGCGGCAGACTGTGTCAGCACACCAAGGGGTATAAATTTATCCGCTGTTCCAGAAAACATTATTATGTTTAATGAATTCGTCATATTTTTTTCACCTCAAATAAGGTAAATGAATGAAACTATAAAAATTTTTCTAAAATAGTAAACATTTTGATACTTTTTTACATTTAATTATTTAAAACAAATGTAATGAAAATTTTATAGTGAATTGCATTTATCCTTAATTGGTGAATTGAATGGAAGAGGGTT
>JAVRLJ010000087.1:0-3873 GCA_031961585.1 Thermoplasmatota archaeon | reverse complement strand
ATTTTACCTACCCATACAACTGGATGAATAATACCTGGATATTCACCAATAAAATCGACTATTAGGGCTAGAATTAAAATAACAATCATGGATACAGCATCCTTGCACTCTTTTCCTTTTTCATTATTCTATAGGCATAAACTTTTCCATCATTAATTTTCTTTATGCAATCATCAACATATTCATCATCAGGTCTAACAAAATTATCGTTTATTGGTATAACGGGATCAATCCTGATGAAAATCTTACCAGGGAATTCTTTTAGAAAATTAACAATTTCAAAAACATTATCACAGTCAAGCAAATTTTTTATTAAAACGGTTTCAAATCTGAACTTTTGGTTGTAAAGTTTTTTTAAATTTTCAATGGATTTTTTATTTGATCTGTGCACAATTCTCATATGTTTTTCATCATCAATCGTTTTTATGGAAAATGCAATGGAATCAGCAAGATCCACAATGTTTTTTGTTAAAAGTTCTCCATTTGTTAAGACATTTATTCTAATTCCATTTTCCTTCATTTTTATCATTAGATTTTCGAGATCAGGATCTATTGTTGGTTCTCCTCCTCCAAGAAAAACCTCCACTATACCATTTTTCTTTAAAATATCCAGAACTTCATAAACAGAGAGAAATTTTATTTCCTTATCTTTATAACTTTCAAGATGAATATCATATTTATTCTTTTTCAATATGCAGAAATCACAATCCCAATTGCATCCATAAAAAAATAAATAAGAGGATTTGTCAGGAAATGCGGTTATATGATAAACATGTGTCATTCTACGTTCCCGGGAAAATTTCATTCAATGTTAAAGGAGTAATGCTGGATGCGTACTGTGGATAAAGTTTCTGGAAAAGCAAAATGAGACCAACAAACATCTGAGGTCCCGGTTCCTCTATATACATATCAGGAAGAACTATGAAATTTTTATCCTTTATTGCTGTTATGTTTGAAAGTGTTGAATCGTTTTCAATTGTGCTTATAAGATAGGACTGGGATTGTGATACGAGTATGTACTGTGGATTTTCCTGGACGAGAGTTTCCTTACTAATTGTATACCAGGAATAGCCGCTTGAGGCAACGTTTATTCCTCCAGCAAGCGTTATAAGATCATTTATGAATGTACCCTGTCCAGCTGTCCAAATGGGGTTGTACCATCCTAGATAAAAAACTGTTGTTCTATTCTGTATGTTATATGTAACATTTTCAATGCTGTTTACAGTATTTGTAATCAAATTTATTACTTTTGTTGCATTTGATGTTGTGTTTGTTGCAAGACCAAGGATCATGAGATCATGCTCGATTGAAAGCATTGTTGGAGGATTGAAAATTATGACCGGTATTCCTAAGCTTTTTAATTGCTGTACTGCCTGAGGTGCAAAGTCATCGTATTCAAGGACAAGGTCTGGTTTCAATGCCACAACCTTTTCAACAGAAACGTTTGTAACACCACCTATCTTTGTTATGTTCTGTGCAGCAGGAGGAAATGTATCGTATATTGTATCACCAACAATTTTGTTTCCCAATCCAAGTGCAAATGCAAGTTCAGTGCATGATGGTGCAAGAGAAACAATCCTTTCAACGGGCTGTTTAACATGTACAACGTTATTTTCATCATCAATAACAGTAACATACTTTGTTACATTGCTTTGCTGTACCTGTGAACTTCCCTGTTTTCCATAGTAACTGATGATGTATCCACCGCTGAACGATGCAATCACCAGAATTACAACAACGGTCCAAATCCATACGCTCTTCATTTTATCACCTCTCAAGTTTATTTGACAAAAAGTAAATATACTTGATTTATTTAAAGTTTTTTGAATGAAGAACAGGTTATACTTCACTCTGGTCATTGTTCTATCGGTGTTAGCTGTAATTCTATCTCTTGCCTTTGGCCCGGTGAATATTCCCCTTTATGATATTTTTAGTTCATTTCTCAATCCTAATGCATCTGTCTATTCAAAAATAATAATTTACATAAGATTGCCAAGAATATTACTGGCATTTATTGTTGGTGCAGCTTTATCCGTTTCCGGTGCAATAATGCAGGGTGTTTTCAGGAATCCACTTGCGGATCCTTATGTTACAGGTATAGCTTCAGGTGCAGGGTTGGGCGCAGCGATTGCGATAGTTTTTTCATTTGTTTCAATTAACTTTTATTTTATTTCACTATTCGCTTTTATAGGAGCAATTTTAACCATGCTTCTTGTATTTTTAATTGCAAGTTTATCCGGGGATCTGAGGGCTGAAAATGTTCTCCTCGTTGGTCTCGGACTATCACTTTTTCTCAGCGCTTTACTTGCAATTACAATGTACTTTGGTGGACAGGATCTCCAGACGGTTTTTTACTGGCTCATGGGAAGTTTCAGCGGTGCGGAATGGAATGAAGTTTATTTATCCTACATTGTTATAATACCTGTTTTGATTGTGATTGCAATACTTTCAAGGGATCTTGATGCCATGATGATTGGTGATGATCATGCCTATTCCCTGGGCATAGATGTTAAAAAAAGGAGAATAACATTCATTGTTTTAACATCCCTGATAACGGGAATAGCTGTATCATTCTCCGGCATAATTGGTTTTGTTGGTCTTATAATCCCCCATATGATTAGATTGATTATAGGTCCAAAAAACAGGGATCTTATTTTACTGTCAATATTCTTCGGTGGTGCATACCTTGTTATAGCTGATACAATTGCAAGATCTATCGATATAATTGAGGAACTTCCTGTTGGTATTATAACATCAATTGTTGGAATACCAATTTTCATATTCCTTATCATAAGGGAAAAGAGGTACTGGAGGTGAATCTATGATCCAAATAAAAAATATCAATTTTTCATACAACGGTAAAAAAATCCTTAAAAATATTGATTTTAATGTTGAAAATGGAAAAATTCTATCAATTCTAGGTCCAAATGGATCCGGTAAGACAACCCTTTTAAAAGTAATCGCTGGTATTTTAAAACCAGATATGGGTGAGGTAATCGTTAATGGAAAAAATGTTTTGAAGATGCAGAGGAGGGAAATGGCAAAATTGATAGCATATGTTCCTCAGAACTTCGAGCCGGGTTTTGATTTCACTGTTTTTGATATTGTGAGCATGGGCAGATTCCCTCACAAAGCTCTCCTTGAAACACTAGATGATGAGGATTATGAAAAAATTGAATGGGCACTTAAAGTAACAGGTCTTGAGGATCTTAAGATGAAATCTATCAGGGAAATATCCGGTGGTGAAAGGCAGAGAACAATCATAGCCATGGCACTTGCGCAGGATGCCCAGATAATACTTATGGATGAACCAACATCAAACCTTGATATAAAATACCAGCTGAACATGCTTGAATTAATAAAGAATATGGTGAAGGAGGAAAGAACAATAATCATAACAATGCACGATGTAAATTTATCAATAAGGTACAGTGATGAGGTAATAGTTCTTTCAGAGGGTAAGATTTATTCAAAGGGAAAACCCGATGATGTCATAGATGAGAAAACAATAGAGAATGTTTATGGAATAAAAACTAAAATTCTAAGGAATGGATCAAACAGGATTTCCTATATTTTACCTGTTGTTGAAGAAAATCAGGGGCTTTGAAAGGTGCCTTCTCGCAATTATGGGTACCTCATAGAATCCTTCAGATATGCCCCTATCAAGAATTTTGTAATCCACTTTATTTGTTTTATAACCGCATTTTCTGCACCTGTAACCTTTGTTCTTCCCCGCACTCTCCATTTTTATACCACAGTTAGGACATATGGGTATGATCTTTTCCCTTATTTCCCTTAACTTTAAAATTTTGATCTTCTCAATGTTTATTGTTCCAGGGTATTTCTTTATGCTCCCATAAACTTCCACAAGAT
>JAVRLJ010000086.1:0-3874 GCA_031961585.1 Thermoplasmatota archaeon | reverse complement strand
CCTGATTCTGTTTCAACAACAAATCTGTTCAACCTTTTTTTAAAATTATCAACGAAAAAATTTTCATTAAAGGTATAAACCAAGTAATTCATTATTAAATTTGAAAAGGAAACATTATTTTATATTTTTCCAAAATACTATGAAAAAGTTTTTAGAAAAAGATTTGCTTTCATAGTTGGATAGTAATGGCGACATTCAAGGATTATCTGGAGCTTGGAAAGTTCAAGGAAACACTATTGTTGGTTTTTGGAGGTGTTGCTGGAGGTGCATTAACAAAGGAGTTCAATCTTCCATTCCTTCTTTTAATAATTTCTCTATTTCTTGCTGTTATGGGTACAAATGCCATAACAAATTACATTGACAGGGACATTGATTCTGTCATGGAAAGAACAAAAAAAAGACCAATTCCAAGCGGAAGAATAAAACCTGAAAAGGCGATTTATTTTGGTGCCATATTGATAATATTATCATCAATTCTTCTTCTTTATTTTTCATTCTACTATGCACTTTTCTGGATAATATTTGGAATAATATTCGATCCCTTCCTTTATAACTGGTTTACAAAAAGAAAGACACCCTGGAACATTATTATAGGTTCATTTGCAGGAGGTTCTCCTGTTCTTGTTGTATGGTCAGGGTTAACCAGTTCAATAATTTCGGTAACACCATTTTTGCTAATGCTTACAATAGTTCTATGGACACCCATACACATATGGAGCCTTGCAATAAGGTATGTGGATGATTACAGAAGGGCAAAAGTACCAATGTTACCTGTTGTTAAGGGTGAAACATATACCATTAAAATGATAGGCATTTTTACAATTTTATTAATAATATTTTCATTTTTAATTTTTTTAATAATAAATCCATTTTTCTCCTTTTTAATTTTGATCCCGGATGCATTATTAATTTACATGGTCATAAAGCTCTTCAAAAAGCCTGAAAAAACCCTTGCATTTAAAATATTCAAGTTATCATCACCATACCTTGCCGTTATCTTTATCCTTGTGATTATCAATGCTTTTATCTGATTTTAATAAGAAAAGTATAAATATTATGAATAATCTGGGTATGGAAAGGTGATACTAAATGGCGTTAATAAGTGAAGAGGATAGAAAATATCTTCAGGAGGAATTCGAGAAACACCTGAAAGAGGATGTAAAGTTATTGATATTCACTACAAAGGATCCATCATGCAAATACTGCAATGAAACTGTCGAAATAGCAAAGGAACTCGCATCTTTATCAGATCTCATTCATGTTGAAAATTATGACGTTAACAGTGATATGGCAAAGAAGCTTGGTATTGAACATGCACCAACAACAGTTATAACGGATGATAAACTCACATATGGTTCAAGAATAAGATATATTGGTATTCCGGCAGGATATGAATTTTCAAGTCTTGTTGAGGATATAATGAGTGTTTCATCAAGAAAGGTTGAATTCAAGGGTCATGTGAAGGAGCATCTTGATGAAATTGATAAGGACATAAGGATACAGGTTTTTGTTACACCCACATGTCCATACTGCCCGAAGGCTGTCAGGGTTGCCCATAAGTTTGCTCAATACAACGAGCACATAATTGGTGAAATGATTGAGGCAATTGAATTCCCTGACTGGGCTGACAAGTATGGTGTTTCAAGTGTACCGCACATTGTAATAAATGAAGATGTACAGTTTGTTGGAGCATACCCTGAAGAAAATTTCATAGAGTTTGTTATGGAGGCCTACAGCAAGGCCAAATAAACTCTTTTTTTTTAGGAAAAAGTTTTTCTTTTAGTTGAATATATATTTAAATATGATAAGTCTTGTCAGAAAGAGGAATGGAGATTACGTACTTTACAGCAGATCAAAGATAGTTAATGCAGTAAAAAAGGCTCTTAATGAAACAAAGGAAGTTGAAAATATTGATGAAGAGAGTGAAAAAATAGGGGAGATTGTTGAAAATAAGTTGATTGAGAAATTCAAAAATGGGGTACCGGGCGTTGAGGATATACAGGATCTTGTAGAGGAGATACTGATGGAGAGGGGCCTTGTAAAAACAGCAAAGGCGTATATTCTTTACAGACAGAAAAGAAAGGAAATAAGGGAGATAAAATATCTTTTTGGCATAAAGGATGATCTGAAATTAACAATAAACGCTGTAAAGGTTCTTGAGGCAAGGTATCTTTTGAAAAATGAGAAAGGGGAGATAATAGAAACACCAAGGGAAATGTTCTGGAGGGTTGCAAGATATGTAGCTCTTGTTGATATACTCTACGATGAGGATGTTTTTGACATAAACAAGAAACAGAAGGAAAGGGATGTTTATTCAGATTATGTTCCGAGGAACGTAACATTGTCAAAGTATGAAAGGGAAATGTTGCAGAGGGCATATTCTTCACTCAATTCAGACAGGGCAATGAAGGTATCCTTCAGTGATGTTTTGAAAATACTTGATGAAAAATGGAACAAGATTGATGAAATTGCAAAAAGGTTTTATGAAATAATGGTGAATTTACAGTTCATACCCAATTCACCAACGCTCATGAATGCAAATACAAGTCTTGGGCAGTTGAGTGCCTGTTTTGTTATACCGATTGAAGATTCAATTGAAAGCATTTACAATGCTCTTAAATACACAGCATTGATACACAAGTCAGGTGGAGGTACAGGATTTTCATTCTCAAAGTTAAGGCCACAGGGGGATATTGTTGGATCAACCATGGGTGTTGCATCAGGACCCGTTTCATTCATGCAGATATTCGATGTATCAACCGATGTTATAAAGCAGGGTGGTAGGAGAAGGGGCGCAAACATGGGTATTCTGAGGGTTGATCACCCCGATATATTTCAGTTCATAAATGCAAAGGGTTTTGAGGGAAAACTTAAAAATTTTAACCTTAGCGTTGCCGTTACCGATCAATTCATGGACGCTGTTGAGAATGATGAGGATTTTGAATTAATAAATCCAAGGAACAGGGAGGTTGTTTCAAGGGTTCCAGCAAGACAGATATGGAACCTCATAGTATCACAGGCATGGAAAACGGGTGATCCTGGTGTTATATTCATTGATGAAATAAACAGGAAAAATCCAACACCATACCTTGGTGAAATTGAGGCAACAAACCCATGCGGAGAACAGCCTTTATTACCATACGAATCATGCAACCTTGGATCAATAAACCTTTCAAAGTTTGTTGAGAACGGATCGATAAACTGGGAAAAGTTAAGGAAGGTTATAAGGATAGCAGTTCATTTCCTTGACAATGTAATAGATGCAAACAATTATCCCTTACCGCAGATAGAATACATGACAAAACAGACAAGGAAAATTGGTCTGGGTGTTATGGGATTTGCTGAGATGCTTATTAAACTAAGGGTATCATATGCATCAAAGGAGGCTCTTGATATTGCAGAAAAGGTTATGGAATTCATTGAAAAGGTGAGCCATGAAGCGAGCGCGGATCTTGCGAAAACAAAGGGGACATTCTATGCATGGGACAGGTCAATATGGTACGAGAGGGGAATAAAGATGAGGAATGCAACAACAACAACCATAGCACCAACGGGCAGTATTTCAATTATTGCGGGTACGTCATCGGGAATTGAACCGCTTTTTGGTCTTGTGTTCATAAGGCAGGTGCTTGAGGGAACAGAACTTCTTGAGGTTAACCAGCTTTTTGAGGAGGAATTGAGAAAAAGGAACCTTTACTCAGAGGATATAATGAGGGAGGTTTCAAGAACGGGATCAATACAGCATTTAAATTTACCCGAGGATATAAAAAGGATATTCTTAACTTCGCATGATATAGATTATCAATGGCATGTGCTTATGCAGGCGGTTTTCCAGAAACATACGGATAACGCTGTAAGTAAAACAATAAACATG
>JAVRLJ010000085.1:0-3945 GCA_031961585.1 Thermoplasmatota archaeon | reverse complement strand
CAGATTTCAATGGGTGCTCCAGTTTTGATTAATGTTCCTGAAGATATTATTGATCCCGTTGATATTGCTTTACTGGAATTTGAGAAGGGTGTTATACCAATAACTGTTTTAAGGAAAAAATCCTAAATTTCATATTCCTCTCCAGGTTTTGGTAAAATTACATTTTTATCGTTTATCTGTGACATCAGCGCTTCCCTGTTTTCACCATGGAAAAGAACAACAGTATGTGCCTTGCTTTTTTCGATGAATTCAATCAGACCTGAATTCCCTGCATGTGCTGAAAAATCGTAAACAGATACCTCAGCATTTATTTTTTCCTTAACACCATATATGTCGACAAAGCCCGTTTCAAGGAGCATCCTTCCATTTGTTCCCTCTACCTGATAACCTGTGATAATTATTCCGCTCTTTGGATCGTTCTTTATATGTTCAAGGTAATACAAAACGGGACCGCCTTCAAGCATACCCCCTGTTGTTATAACAAGACCGGATTCAAGGGCCTTTTTTCTATCGGATTTGTTTCTAACAACCCTTGCCATTTTTCTTGATCTCTTGAATTCCTGTGCATCCCTTAAATAGGATCCATAACTTGCAAATATCTGGTTAACCTTGCTTGACATACCATCTATCCAGTATTCCATATCAAGTTTTTGTAAAACCATCATGAGTTCCTGGGTTCTCGAGACAGCAAATGCCGGTATTATTACCTTCCCCTTCCTTTCCAGTATTTCCTCAATCTTTTCAAGGAACCTCATTTCAGTTATATCCCTTGGAGGATGCTCCTTCCCAGCATATGTTGATTCAATGAAGAGTATGTCACTTTCAACATAATCACAGCCTGTAACAAGCCTTGTCTGTATCGTCTGAATATCACCTGTGAAAAGAATACTTGAATCGTTCTTTATGAGATACATGGCGGATCCCGGAATATGACCTGCGTTGTATGGTATTATTTCAAAAGAATCAAGGTAAACCTTTTTGTTATAGCTTATGGGTTTCATTATAGCTTTTAATCTATTCACATCTTCATTTTCAAATGGTGATGAATATCCTTCCGAGTTCATGACCTTTATTGAATCCCTTAAAAGTATTTCTGTAACATCCAGCGTTGGAGGTGTTGCATAAACTGGCGGACTGTACTTTAATGTAAGGTATGGAAGCATACCGGAATGATCAAGATGTGAGTGAGTTAAAAATACAGCATCCATTTTTGGAGCGTCCATGGGAAACTTTGGTGGTTTTGTTGGTGTAATACCGTACTCAAGCAGAACCCTTGTATTCTTTTCCTCAATGTAAAGGCCCAGACTTCCTATTTCATCAGCTCCCCCAAGAAACTTAAATTTCATATTCCCATCACTACCATTTTATTCCCATTCAATTGTTGCCGGTGGTTTATGCGTGATATCATAAACAACCCTGTTCACAACCTTAACTGTGTTTGTTATTCTTAATGATATATTTTCAAGTATTCCATAAGGAATGTTTGAAAACGTACCGCTCATTCCATCTATTGAATCTATACATCTCACCGCTATTGTATATCCATATGCCCTTTTATCACCATGGACACCAACAGTTCTTACAGGTAAGAGAATTGCAAAATATTGCCATGGCCTTTGAATTTCACCCTTTTCAACAGCATTTTCTATTTCATCCTCAACTATGGCTGTTGCCTCCCTCAGTATTTCAAGTTTTTCTTTATCCACTTCTCCAATTATCCTTATTGCCAAACCTGGTCCCGGAAATGGCTGCCTTTCTGAAACAGGTATATTCAGGTACCTTGCCAGCTTTCTTACCTCGTCCTTGTAAAGATCCCTCAGGGGCTCAACTATTTTCAAAGAAATATTCTGGGGTAAACCGCCAACATTATGGTGTGATTTTATCGTATCCCTTATTCCCCCTCCACTCTCTATCCAGTCGGGTGCAATGGTGCCCTGAACAAGATATTCCGCACCAAACCTAATTGCCTCCTCCTCAAAATTCCTTATGAACCTTTCACCAACAATTTTCCTTTTCATTTCAGGATCAGTTACACCCTTAAGATTACTCAGGAAATCATCACTCCTATCAAGAATTTTATAGTTTATTTTTAAATTTTTAAGCATTTCCTCAACTCTTTGTGTTTCATTTTTCCTCATTAGACCTGTATCAATGTAAACGGCAAGCAAATTTTCACCTATTGCCTTTGAAACAATAACAGCGGAAACTGTACTATCAACTCCTCCGGATACAGCTATTATTGCCTTTCCCTTCACCGTATTTTTTATATTTTCTATACTTTCCTCAACAAACTTCTCAGGATCGAACATTCACACCAATTCCCTACCAATGGATTCATTCTCCTTTATAACCTTTTCCCTTTCATTTTTCCTGTAATCAACAAGTCTCCTGTAAATATTCTCATCGTTTATGGCGAGTATTTGGGCAGCAAGCAAAGCACCATTAACCGCATTGTCCACACCAACAACGGCCACCGGTATTCCCTTTGGCATCTGCACCATGCTCAACAATGAATCGTATGGCACCTTTCCAGATAATGGTACACCTATAACAGGTCTTAAAGTATTTGCAGCAACAAAGCCAGGTAGTGCAGCGCTCAAACCCGCAATTGTTATGAATACCTTTGCATCAGATTTTTTTATTTCTTCCATAAGAATTTCTGGTGTTCTGTGTGCGGATAGTATTTTTATATCATGTGAAATATTCAAACTTTTGAGTATTTCAGCCGCATCCTTCACAAAATTTATATCACTTGAGCTTCCGGCAATTATCAACACATCCATAAAAAGGAAGAAAATATAATATTTAATAAAATTTATGTTTTCATTATCACAAGAAGGAATATCAGAAAGGCTATTACTGCACCTATAATTCCACCACCAATGTAAACAAGGCCCGGTATTAGAATGATGTTTGTGAAATAGCCTGAATTTTCCATATGTCTGTAAAGAACGTAAATGATACCGATGACAAGTCCAACTATTAATAGAGAAACACCCGCAATCCTGCTTTTTCCACTGCCAAAATAGGCTGTAAAGGCACCAAGAATCAAAAGAACCAATGCGAATATAACTAAAATTATCTCACCAAATAGCACTAAATAGTCAACTGTCATTCAATCCACCTCAGAATTTTATTCCCGTCAGTGTTTTTGTGTCTATTACCCCGGGTATGTTTCTTATCTGATCTACAACTATCTTACCAAGTTCGTTGAAGTCCTTCGCCTCAATCTTTGCAATGAGATCATACTCACCGAAGAGTGGATGAAGTTCCACTATTTCCTTTATCTTTTTTAGCGCATCATACACCTCATGTTCCTTACCAGGAGCTGTGCTTATCAATACAAACCCAATTGCCATGGTTTACCACCTTTCAATTAATGTATTGTTTATCTAAATCCAATATAAAAAATTTATTGATAATTATTATTTGTGAAATTAAAAGAAAATTTTTTAACAAGTTTAAATTTTTTGTTTTCAATGACAAAATCGATTGGAATAAAAAACATTGAAAACATATTCCCTGGTTTAAGGGGCGGTTCAGTGAATCTTCTTTATGGACCTCCAGGCTCAGGCAAAACTCTGCTGGGTTTACAGTTCCTTATAGATGGATTGAACGAAGGTGATACACTTTACATTTCCCTTGATCAGTCAGCTCTTGAGGTAAAAAGGGACTTTGAAGGCTTTGCATGGAATCTGGGACAGGTGAGTGTTATTGATGCTGTTCCAACATCAAAAAAGAGGGAAATAAGGCCATACAGGGAGGTTACACAGATAGTTGATGTTAAATATATGAAGGATCTTGTTGAAAAATATGAGATGAAGGAAATTGATGTTTTTAATTTAAGATCAACGCTTAAAAATATTCTTGAAAAAAGAAAATTCTCAAGGGTTGTTGTTGATTCTATCACATCCCTTAAATTCTTCTACACCATTGGTATAGATC
>JAVRLJ010000084.1:0-4089 GCA_031961585.1 Thermoplasmatota archaeon | reverse complement strand
TGGATCTTTTTGTCTCCGGAGAAAACAGCATTTTTTATTTCCATGAACCTTTCATCACTCAAAGTTTCTCTTGCAAGGATCCTCTGTGCAAGCTGTTTCCTTTGATGTTCAAGGATTGGTTCGGTTAGCTGATAGCCTATTGATAGGACAGGGTTCAAAGCGGTCATGGGTTCCTGAAAAATCATTGCCATTTTTTCTCCACGGAATTTATTCAGGAATTCCTGTGTTTTATTGTAAAGTCTTCTATTAACTTTGAGTTTCGCCCTCTTCCTTTTCTGAACGATTCTAACATCCTTTCCCATATTCTTTGTTAATTCAACATCCTCAAAGTATATTTTACCTTCAACTATACATCCCTGTGTTGGAGGGATGAGACCCATTATGGATAAGGATGTTACGGATTTTCCACATCCTGTTTCACCAACGAGTCCCAGCGTTTCACCCTCATAAATTTCAAGGTTTACACCATCCAGTGCCTTCACAACGCCTCTCCATGTTACAAAGTGTGTTTTAAGGTCTTCAACTTTAACAAGTACCTTTCTTTCCATTGAATCACCTTCTCAACCTTGGATCAAGAGCATCCCTTAAACCATCACCAAGCAGGTTCATTCCAAGAGCAAATATAAGTAATGCAATGCCTGGAAATACGATTGTCCACCAGTCACCCACAATTGCATATTCATAACCTATACTTGAAAGGTAACCAAGTTCAGGCATATATGTGTTTGAAGGTGCGAATCCTATAAAGTATAATGTTGCAAGTGTAAGGACTATTGTTGCAAGGTCGAAAGAGAATTGAACGAATATGGGTGCAAAAGTATTGGGGAGTATATGCTTTAACATAATTTTTCCATTCTTTACACCCGATGCCCTAGCTGCCTCAACAAATGTCTGTTCCCTTAGGGAAAGAACTTGACCTCTTACAACCCTTGCATAAATTGGCCACCATATTATTATTAGAGCGATTGATAGAATGAAAAGGGACCTTCCAAGAAATACACCTACAGCTATTGCAAGAACAAGGTATGGAATGCTGAAGAAAATATCTGTTATACGCATTACAATCTCATCAACCCATTTACCGAAATATGCTGAAACTACACCTATGAGAATTCCAGATAATGCTCCAACTGTTACAACAAAGACAGCAAAACCTAAATCAATTCTTATGGCCTTCATTATTCCCTGGTAAAGATCAATACCCGGGTACGTTGTACCAAATGGATGTCCGGGACCTGGTGGCATTGGAACAGTATTTATAAAATTTGGATAAAGGTAACCAACATTTCCAGTTAGACCAAGAGCTGCAGGATATAATTGATCAAGCAATGCAATTATGAAATAGGCAATAACAATTATCATGCCAATCAATGATGCTGGACTTTTTAAAAGGATGGACATTGTGAGTTTGAAATTCTCAATTCGTGGTTTCAAACTTTCCCTGAATGTGTATTCCGTCATCTTTATTCACCCAGCCTTATCCTTGGATCAATATATGCATAGAGTAAATCAACAATGAAATTTGCTGTAACGAGAATAAGGCCAAAGAGTAATGTGGATCCCATAATTCCACCTGTATCATAGTTAATCAAAGCCTGAACTGTCCAATAACCCATCCCGGGATAGTTGAAGATTTCCTCTATTACAACCACACCTCCAAGAAGACCTGCAAATATAAGACCAAGGACTGTTGTCACAGGTATCAATGCATTCTTCCTTGCATGTTTCTTTATTACAATTTTTTCAGGAATACCCTTTGATCTTGCTGTTTTTACATAATCCTGGTTCATGCTTTCAACCATGCTTGCTCTCATATACCTCATTATGGGTGCGATTGTTGTAAAGGCGAGTGTTGTTGCAGGAAGAATAACATGCCTTAGTGCGGAAAAAAAGACAGGTAGATCTCCGTGTATTAAAGCATCTATCATCATGATATGTGTTGGATATGAAATACCATTTTGAACCCAGCTCAGATTTCCTATAAGGTTTGTGTCAACGGTTCCTGAAAGAGGCAGAATATCAAGGCTCGGGCTAATCGAACCTGTTGCAAAGGCCAGACTAAGAATCTGCGCGAGCCAGAAAACAGGAAGGGAAATACCTACAAATGCAATTACCCTTGTTATCTGGTCAGTCAAACTATCTTTTTTAACGCCCGAGACAGTACCTGCAGGAATTCCAATCAGGACAGCAATAATAAATGCAACTATGCTGAGCTGTATTGTGTTTGGTAAAAATAGTTCAATTGCATCAATAACAGGTCCTGTATATATTGCGGTTCTTGTGTATCCCCAGTTACCCTGGAACAAACTTACAATGTAATAATAGTACTGTACCCATAATGGGTCTTTTAGGTGAAATTCCTTAACCAGTTCATTATATTGAATCTGATAAGGTATATGTGGATTTATATATGAAGAGATTACAAGCTGAATACCACCAGCTCTGCTTAGTGCAAAAACAAGCACAGTCAATCCAATAAGCGTTGGTATCAGCATTAATAATCTTCTTATCAGATATGTGGACAGTTTCATTAAACCTGTCACCTTCTTTTAAGGCCCATAAAATGTTTTTTTATTTAAAGATTTCCCATAAAAATGGGAATAAAAAAATAAAAATAATTTATTAAAAATTTATCCCTTTGTTAGATAGAAGTATAATGTGTCACCGCCACCGCCGATCATTGGATTCTCTTCATACTGGACTCCATGCAACCATGGAGAATAGAACCAGAATGCATTTTCCTGATATGTGTAAACGAACAATGTTAGATTCACAGCGATCTGTTCGGCCTGATCGAAGAGATGTATTGCAAGTGTTTCATTTGCAGTACTGTCAGCCTGAAGTATCAGATTAGTCATGTTCTTCCATTCCTGTGCTTCCCCTGTGTAATTCCATGCCATCAGGTTGGTGTAATTCCATCCATTTGCTGCTGGATATGTTCCACCCTCCAGATACATTGCATTTACGTAATCTGAAGGATATGGATAGTCAGGTGCCCATCCCAGCAGATAAATAGGCATTGGATTTGCACCAGGAAGCATATCACCTATTGTTGAAGAGAATGGCTGATAAACAGGTGATGCATGTATATTTGGATCCATTGCGGTAAGATTCAGTGCCCACATGCCTGCGGCGGCATAGTCAATAGGATCACCGGCATATACTATTATTGGAATATTCACGCTCACATTGTACATTCCAGATTCCATCATGAACTGTTTTGCAAGTGTAAGATTATATACTGGAACATTTGAAAGGTTCTGTGGAGGAACATAGCCAATCATGCCTTTGGGTATTATTCCAGTGTAATGGAAACCAAAGTTTGCATGGTATACTTTGTTACCAAGTATATAGTCAATATAATCTGTGTAGTTGAATGCATATGCAAATGCCTTTCTTACAAGAGGATTGGCGAAATAGTTGAATGGCATATGATACTGGGATCCATAAGAACTTTGCATCGCTGATAAATCAATGTTCCAATTAAAGTTAAAGAAGAAGTTTGAAAGTGTGGGGAAGTAGTATATGCTCAATTTACCCTGTGATTCCAGTGAAGCGGCTATTGGATAATCTGATGTTGGCAATCCTGTTGTTATATCCGATTGCCCACTCTCCATCATCAACAATCCTGTTTCAGGATCCTTTACCCACTGTATATATACCTTGAGTGTTGGAACCTTATTGTACCCGGGCACACCAGGGATTGGGACAAAGTTAGGATTTGGTGCTAGAACAATGGATTGTCCCGGTAGGTATGATTCAATCATGTAAGGACCTGATCCCATGGTATTCCAACGCACATAAGTGTTATAGTTAGCCTCATTACCAAATTTTGTGTAATTCAAAAATCCTGATGGTGTAAACTGTATGCCTGCTCCATGCTGTGCAAGCCAATTGTAATCAACGATTCCACTACCAAGCGCATCTGCCACATAGTACAGAAATGCTGGATCAGGCATCAAAAGATGGAATGTTATACTCTGTGTTGCATTGTTGTATGTTATAGCGCTTGTTATATTTGTATACAATGATTGTCCACTTGACCAGTTCAATGCCCATCCGCCACCTGGCAAAAGATCCTGTGCAAGG
>JAVRLJ010000083.1:0-4049 GCA_031961585.1 Thermoplasmatota archaeon | reverse complement strand
AGTTTGATTAAGGCTGATGTTGGTGGATACCCTGGGCATTCTTCCGTTCATGAAAAATTGAAGGAAATAGCAGAAAGGCAGCTTGAAGAAGCAAAGAATTCCGGCTTGATTATTGATTACAGGGTCTTTGGTGTTGGTGATGATCTTCAACTATTAATGACACATACAAAGGGTGTTGATAGTGAGGAAATACACAAACTGGCATGGGATACATTCGTTAAGGCGACTGAAATAGCCAAAGAGCTGAAACTGTATGGGGCCGGGCAGGATCTGCTTAAGGATGCATTTTCAGGAAACGTTAGGGGCATGGGACCCGGAATAGCTGAACTATCATTTGAGGAAAGGAAGGGCGAACCCATTGTTGCATTTATGATGGACAAAACTGAACCTGGTGCATTCAATTTACCTATATATAAAATGTTTGCTGATCCATTCAACACACCCGGTCTTGTCATTGATCCAACAATGCATGATGGTTTTGTATTTGAAGTATGGGATATACTTGATCATAAGAAGGTATTCCTGAAATCGCCTGAGGAACTTTATGATCTACTGGCACTGATAGGTGCTAAAAGTAGATATGTTATAAAGAGGGTTTATCCATCGGAAAAGCATCCCAAGGTTCCAAAGGATGAGCCTGTTGCTGTAATTTCAACAGAAAAATTGTATGAAATAGCGGGAGAATATGTTGGAAAGGATGACCCTGTTGCAATCGTAAGGGCCCAGTCAGGCCTTCCGGCACTTGGTGAAGTTCTTGAACCTTTTTCATTCCCACACCTTGTTTCAGGGTGGATGAGGGGATCACACAATGGTCCAATAATGCCTGTTGGTCTAAAAAGTGCAAAATGCACCAGGTTCGATGGGCCGCCAAGGGTTGTTGCTTTGGGTTTTCAGCTTGCCAACGGAAAACTTGTTGGCCCAGTTGATCTTTTTGATGATCCAGCATTCGACAATGCAAGAAAGGTAGCCGGGGAGATAGCTGATTACATGAGGAGGCATGGACCCTTTGAACCCCACAGATTACCTTTGGAGGACATGGAATACACAACATTACCAAAAGTACTTGAAAAATTAAAGAATAGAATGAAAGAAATTTAAATTATTTTTTAATTTCAAGCAAAGCAACCCTTTCAAGAAAATCAAATATTTTTTCCTTTTCCTCATTTTCCTCAATAATTTCAATATTTTTTAAAATTTCATTTTCCTGGATTATGTAGTATAGATCATCACCATTCAATCCATATTTTTCCATGGCCTTTGATATCTGCCTTTCACCTGAAACGTATAGTATGGTTTCAGTTTCAATATCCCTGCTTATGTTGGAACCTCTTTCAAACGATCTTTTTGCCTTTAGATATGCACTTTCAATTACCTTTTTTGATGGTATGTCGTTTTTCCTCACAATAATTATCTTACCCTCTTTTACAAGATTTTTTATTTCATCGTTTATCTTCAATCTAGCTAGAACTATCATTTTCCATCCGTAACAACAATTGCAGGTGAAAGAACACTCTCAAGATCCGATAACAATCTCTGTTTCTGTGGTGAATCCATAAGAGCAATCTTTAACACTTCAAGTATGTTGGATACAGGAACGATTTCAATCTTACCCATATGGTGTTCATCAAGTATGACATCATCCTTGTTTGATAAAGGTATTATTACCTTTTTAAAGCCAGCTTCAATTGCCGCCTCAACCTTCGCTGTTACACCGCCAACAGGAAGAACCTGTCCCCTTATGCTGAGCGAACCCGTCATGGCAATGCTCTGGTCAACAGGTATGTTTTCTAATGCTGATATAACGGCTGTTGCTATTGATATACTTGCTGAATCACCCTCAACGCCCTCATATGTTCCAATGAACTGAATGTGTACATCATGGTTTGATATGTCCTCACCGCTGTACTTTTTAACAATTGCTGATACATTCTGAACAGCCTCCTTTGCAATTTCACCCAGCTTACCCGTTGCAATAACCTTCCCCTGGTTCCTGCTCTGTGCCGGCGTTACCTCGGCAACGATGGGAAGAACAATACCTGAAAATTCTGCCATTCCGCTCTGTGCGCTGAAAACAGCAAGACCATTTACAGTACCAACGGCATAACCCCTGTTCAGGAATGTTTTATATTCTTTCCTCATTTCAATCCATCTATCCGCAACCTGCTGCTCTAAAGGCCTTGCGGATCTCTTTGCCTTTATAACATGCTCAACTGTGACAATGTTTGAATTGCTCGATCTTGCTATATCACCTGCAACACGTATTAAACCACCAAGTTCCCTTAGCCTCAGGGTTAGCTGATCTTTCCTCCCTGACCTTTTCTGTGCCTCCTTTATTATTTCCGCCACAGCCATCTTATCAAAGTGTGGAATTTTTCCATCCTTCTTTACTTCCTGGGCAACGAACTGTATCAATTTTTTCCTGTTTTCATCCGTATCGGGCATGGTGCTGTTCATATAAACCTCATAACCGTAACCCCTTATCCTTGACCTTAAAGCAGGATGCATGCCCTCAACCGAATCAAGGTTACCTGCAGCAACAAGAATGAAATCGCATGGTACTGGTTCCGTCTGAACAAGTGCACCCGCGGACCTTTCACTCTGACCGGTTATGGAAAATTTCTTTTCCTGCATGGCTGTTAAAAGTGCCTGCTGACTTTCCGGTCTCAATAGATTTATTTCATCTATGAAAAGGACACCCTTATGGGCCTTGTGTATTGCACCGGCCTCTACCCTTAAATGTGGTGGTGTTTCAAGTCCTCCTGATTGGAATGGATCATGTCTTACGTCACCGAGCAATGCACCTGTATGAGCTCCTGTTGCATCTATAAATGGAGGATTATCGTTTGGATCATGGCCAACAAGAAGCTTTGGTGCCATGTTCTGCTCCGTTCTCTGAACAGCCATGCCAAGGAAGATCCAGAGGAAGAGAACAAGAAGAATGCTTGTGAAAAGTATTGTGAAATCCCTTGTTACAATGTATGCAACAATGCCGAGAAGAACAAGGCTGAAAAGAATAAACTGCATGAATCTCTGCCTTTCCATTTTTTCAGCCTTTGCCCTATCCTGCATCTGTTTTACAAGTTCCTTACCCTTACCTGCGGGTAAAACCTTTATTTTTGGCCTGTTTACATCCTCTTCGTTGGGAAAAACAAGAATGTCCTCAAGTTCCTCCTTTGGTAAAAATTCTGTCATTGATTGAGCAAGCATGGATTTACCTGTACCGGGATCACCTACAAGTATAACATGCCTTTTCTGTGATGCTGCCTTCTTTATTACTTCAACTGCCTCATCCTGACCTATTACCTGATCTATTAATTTTTCAGGTACCTTTATGTCCGCTGTCGTATTGAAATTCTGCTTCTTTATCCAATCATCAACCTTTTCTTCCATCTTCTCGGATCTCTATTATTTTAACTTTATAAATTTTTCTTCTCGTACCTTGAATACATGTAATCCTGGAAAAATCCACCAAAGAATGATCCAATCAAATAACCGATGAACATGCCGAAAAGGGGAATGATTGTGAATTTAATAAAGGTGAAATAGTATGCTGAATAATCAAGGGGTACAAAACCATAAAAGAATGGCCAGGAATAGTAGAGAAAAGATAAAATGTATCCTGAAGACAATGAAATTACGCTTACCTTAATTCCATCGCTTATATTATCAAAATAGATTGAATTTACAATACCAAGGAATATTGGAATGACAAAAAAAAGAATTGCATAGTTAAGCAAATAGTCTCCAATTGGTGGAAATGAAATGTTTGGAAACATAAATGAGAAGAAAAGGAAGGAAACGATAGGTATGTTTGATAAAATCATAGTTAAGAATATAAATTTCTTGTCCATAATATTTCTACCACCACTAGCTCACTTAAATAATACCTGATTGGATTAAAATTCTCCTGCGGATTTGAATACTGGTATGAAAAGCCTGAAAATCTTAATTTAAAGTCTAATGAAACATTGTAAATTCCATTTCCCGTTTTATTTGAAAGTTTTCCTAGAAAAGAAAATGTTTTTTCACTCTTCGGGTTCACATGGAAT
>JAVRLJ010000082.1:0-4032 GCA_031961585.1 Thermoplasmatota archaeon | reverse complement strand
TTACTGGATACCGGCATCAATAGTTGTTGCAAGTGCAGTTCTTTCTTTAAAGTATCTTGATTTTGGTGCAATAGGGTTTTTAATATCAGGTGCCCTATTCCTCTATTTTTACTTTAAAAAATAAAATAAAAAAAATTTATTCAACAGGCACCTTTGTGCTCTTTCCCAGAGGTATTGTTATTGTTAAAACACCGTTCTCATACTTTGAAGATGCCTTATCCTTATCAACTGTTGTTGGTAATAGTATTCTCTTGAAATACCTTTCAGGTCTCTGGTTCACATGAACTATAGCTTTATCCCCAATTTCACTTTCCCTTCTGGCCGAAACTGTAACAAAACTGCTTGTTATTTCCACCTGTATGCTTTCCTTTTTTATTCCGGGAAGATCAAGAACTATGTAAAGGTTGTTATCACTTTCGTACATATCCACCGGTGGCAGTACGATTTCATAGAAACTCTTTTTTCTCTCTGCAAGGAATTTTTCCGCATCGCTTTTCAGATCCTCCGACATAAACCTGAAGAAATTTTCAACCATATTCTCACCTTATATTATTTATTCATTATTTTTATTTAAAATTTTTGTGATTAATTGAGCTTCAATCGAAATGAATATATTGTTTAATTTCATTCAAAACATTATGGATATATTGATAAAGGATGGATTTGTTGTTACGCAGAACAGGAACAGGGGAATAATAAAGGGTGATGTTCTGATCCAGGAAAATTTCATTACCGCTGTTGGTAAAGAAATTAAAGAAAATGCTGAAATTGTTATTGATGCAAAAAATAAAATTGTCATTCCAGGTCTGATTAATACACACACCCATGTTGGCATGGGCCTTTTCAGGGGGATGGTTGAGGATGTTTCATTGGAAACTTTCCTTGATAAAACTTTTTCTCTTGATGCAAAGAGAACAGATGAGGACATTTATCTCTCTTCATTTTTATCAATGATTGAAATGCTAAGGACAGGTACAACATCATTCTTTGATCTTTACTATTCAGAGGATATAATTGCCAAAGCGGCAATTGATGCTGGTATAAGGGCATTCCTTGCCTGGGTCACCCTGGACAAAGAATTCACAACACAGAAGGGTGATCCATTGAATAACGCTGAAAATTTCATTTCAAACTTTATAAAAAGGGAAAGAATATATCCATCAATAGGTTTCCAGGGTGTTTACGTATGCTCGGATGAAACATTCCTTAAGGGGTATGAAATCGCCAAAAAATATGGTGCATTGATGCATATGCATTTAAGTGAAACGAGAAAGGAAGTTTATGACCATGTGAAAAAGAAAAACAAAAGACCTGTTGAATACCTTTATGATCTTGGTATATTGAACGAAAAAATGGTTGCTGCACATACAGTCTGGCTAACACAGAGGGAAATTAAAATGCTTGCTGAAAAGAATGTGAATGTTTCTCATAATCCTGTGAGCAACATGAAACTTGGAACGGGAGGAGCTGCACCAGTCCCCGAAATGATTGGATATGGTATTAACGTAACACTTGGTACTGACAGTGTTGTTAGCAACAACAACCTTGATCTCTTCAACGTTATGAAGGTGACAGGTCTAATGCACAAGAACGAAAAGTGGGATGCATCCGTTCTCAATGCACAGGAAATATTCGACATGGCAACAATAAACGGTGCAAAGGCCCTGGGCATGAAAAATTTCCTTGGATCAATAGAGGAGGGAAAACTGGCCGATGTTGTTGTAATTGATCCATTCCCCACAGGCTTACCGTTGAAAAAGGAGAACATAATTCCAAACCTTGTTTATTCAATGGAGGGCTTTAACGTTAATGATGTAATAGTTGATGGAAAAATTTTGATTTATAATAAAGAATTTACAGAAAATCTTAAAAAACTTGTTGAAAAAAACTGGGAAAAAATTTATTCAGGATATTAGGTATTCAGCAAAAACCTTTGCATCATTAACAAGGTTTTCAATTTTGCAGTATTCATTCGGGCTGTGCTCCACAGGATCTATTGTTGACCATACAACCGCATCATAACCCTTCTTTCTGAGAATTGCAGCTACTGTTCCTCCACCTATACCAACAAGCTTTACCTTTATTTTCCTTTTTTCCTCAATTATCCTTGAAATTGTTTTAACAATGTTTGAATCTTTGTTTGTTGGTGGTGCAGGATCCGAACGCTGGGCAATATCTATTTCAATCTTTACACCATACTTTTTCTCAAACTTTACTTTTTCCTTTTCTATTTCACTTATTACATCATCTATTCTGTACTCTGGTAAAATTCTGCAATCAAAGTAAACAATATCCGTTCCAGGTATTGTGTTTATGTTCGAAACATTGCATTCCTTTTTTGTTGGCTCAAAGGTTGAATAGGGTGGAACAAAAATATCATCCGTAAGGTTGAATTTTTTATGCAATGTTTTATCAATCTGTATTGAAAATAGCATGCCTATCCTGTGCGCATTTAAACCAAGGTCCGGTCTGGATCCATGGCTCTGAACACCTTCGGTTTTTATATTAAACCAGAGTATTCCCTTTTCAGCGATCTCAATCTCATCTCCCCTTTCATTACCTGAATCCGGTACCAGGAACTCATCATTTTTTCCAAACTTATACCTTTCAACAACGTATTTAAGGCCATAGTCACTCCCGAGCTCCTCGTCAGAAACAAAGATTAAACCAATGTTTGTTTTTGGCTTTATTTTTTCCATTTTTATTGCTTTAACCGCATATATTGAACCTATGAGAGCCTGCCCGTTATCCTCCGCACCCCTACCGTAAATTTTACCATCAACTATCACAGCATTGAAAGGGTCGGTTTTCCATAGGGATCTATCCCCCTCAGGAACAGTGTCCATATGTGAAACGATCCATTTTGTTTTTTCCCTGTCTTCGCCATAAATTATTGCTATTATGTTCGGTCTTGTATAACCCAGGTCATCAACAGCATCAATCCTGATTATATCATCAAATCCAATATCCCTGATTAATTCTTCAATGTACTTTGCCCTTTCAATTTCACCCTTTCCGCCGCTTTTTGGAGAAATTGCTACCTTACTCACAAGATTCACCATTGCCTTTACCATTTCATCCTTCAATTTTTCCACTGTTTCATCAATCATCTTTTATCACCAGATCTTGCCAGCTCTGGCAACATTTTTGGTATACCATCCTCAATTTCGTAAATCCTTCCGCATTGCCTGCATTTCAATGTGCCCTTTATTATCTCTTCCCTTTCTTCAATTACCTCAAGGTCCAGTTCGCCAAGGCATACAGGGCATCTAAGTATTTCAAGCAGTTCCCTTTTCATGTTTATATGTTAAAGAGCAACCATAACCCGTATCCAATCACAGCTAAAGCAACTACCCAGAATATGGCATTCAATACCTTTTTGTTTTTAACACCAAGGTCCACTATCATTGCCCTGAGACCGTTCAGACCATGGTATGAAACCGATACAACAAAGGCAGAATAGAAGGCCTTCCACCATGGATCCTGTAACCTGAGTAAAATTTGATGGAGAAGTATATTGTTAATACCATATGCGTGCATTAGAACGAGATGTACGCCAAGGAAAAATACCATGAACATAGCCGTTATGATCTGAAAAAACCATGCTATGGGTTCCATTGATGTTTTCAGTGAACCTTCTTCCATTTTATGCACCTCCCATGAAGTGAACAACAACAATGTATGATAACGCTATCCATGCTACCACACCAAGTGCCATCATGACCCAGAAGAAAATTTTGTGCCTTTTTGTTCCAACACCGAACTCATTGAAAATCAACCTTATTCCATTTGCACCATGGTAAAATATAACAAGGAAGAGAAGGATATCAAGAGCGACAAATGGCGGAGATTCAACAGTGTTCAAAAATTGTTGATATGATGCACCACCGTTCAAAAGGTTTGAAAGTGCATAGAGGTGGATGAAAAGGTATAAAAGTATAACCAATCCAGTAAACCTATGGGCAATAAAAGCAAGCTGACCTGTATGCTTTCCCCTTATATCTGCCCAGTTCCAAACATTTCTCAATGGCA
>JAVRLJ010000081.1:0-4108 GCA_031961585.1 Thermoplasmatota archaeon | reverse complement strand
TGAATTTAAAAATATTTTTATACCTAATGGTTTTAGAAAAATTATGAAATATTTGAAGTATGGAAACACGGGAACTTTTGTGTCCGCTCTTGCCCTCGGATCCATGACCTTTGGTGAAAAGAACCTCTGGAAACTTGGCGGTGTTAACCAGGAGACAGCGAACAGAATGGTAAAAATTTCCATAGATGCTGGTATTAATTTATTTGATACTGCCGATGTTTATGAAGGGGGAGAGTCTGAAATAATACTTGGAAGGGCTCTTAAGGATTACAGGGACCAGGTTATGATTGCAACAAAAGTAAGATCGAGAACGGGAAATGGTGTGAATGAACTTGGTCTATCAAGACATCACATGACAATAGCATTGAGAAAAAGTCTTGAAAGACTCGATACAACATGGGTTGATATTTACCAGTACCATGGCTGGGATGTTGAAGGGAACATAAATGAAATGATAGATACAATGCAAAACTTTGTTGACCAGGGTAAAGTTCTCTATCCTGCATTTTCAAACTTTGCCGCATGGCAGATGGCATATATACAGGGTATTGTTGAAGAGAGGGAATATGCAAGGTATGAAAGTGCCCAGATGAACTACAATTTAATAAACAGGGATGTTGAATACGAGGTACTTCCATTTCTCAGGTTCAACAAAATGTCCCTTCTTGTATGGAGCCCTCTGCACGGTGGTCTTTTGTCAGGGAAATATGACAGGAATGAAAAGCCACCAAAGGGTACAAGGATGGGAGACAGGGGATATTTCTTCCCCTACTTCGATGAAGAAAAGGGATGGGACATTGTTGATGAAATTAAGAACATTGCAAAAGAACAGAGTTGTAAACCATCACAGATTGCCCTTTCCTGGCTTCTTGAAAAGGATGTGATAATCCTTCTTGGTGCGAGAACAGTTGAACAGCTCCAGGAAAATATAGAATCAATCAATGTAAAATTAACCAGGGAACAGATGGAAAGGCTTGATAAAATATCCGCACCAAGATCCATGTATCCAAACTGGATGATTGAGAGACAGAACCAGGAGAGGGTTCCAAAACAGTGAAGATTCCATAAGGATACTTGGAACGGCAGATGAACAAATAAGCAGATCAGCATGAGAATGGTATTACAGGGTAATAGGAAAATCGAGGTTTCCTTTTGTAGATACATACTGCCAAAGCGAAACAGGAAATGTTGTAATTGGACCACCAACAGGATTCGGTTTCAACTGCCTTAAGCCCGGATCAGCAACATTTCCCATGCCCGGTATAGATCCTTTAATTCTTGATGAGAATGGAAAGGAAGTAAAGGAGGGAACAAAGGGTTATCTAGTTATAAAAAAAACCCTGGCCGGGTATGATGATAAACATAAACAAAAATCCTAAAAAAACAAGGAATATTTTTCAAGGTTCCCAGGATTTTACTTCACGGGGGATTATGCAATGAACGATGAGGATGGATATTTCTGGCTCCTTGGACGTGTCTATGAGGAACTGAAGGTTTCAGGACACAGAATTGGTACAAGGGAAATTGAGGAGGTGCTTGTTGGAACAAACAATATTGTTGAGGCTGCTGTTTTCGGAAAGCCTGACCCTGTTAAAGGTGAATCTATTGTTGCCTTTGTGACTCTGAGGGCAGGGTCAGAATTTAACACAAGGGTAATAAATGAAATAAAGTTAAAGGTGAGGGAAACACTTGGACCCATAGTTGTACCTGAAGAAATACATGCTGTTAAAATGCTTCCAAAAACAAGGAGCGGAAAAATAATGAGAAGGGTTGTGAAGGCTGTATATTTGAATCAAATACCCGGGGATATTTCCACACTGGAGGACGAGGCTTCCATTGATGAAATAAAGTCCGCAATTGAAATGTTTAAAAAAGAAATATAAATTAAAATTTTTAAAACATTTTAACGATACTTTTATATAATTATACCTTATGATGTACACTGCAAACACTCAACTTTGATTTAAGGATTAATTTTTAAATGGAGAGTGAAAAGATGAATGATCTGAAAAATACAATCGAAAGCAAGGAATATTTAAGCAGGAGAGTATTTAAAAAACAGGCCATAGTTTCCATACCCATTGTTATTCTTGGTGAAGAACTAAAAGGAATAATCAAAAATGGTATTCTCTATTTTGATTACGCCATCAATTCTTATTATTATTCAGTTTTTAAAACGGATCCAAACTACTATGAAATAGTTCAAAAACTAATTCAATTGAAGGGTAAAACCTTTGAGTTGGAATCCACAATATGGCTTGAAATTCCAATAGCATCTAGAATTTATTCAAAACTTGGTGAAATGCTTCCGACAAAAAAATTATTTGAAATTGAAGAATGTGTATTTTATCCTTCAGGTATTGTTAAAAATGGAAGAATATACCACCTGATTCAGTATACGGAGAAAGCTGAAAAAGAGTTTACGGAATTATTAATAAAATACATCAATGCATTTAATGAGATCCTGGGACCGGGTGCATTTGTTCTGGAAGAAATATCTGAAGCTACGGACTTTCTGGAATTTTTGAAAAAATTGGATGTTAATTTAAATTTAACGGAGGTGGTTTTCAGCGCTTCATATCCTGAAGATTTTATCGCCTTGGGTAAAAATCTTTCCATGGATCCTGAAAATGCTGAGTTAATTATTATAGAAAATGAAAAATTAACAACCTTCAATGTAAAGTCATTCCTATCCTCTGATAATGAAATACGCAACTTTTTGAAGGGGCCGGTATCTGAAATGCTGAATAGATTCAATTTCCCCATGTATCTTGAAATTGAATGTAAAAATGGAAAATGTATCCTAAAATTTTTATATGAAAGGGAACGTGTAAATGGCCTTTACAAAATTCTATACTGGTTAATAGACATGGGTATTGATATAATTCTTGAAAGAGTCACACAGATAAATTTAGAGGGATCATCTGGGGGGAGAAATATTGAGAATATAAATCCTGAAAAAATCTGAATTTTATCGACAAATGTCGAGAATAAATTTTTATAATTGTCGATATTAAGATCAAGCATGCAGGAAATTTTGGTTCCGAAGGCAAGAGAAATAAAAAACAATGAAATAGAGTGCCCAATATTGAAAATGTTTTCAGACGTGACAAACAGGGAAAAGGTCTCTTTGCTTGAATGCAAAAAGTGCAGGAATTTTGTTGGAATAAGAGCAAACCAGGTTCTTTGCGCGTATGCATGGATGTAAAAAAATTAATTTTTAATTTTTTTTATTTTAGATATTTCTCCTCAAGGTATTTTATCAGGTATTCGGGATTGTATGTTTCTCCAAAACTTTTATTTAAAAGATCCTTTGGAGCATATATTGATCCATGCCTGTGTATTTTTTCACGCAGAATTTCTTTTATTCCCCTTATGTTATTTTTTCCCAGATAATCACTGAATTCAGGTATTTTGTATTTTATCATTGCTGATATAACATTTCCAAGTGTATATGTTGGAAAATAGCCAAAGGATCCATTGGCCCAGTGAATGTCCTGAAGAACTCCCTCAGAAACATTTTCAGGTCTTACACCAAGATATTTTTCCATAAAGTCGTCCCAGATTTCCGGCAGATCCTTTACCTGTATCTTACCTTCCAGAAGAAGTTTTTCTATTTCATACCTTAAAACTATGTGGAAATTGTATGTAACTTCATCAGCATCTACCCTGATCAAACTTGGGTAAACCGTGTTGAAATAGATGTAAATATCATCAACACTGTATTTTCCAGCAGATCTGACATTTTCAACTATGTGTGGATACATCATCTCAACAAAAGGCCTTCCCCTTCCAAGTATATTTTCGAAAAATCTTGATTGTGATTCATGCATGCCAAGGGATGGTGCACCCTTAACAGGTGTGAATTCAAGTTGTGGATCCTTTTGAAGTTCATATATGGCATGGCCGGATTCATGTATTGTTGAATAAAATGTTGATTTGAAGTTTATTCCTTCGTATCTTGTTGTTATTCTCACATCGTTTATGGAAATGGATGTTGTAAATGGATGTGCTGAAACGTCCATCCTGAACCTATCCATTGGCATTTCAAGTATTTCCAGAACTTTTCTGTTTAACATTTCCATCCTTTTAACATCATACTTTTTTC
>JAVRLJ010000080.1:0-4117 GCA_031961585.1 Thermoplasmatota archaeon | reverse complement strand
GGAAATGCCGAACATGTTACATTGCTGGATGAAACAGATCTGCTTTTGATCGCACCATGCTCGGCAAACACAATAGGTAAAATCGTTAACGGAATAGCTGATACAACGGTTTCACTTTTTGCCCTCACCTACCTTGGCACAAAACCAATTATTGTTGCACCGGCAATGAGCCTTTCAATGCTTAACAATCCTGTTGTTAATGAAAACATTAAAAAACTTGAAGAATTGAATGTTTTTGTTATAAATCCAAAAATTGAGGAGGGTAAGGCAAAGCTTGCGGATAATGAAACAATCCTTGCCCATGTTATAAGGGTTTTGAACAATAGATTCAGAGGAAAAAGGGTTCTTGTTGTTGGTGGATCAACAGAAGAGCCAATAGATGATTTCAGGGTTATAACGAACAGATCCAGTGCAAAAACAAGTGTTGAACTGGCCAAATCCTTATTTTTCTTCGGTGCGGATGTTGATCTTTATCTTGCAAGGAGTGAGGTTTTACCACCAAATTACATTAATGTTAAAAAATACAGAACTGTTGAGGATTTAATTGAAAAAATTGATGAATTTCTGGATTATGATCTAATAATTGTTCCAGGTGCTCTATCAGATTTTTCCGTTAAAAAGTTCAATGGAAAGCTTGAGAGTGGAAGATCATATCAAATGGAACTGGAACCGTTACCGAAATTTATAGAGGAATTAAGGAAAAAATACAGGAATGATCTTATTGTTTTCAAGGCAGAATCGGGTAAAGAAAAATTGATTGAAAAGGCAGTGGAATACCTTGAAAAATACCATGCAATAATGGTCATTGCAAACGATATAAAGGATGTAAAATTCCAGGAAACGGAAATTTATGTTGTTGATAAAAATGGATATGAAAGGATTGAAGGAAATAAAGAAAAGGTGGCAATTGAGATAATTAAACATTATTTAAGGTTGAAGGGTGAAGAAATTCAGTGAGAAAAGTAATGGAAATGAAAGACCTTCACGGTAAATGGATCATTGAAGAGAACAGAAAATATAAGGTCTTGAAGTTTGATAATTCAACATATTCAATAATAAACAAAAAGGGTATATTTACTCACGGTTACTGGGACTTTTTCATACCATTGATTGATATTTTCAATGATCCTTCCCTGCTTCTTATAGGGCTAGGTGGGGGTACATTGATTTATCAGATAAGGGAATTTCTTAAAAAAAATGTTGACATTGAAGCGGTGGAAATAAGCAATACGTGTATTGAAATTTCAAGGATATTTTATCCCCAATTGAAGGATGAAAAGATTTACCACGGGGATGGATTCGATTTTGTAAAAAATTCAAAGAAGAAATATGATGTCGTAATACTTGATGCCTATATCTATTCAAACATCCCAAAGGATTTTCTATCCGTGGAATTTGTTAACAATGTTTATAAAATTCTAAAAGATAGGGGCATTTTTGCAATAAATTATGCACTTACATACTCAGGAAGAATGAACTTTAAAGAATTTTTAAATATTCTTAAAGAAAAATTTTCTGTAAGCATTGTTAAAACATATTTTTCAGAATTAAATGTTATAATCATTGGAACAAAGGGAATGAATCCTAGTGAAATTAACCTTGAAAGAAAATATCCATGGATGATAAAATACAGGTATGGTAAATTAAAAAAATATTTAAATTTAGATGACTTAATTTAAAAAATTTTTAAAATGATATTTCTGGCACATAATTTTTAAATAATTTACATTTTTAAAAAATTTAAAAACGAATTCTTATAGAAAATTTACTTTAATCGATTATTTTAATACATAAATGATAAATTATATCGCTTATTATGACATTTCAAAAAATTTTTATAAATTGTTTTATTTCATATATCGGTGAACATTATGAAAAATGTATTGATTGTTGGCGGCGGTGCCGGTGGATTGATCCTGGCCAATTCCTTAGATACGGATAAATACAATATTACAATTTTGGACAAAAGCATTTACCACTTTTACCAACCATGGTATCTCTATGTTGCATTCAGGGGGTCAAGAAGAAAAATCTGGAAAAGAATTGATGAACTTATCAAACCTGGTGTGAATTTTAGAAATGAGGCTGTGACGAATATTGACCTTAATGAAAGGAAAGTTGTTACAAATGCTGGAAATACCTATACTTACGATTACCTGGCAATAGGAACAGGTACATCTCCAGATCCAAGTGTTGTTCCTGGTCTTGATGAAATAACAAGGATTTATGGAAATTACCATAGCACCTACGATAATGCTTTAAAATTATATTCAAACTTTGAGAAGTTCAGTGGTGGAACATTTGTCCTCGGGCAGGCATCACCTGTATGTAAATGCCCTCCATCCATGCTTGAAGGAATTTTCCTTGCGGAAGAATATATAAACAAAAAGGGGTTAAAGGATAAAACAAAATTCATATTTTTCACACCATTCACCAGGGCATATTCAGCTGAACCTATGAACAAGGTTGTTATGCCCTTGATTGAAAAGAGGAATATAGAGGTAATACCATTTTTCAACATCGATCATGTGGACACTGAGAAAAAAGAAATTGTATCAATGGAAGGTGAAACGATCAAATACGATTTTCCTGTAATAGTACCACCGTGCAGGGGTATTAAGGATATTAAGTACAATCCTGAAAATATCCTTGATGATGATCTTTTCATAAAAGCTGATAAATATACCATGAAGGTTCAGGGATACGATGATGTTTTTGCAATTGGTGATGCGAACACATTGCCTGTATCAAAAACAGGTGTGACAGCTCATCTCGAAGCAAAGGTTGTTGCGGACATAATTGAGGGATTTGATTCTAAATTCAATGGAAGAATAAACTGTCCCTTTGATGTTGGATACGGTGAGGCAACGTTTGTTATTGCTGATTACAACAATCCAGTTGCACCCTTTCCACCTTCAAAGTTCAAGCATCTTTTAAAAATGACAATGGCCGATATATACTGGCTCACACTGAAGGGAACAGTGGACTTTGTTTTTGACATATACTTCAACTATTTCAGCCCGGAGTGTCTTTTGAAAAAGTATCCCATTGAGGCTGAATAGGAAATTTTTTTTTAAATTTTTGAGGAAATACTTATATCTCCATTATTTTTTTATTAAAAATGGTGATTATGATTGAAATTAAGCGAAGCTCTTGAAATTGTGATAGAAGAGGATATAGTTTACAGGATGGCTATTGAAAAGGGCATTGTTAACTATTCTTCACTTGCAAAAAAAATTAACGAACGCGTAAACAAAATAATGGGTAAAAGGATCCCATTGAACACACTTGTTAAGGCTCTCACAAGATACAAGCCAAAAAGTGAATTCAACATCGAACCAGCCCTGGCACTTAACAGGGTTGATATTTCACTTGAATACGATTATAACAAGAAAATTGTGGATAAAAAGGATCTTAACGAACTTGATTTTTTAATGGCTTTGAAAAATGATGGTAAATACAACGTTATTTTAAAAGAAAAAAGTGAAACAGGCTATGCACTTCTCAAAATAAAAATGAAGGAAAATTATGCTGAAATTCCGGGTATAACTGTTTTGGTTATTTCAATTCTAGAACACAAGGGTATAAAAATTGAAAATATCTACAGGTTTGGTCATGAGATATGGATATTGTTGTGTTCTCAGTATGCACCGAAGGCTGTTGAAACATTGGCATATTTTACATCATTTAAACAATGATTTTTTTCTATAAATGGTATTTTTGTCATAAATTTTAAATAATTGGAATATCTATGACATTTTGGTGAATTTTATGACAGATGAAAAAAGGGATATGCAAATATTACTTGGAGCCACAACAGTTCTCTTCATAGTTTCCATATTGATGCTCTTTGGCGGTATTTATATGCAGCTTGTCTTGCATGAAACAAAGGCACCATTGATTCTAGGTATAGTTGCAGGAATTCTGCTTGCAATTCCTTTAGAACTCTGGAACTTTTCCGATCCTGACACACTGTTCAGGGTAATGGCATTTCAGGATAGATTCCTGCTTGTCTGTTTCGGTTTTGCCATAGGTCTTGGTGCTATTCTTTTGTATGCCCTGAATCTCTTTGTTCCCCATCCAAGCTTTGGAATAAAGGCATTCTTCATTCCAGGTG
>JAVRLJ010000079.1:0-4121 GCA_031961585.1 Thermoplasmatota archaeon | reverse complement strand
ATATTCTTCGGTCTCATGCTTGGCGATGTTGGATATGCAATTGTTATACTGATTTTCGCCCTATACCTTAAAAGAAGAATTGAAAAACCTCCTAAAAAGTCCTTGATGCCCAGATCCCTTCTTATTTTTGCCAGGAGTTTAATGTCAAAGTATAGCTGGCTCCAGCTTTCAAGGGCACTCATATTAGGTTCAATATACGGCATAATATTCGGTTTTCTTTTCAATGTAATCTTCGGTTTACAATTCCTGCCATTCACAATCTTTGATCCAATAACACATGTTTCAAAGCTTCTTTTTATAACATCGCTGATAGGTGTGATATACATATCCTACGGTCTAATACTCGGTGCCATAAACCATTACAATTTCTATAAATACTTCAAGGGTGAAGAAAAGAAAAAGCACTACAGGGAAATATTCGGTAGGATCGGCTGGCTTTTCGTTGGCTGGGGTTTCACAATAATAGGTTTGCTTTTCCTAAAGAATATGAACATTCTTGCATTATCATTATATCCTATTCTTGGCTGGGTATTTCTCTTTGCAGGCATAGCACTCCTGTTTTATGGTGAAGGTTCCTATTCAGTAATGGAAATTTTCTCAATAGTAAGCCATATACTTTCATTCACAAGGATAATGGGTGTTCTTCTCGCATCTATCATATTAGCATATGTTCTGGACGAAATATTCCTTAAGAGTTTGCATTATGGAGTTATATCACATATTGCAATAGCGTTCATTGTCCTTGTAGTCGGACATATAACCAACATTACCATTGGAATATTCGAGCCCGGTATACAGGGTGGAAGGTTGCACTATGTTGAATTCTTCTCCAAATTCTTCAATGGAAACGGGAGACCTTTTTCACCATTCGCATCCAACAGGAAATTTACGTACAAAGAGATCAAATGACTATTCCAAGAACGGAATGAACGAAATTTCCTATCATATATGTGATTGCAGATGCTGATAAAGTAAGTATAACGGTTCTTGTTACACTCTTTGCTATGCTTGTTCCGGATATTATTGCCACTACTGTATTTGTTATGGCCTGAGCCAAAACGACAAGTATTACCGAAAGGATCAATGCGAATATACCACCAAGGAAAAAGAATGGCATTATTGGAAACATGGCACCTATTATGTAAAAAATGCCTGTTTCAAATGCCGATCTTAAAGGATTCCTGAACTCTTCCTCTTCAATGATTTCATTTTTTTTCTGAAGTATGTTCTTTTTCCTTTCAAGATCTATTTTTGCATCACTGTAATCCTTCTGTGCCTTAACAGCCAAATATGCACCTATTGTCATTGATAATGATCCTGAAATTCCAACAACAAGACCACCTATTGCAACGAATATTGGTGTTAATAAAACAGGTTCAAGACCCGCAATAGCCCCTAGAACTTCAACAAGACCATCGCTCATACCATATATGGAATCCCTTATCCTCTCCATCCTTTCCTGGAACCTTGAGCTTTCCTTTTCAAAAAAGTCCTCATGGTCTATTTCATCAAATATTATTTTTCTAAGCATATTTTTTTCGTTTTCGTCGACAACAGACTTTTCAAGAAAATCAAAGTATGCATTTATAGCCTTTGTTTCTCCCCTTTCAAGTATCTTTAGTGTTAATGATAGACCAAAAATGAATCTTAAAAATAGAAGGATGTTGATGTAAAACATATTAACTTTATATCTGGAATAATCTATACCATGCTTTTTAAGAAGTGATGCCCAGAATTCAGAATGGTATTTTTCAATATCCGATAACTTTTTTAAATTTTCTCTTAAACCCTCATCCCTTTCACTATTTGATAATTTACTGTAAAAAACAGTGTCCCTTATTTCGCCTTTATAAAAAGCAAGCATCATTCTTTCAATCTCGTCCATGGTTTTTATCCTCCATCAATTCCAGATAAGTTTTATTTTCAAATTCACTGATTCCAATTTTTTGGGCCAGATCCAGAACCTTTTTTTCATATATTTCTTTTTCTCCAATACCTTCAATTTCCATGAAATTGCCTAGGGATTCAACATTGTCAATGCATATTTCAAGATCACCATATCTGTAAATCTTCCTGAACTTTTTAATTTTCATATATAATTTAAAGGACAATTTTCCAAGTAATTCAAGAATGTTTTCATCAACTTTTACTTCAATTTCCTCCCTTGTTTTAATTTCCCTTGAAGTTCTTTTCCCCTTGTACGTTAAATATGTACCACTTTTTGAAAAGCGAACCCTTAGGGATTCATCACTCTCCTTAAAATCCCTGCAGGGATGTGTGAAATAATAATCCTCCTGTTCTTCCTCTCCAATGAATTCGGCATGCAATTTTTCAATTTTTTCTATTATTTTATTCATATCATCTATCCTTGCCTTTACCTCAACTTCCATAGAACAAAAAATGTTTTAATACAATATATATTTTGTGAAAGGGTTGAGAAAATCTTATAAAAGAAAAAACAATAGGGTTGATGGGGCGCATGGCCTAGCTAGGATATGGCGGCAGCCTCCTAAGCTGTAGATCGGGGGTTCAAATCCCCCTGCGCCCGCTGTTATGTACAAAATTTTTGAACATACTGCTGATGTTGGAATTGAGGTTGAATCCGATTCACTGGAACACGCATTTGAGGAAGCTGCATTGGGCATGTTTGATTTAATGATTGATGTTAAAAATGTTGATTGTGTTGAAAAGAAGGTCGTTGAGATTGATGCCAGGGATCTTGATTCCCTTTTGGTAAAATTTCTTTCAGAATTGTTGTATTTACTTGACTCTGAAAACTTTGTAATATGCGATGTTTACGTTAAACTTTATGGTAATAAATTGATCGCCGAATTGAAGGGAGAAAAATATTCAAGGGATAAACATGGATCAAAGGCTGTTATCAAGGCAGTTACATACCACATGCTTAACGTAGATCCCTCAGGAAAAATAAGGGTTCTTTTTGACATTTAAATTGATGAAACGCCAATAAGCGTATAAATTTTTGAATCATTTGTTTTATGATCCTCAACCTTAATCGTTTCAATTCCCAGACCTGCTTTTTCATAAATACTCAAAAGATCATCAAGCGAAAGGAAATTTGCAAATCTGTAAAATCCCTTTCTGTTTTTCATTAAATCCGAAACATACTCGCTGTTTTTATCCAAAATAACGGATACAACTTTTCTTGAAATTCTCTTTGCCTCAACAAGCGCATCAAAAGGTTTTTCCAGAAAACACAATGTTACCATAAAAAGTGAAAAATCGAAAGAATTATTTTTGAATGGAGTTCTATATGCATCACCAAGTATTACATCAATACCCCTTGATTTTGCTATTTTCAACATATTCAATGAATAATCAAGGCCGTATTCTATTTTCAAAGGTAAAGAAAATCTTCCTGTTCCAATACCGATTTCAATACCTTTTCCTGAGGGAAGAATGGATTTCAAAAATTCAATTTCCTCATTGTATTCATTTTTATGGAATTCATACCATTTATCATAATTGTGCCAGTTATCATCGAAGTATTTTCTTGCATCAAACATTATATATTTATTAAAAAATGAGCTAATAAATCTTTCCTGTTCAAAATTTAAAGTAATGATTCAATCATGGAAAGTTAAATAAAATTGAAAATAATACATGGAATTATGAAAATTCTTGATATTAAAACAAAAATTGTTTCAATACCTCTTAGGAAAAGGTTCACAATTGCAACGGGTTCATCTGAATATTCAAATAATATAATTCTTGAAATCATTACGGATGAGGAAACAGGCATTGGTGAAGCATCACCATCATTGCATGTGCTCGGAGAAACACCTGAACATGTTTTAAGCACCATTGATCTTTTCAAAAAGAATCTAATAAATAAGGATCCCTTTGAAATGAATGAAATTCTGAAAAAGATGGATGAGATCATTGTTAGAAATGAAAGTTCAAAAGCTGCGATAGACTTTGCCCTTTACGATCTTTATGGAAAAATTACAAAAAGACCAGTGGTGAATTTAATAGGTGGAAATAGATTTTCCATGATGACGGATATAACAATAGGAATAGAGGATTATGATGAAACTGTTTCAGATGCAATTACCTATGTAAAAATGGGTTTCAAGGCATTGAAGGTGAAGGTTGGTTTG
>JAVRLJ010000078.1:0-4143 GCA_031961585.1 Thermoplasmatota archaeon | reverse complement strand
GAAAAAGACAGTGAAAAGACAGCAGAGAATGCTGTTAACGAAATCATTGATGTTTTTGATAAGGTAAAGGCAAAGAGCATTGTCATTTATCCATACGCACATTTGAGTTCTTCACTTGCACCACCATCAAAGGCAATTCCAATTTTAAACAAAATTAGGGAAAAAATAGAGGAAAAAGGGTACAATGTTTACAAGGTACCTTTTGGATGGTACAAGAGTTTCAAAATATCATGCAAGGGTCATCCACTATCAGAATTATCCAAGCAGATAGGTGAGGAGGAGGAGCCTGAGGCTCTAAGGGGTGAAAAAACACTTAAAACATACTGGAAGATACTTGAAAACAATAAACTTTATGAAATAAATGAGTACGATTTCACAGGTCATGAGAACCTTAAATATTTTGTTGATTATGAAATGAGCGGGACAAGGGCGGTTAAGGAAATTCCACCTCATGTGAAAATTATGAGATCACTCGAACTTGTTGATTATGAAGAGGGCAGTGATGCAGGGAACATGAGGTATTATCCAAAGGGTAAATTGATAAAATCGTTGATAGAGAACCATGTTACAAATACAGTCCTGAAATACGGTGCAATGGAGGTAGAAACTCCAATAATGTACGATTATGAACACCCTGCCCTGAAGAGCTATCTTGAACGTTTCCCCGCAAGACAGTACACTGTTCTTTCGGGTGAGGATAAGTTCTTCCTTAGATTTTCAGCATGCTTTGGACAGTTCCTTATTGCAAAGGATGCTGTTATAACGTACAAGCAATTACCCGTGAAACTCTATGAACTAACAAGGTATTCTTTTAGAAGGGAAAAGCATGGTGAACTTGTTGGTTTGAGGAGGTTAAGGGCATTCACAATGCCAGATATGCATACGCTTGCAATGAACATGGAACAGGCAAAGGATGAATTCATGAAGCAGTATAAGATGGCCATAGAAATCCTAAAGGATTTCAATATAAACATTGATGATTATGAGGTTGCCATCAGATTCACAAGGGAATTCTTTGATGAAAACAAGGATTTTATATTTGAATTACAAAAAATAGTTGGAAAACCCGTCCTTGTCCAGATATGGGATGAAAAGTTTTTCTACTTTGTTCTTAAATTTGAGTTCAACTTTGTTGACAATTTGAAGAAAGCTGCAGCGTTAAGCACTGTACAGATAGATGTTGATAATGCAAAGAGGTTCAACATAACATATATAAATGAAAAGGGTGAAAGATCTTATCCATACATACTACACTGTTCTCCAACGGGTGCTGTTGAAAGAATAATGTATGCAATGCTTGAGAAGGCACAGATGGATATTGAGAGGAATAAAAAACCCCAGCTACCCCTATGGCTTTCACCCACACAGGTAAGGGTTATACCTGTGAGTGAAAACCATATGGAAAAATCAAAGGAGATCATGGAGAATCTAACAAAAAGAAATATTAGGGCTGATCTGGATGACAGGGAACTTTCTCTGGCCAAAAAAATAAGGGAGGCTGAAAAATCCTGGATACCCTACATTGTTGTTGTTGGGGATAAGGAAATAAAGACAGGAAAATTGAACGTTAGAAAGAGAAATATGGATGAAAACAGGGAAATGGAGATAGATGAACTTGCTGTGGAAATATTGAAAGAAACTGTTAATTTTCCATTCAGGCCACTTAATGAAAGCCCCTATCTTTCACAGAGAATAAAATTCTCCTAAAACTTTCTTTTTATTACCCATTCAGCAAATTCCTTCAAAAATTGCTTTTCATCAGAATCTATTTTTCCAAGTGCATTTATTCCCTTTTTAACCAGCTCCTCAGCCATTTTCTGTGTATATTCAAGTGCACCCGAATCCCTTACTATTTTTCTTACCTTTTCAAGTTCTTCCATCTTTATGTTCTTCTTTCCAAGAATTTCACCTATAATTTTTCTGTAATTTTCATTCTCACCTGCCTTCAATATCAAAAGTGTTTTCTTTCCCTCCTCAAGATCGGATGTTACAGGTTTTCCTATCTCAATTTCATTACCGAATAAACCTAAAACATCATCCTGTAACTGGAAGGCAATGCCAACGGGAATTGAATATTCACTTATCATTCTGAAATCGTAGTTACCGGCGAGCATGGATCCTATTATCATGGGTCCCTCAATTGTATACTTTGCCGTCTTGTATGTATGTAGCTTTAAAAGATCATCCTCAGAAAAATTATCCCTGTAGGATGATAGAACATCGAGGATCTGTCCATAACCAGTGTATTCCACAATTTCAGAAAGTTTATAAAGTGCATTGACAAGATCCTCCTTGTTAAAATTTGATGTTGAAAGTATTTCCTGTGCATACATGCTTGTAAGATCCCCAGCAATTATGGCCATATCCCTCCCGAACTTTTCCCCTTTATAGGAATAGATTTTATGAACGGTTGGCTTTCCCCTTCTCAGGTCACTTTCATCAATTATGTCATCATGTATGAGAAGGTAACTCTGGATGAGTTCAAGGGATCCTGATGCTTTTATTATTTCACCTTCATTTTTTCCACCATAAAGCTTGTATGAAACTATTGTGAGAACAGGTCTTAGCCTTTTTCCACCCCTCATTGTGTATTCTCTAATTACATCAACCATCCTTTTTATTTCATCATCAATATCAACGCTCTCCATCTTTTTCTTAAAAAACTTTTCAAGCTCATTCTCAACAAGTTTTGCATATTTTTTCAGGTATTCATCAAGCATAATGGAATATGGTAATTCTATATATAAAAACTTTTTATAGGGGATGTGCTTAATTAAAATCATGGAAAAGGGTGTTGATGAATCAAAGGTGGAAATGACGGAACTTGTTCTTCCTGAGCACACGAACATTTATGGTAACCTTTTTGGAGGTGTTTTTGTTGAATGGATAGACAAGGCGGGGTCAATTGTTGCAACGAGGCATTCAAACAGGAATGTTGTTACAGCAAGTATAGATAACATTCATTTCCTTGAACCAGTAAAACTTGGAGATATTGTAGTTCTCCATGGCTGGATAAACTATGTTGGAACAACATCAATGGAAATTGAAGTTATAGCGGAAAGGGAATCGAGGTTTGGTGGTCAGAGAAAGCTTGCATGCGTTGCCCTTACAACATATGTTGCTCTGGATGAAGAAGGAAAGCCAACACCGGTACCAAAATTAAAGCTGAAGAATGAGGAGGAAAGGAGAAGGTTTGAGGAGGCAGAAAAGAGAAAGGAAATTAGATTGAAGACACTTGAGGAAATAAAAAGTCTCATTCCCTGATGTATTTATCGTAAAGATCCTGGAAAAGTATGGGCGAAACCTCATGGGCTTTTTTTAGCATTTCCCTTGCAAGGTTCCTTATTTCCCACTGTGCATCCTTTTCGGCCCTCAAAGAAATGAAATGTCTCAGTTCCCTTCCATTCATTGTAACAATTATTTTTGTTTCAACAGCCTGTGGTAAAATGAACCTTGCATCCTCCTTCTTTATTCCCTTTTCAACCATTTTTTTATAAAGGTTCCTGGATTTCTCAAGTATTTCCATGAATTCATCCCTAAATTCGCTATCATAAATATCATCGGGTATTATAAAATCTGGATCAAGAGGAACATACCTCTGGCTCTGCTGTGTGAATGAAGCCATCCTGTGCCTGACAAGCTGATGTGAACAGACCCTTGATATTCCCTCAATTCTGAACGTGAATGAAACATGCTCAAAAACACTCTCATGTCCAAGGGATCTGAGAAGATCTATCATATGCTTTACCCTTTCATCAGGCAGATCCCTGAACGTTTTTGAATGTGAGATTGCACCGCTTTCTGCAACTATTCTATCTGTCTGTGATACCTTGCTTTCCCTTTCAAAGGAAAATTTAGAATATGCTATTAATTCAACCTTCAAGCCCCCTGATCCCTTGTAATACATAAAAACACCTCATTTTTTTGGATCCATCTTTTTTGGTCTGCTGCATATGGCCTGTGCATCACCATCATAAAATATTTCCCTGTCCGGGTATTTTTTCTGCAGATCCATCATTATGTTGTATACTTCCTCAACGGTTATATCAGGATTATCCCTAAGGCTAACGTGAATGATCTTTTCATCCTCTTTCATTTTGATATAAGTATTTACAATGACTATAAAAAATTTTGTTTAAATAT
>JAVRLJ010000077.1:0-4165 GCA_031961585.1 Thermoplasmatota archaeon | reverse complement strand
ACAAAACAAGGCACATCTGCAAAGGCTGATGTGCCCAGGAGATATCTTGGTAGAAGGGTCTACGTCATAATCACAAGATCAAAGGGAGAAGAGAGGGAAGAAATAAGAAACGAGGAATAGTGTCCAACACCCCGTTTATGAAAAAGATTTAAATAAGGACGTACGATATGATTGATGATGGATGGAAAGTTTGTTTTCCCTTCGAGGGAATGGGTAGAAGAGTATTGTAGAAGATTGAGTTCATCAGAGGAGTACAACAAGAAAGGCCAGGGATGGAAGGATCCAATTCTTTTCAAGGTAATAGATGCTGAGGAGAAGAAGATTGTTCCGGGCGCTTTTATAGTTTATCTGAAAGATGGAAAATGCGAAAAATGCGAAATAATCGAGAAGGGTGAAAAGGATGCACCTTTTATTCTTTCTGCTATATTTGCAGATTGGCAGAAGATCATAGACGGTAAAATCAATCCTACACAGGCCATGCTAACAGGGCAGATGAAGGTTAAGGGTAACATGGCCTTGCTTATGAGATATGCATCGGCTGCAACAGCAATGGTTAACGTTGCCCAGACAATACCAACTGAATACTTAAAAGTATGATTATGCCCGTATTTACCTTTCCAAGGAAAATATTTTTTCAGAGGGACATCATTGATAATCTTTCTGACCTAATTGCTGAGGAAAGTATAAAGAGGGCTTTGATTGTAACGGATAAAATAATCTATTCAATATTTTCTAAAAAAATTGAAAATTTTAAAAAAAGCCTTGAAATTTCAATATTTTCGGATGTTAATCCTGAGCCAAAAATTGAGGAAATTGAAGAAGCGTACAAGAATTTAATGAATTTTGAACCACAGGCAATAATTGGAATCGGTGGCGGAAGTGTTATAGATTTTTCAAAATCTCTTGCTTTGAAATTTTCCTATCCAGATTATGATCTTAGAGGGTTGAATCCATTCGAAAATCTTAAGTTGAAAATAGAACTGATAACAATTCCAACAACATTCAGCGGAAGTGATGTATCATTTGCCGTTGTTTTATCTGATAAAAATAGAAAATTACCCAGCGGTAATTATTCCCTTGTTCCATTGATAGATATAGTGGACCCTGAAATCATGCCAGAGAATGAGGATCTTATAAGATCAACAGGTGTTGATACTTTTGTAACAGCAGTTGAGGCAATAGTTTCAAACACATCAAATATTTTAAGTGATGCACTTGCAGAAAAATCAATAAAAATAGTATATGAAAATATAAAAGATGCAATAAAAAATGATGCTAATGCAATAGAAAATCTTTCGATTGCTTCTATAATGGCAGGAATATCATTTTCTAACAGTGGATCCGGTCTTGTCCACTGTTTAGGTCATAGTTTTGGATCCACATTCCATATCAAACACGGTACATCTGTTGGATTGTTTTTACCCTATGTGATTGAATTCAATTCAAAACATGAGGAAACAAAGAAAAAGTATGAAAGGATAGCAAGGATCCTTGATTTTAATATGGATGAGCTTGTTGAGAAAATATTTGAATTCTTTAGAGAAATAAAACAGCCAATAACGGTAAAAGATTTAGGCATTGAGGAAAAAATTTACTTTGAAAAATTAAATGAAATGGTTGAGAAAGCTGTAACGGATAGTGAAATTGCCTTCAATCCATTCTTTGTTTCCGAGGATGATATAAAGGAAATTTTCATAAAGACGTTTGGTTAAATTTAAATAAAATCAGTTTATCTAATTATTTAATGGCAAATATTACGGGCGGAGAGATTTTAAAAAGGGTTCTTGAAAAGGAAGGGGTGGATTATGTTTTTGGAGTACCAGGGGATCAGCTTTATCCATTTTTGAACGCAATGTACAACGGCAAAGTAAAATTCATAACATTCCACCATGAAGCAAATGCGGCCCATGCTGCTGATGGATATGCAAGGGTAACGGGTAAACTTGGTGTTGTTGCAGGAACTGTTGGACCTGGAGCTGCAAACCTTGTTGGCGGTGTTTATCCTGCATATGCTGAAAACATACCAGTTCTTGTTATAACTGCACAGAACCAAACGTTCAGATCATATCCTGACCATGGATCCATGCAGGCACTCGACCAACTAACACTTTTTAAGGCAGTAACAAAATGGAATGCATATATAAGTGATGTGAACAGGATTGTTGAAATCACTCAGAGAGCAATAAGAATAGCATTTACAGAAAAACCCGGACCAGTGCACATTGACATAGCTTCGGATGTTTTACATAAGGTTGTGGACAGTTATGCTGAAATACCATCAAGTAAGAATTACATGCCTTCAAAATCAGTTCCTGATAGAGAGGTTCTTGAAAAAATCGCAGACATGCTTGTGAAATTTCAAAAGCCAATCATACACGCTGGCGGTGGGGTGATAAGAGCAAATGCTTCTAAGGAGTTAACAGAACTTGCCGAATATCTACAGATACCCGTTGTTACATCAATATCAGGCAGGGGATCAATACCAGAGGATCATCCATTGTGCTTGATACCAAACAGTTATGGAGCACTTGCAGCTCAAACAGAAGCTGATCTGGTTTTTTTGATTGGTTCAAAACTTGGTGATCTTGATTTCTTTGGCAGACCCCCAATTTGGGGTGAAGTGGATAAACAGAAATTTGTTCAGATTGATTCATCGTCTGAAAACATTGCATTGAATAGGCCTGTTGAGATCGGTGGCGTGGGTGATGCAAAATTATCCCTTAAAATGATTATTGAAATTGTTAAGGAAAAAACAGAAAGGGCAAAAGAACAGGAGAAGAATATCTATTACAAGGACCTTGAAAGGCAGTGGATTGAAGAGTATATGAAACAGGCTGAAGACAATATTCCTATTCATCCATTAACTGTGATAAAAAAAGTGAGGGAATTTTATTCAAGGGATGCAATATCCGTTATTGATGGTGGAAACACCGCTGTCTGGGCACATTATTTGAACAGAATCTATTATCCAAGAACATTTTTGAGCACGACAGCGGGTGATTCTGGTCATCTTGGGAGTTGTGTTGGTTTTTCTATCGCAGCAAAGTTGGCAAATCCAGATAGGGATGTTTATTGTATTACCGGTGATGGTGCGTTTTCAATGGGCTCAATGGATCTTGAAACTGCAAGAAGGTTGAATTTACAGATAACTTTCATTGTTCTCAATGATTCAGCATGGGGAATGATAAAATCCGGACAAACTTTATATTATGACTCTAAATACGTAGGTGTTGATTTTGGCGATATTAGGTTTGATAAAATTGCACAGGCAATGGGATGCTATGGTGAAAGTATAAAGGATCCAAAGGAAATAAATAATGCGCTTTCAAGAGCAAAAGAATCAGGACTGCCTGCAGTTATTGATGTTGAAATTGACAGGAATGTTATACCACCGGATTTTCAAACACTAGCTGCCATATGGCTTGAGGGATGTGAACCCCCTCCAAAACTTGAAGAACTTGAAGTGATCAAAAAATAACTTTTTAAAATGTTAATAAAATTGTTAATAAAATTCTATAATGTAATCCTTTATTATCTTCGTTCATTTTACTTATTCTGCTCAACACTAAGCTTCTCACGGTATAATATTTCTCAAATTACCGCAAAATTAGTCAGCTGAAAATATTCGTGCAGTATAGCACGGCCGTTTAAGTGGAAAATATATTTGTATATCCGAATATTCAAAAAATTGGTTTTTGATAGTCAGCGGTTTCGGATTAGATCCACAAGTTCTCTGGAATTTTATAAAAATGCGGAAGAAGAAACAGCTAAAAAATTCACGGATAGACCTGTTTATATAAAATCATAGGGTCATGGAACGGGTACAACAAACATAAGCAGAAGGGATGATTATGTATCACTTGAGGCGAGCAGGAGAGCAGCAAAGCTGGCATACAAAATGGCATACATTGATGATCCAAAAGTAGTTTTGATCTTTTCCAGGTGCAGATTGTTTCACTATCGCGGAAGTGACGGCATACGAGGATCTTGGAATTGCCGAAAGGGGTAAAGGCATTGAAATATTAAGGGAAAAACGGAGTATCACGATGGAAAGTTTCCAACAAACGTTGATGGTGGTCTTAAGGCAAAGGGTCATCCCATAGGTGCAACGGGTGTGAGCATGGCTGTTGAAATAACAAAACAGCTCAGAGGTGAAGCTGAAAAG
>JAVRLJ010000076.1:0-4220 GCA_031961585.1 Thermoplasmatota archaeon | reverse complement strand
CCCTGATTTTCTTCAACAACAGGTAAAATATAGGAAATCCTGTTTGATCCATTCCTTAGAATTTTAGTTTTTATTCCATAAACATTCTCTATTGTTTTCTCATCTATAACATCATCCGGTTTTCCCTTTGAATAAATCCTACCTTCTGAAAGAACTATTACCTCATCACTGTACCTAATTGATAAATTTACATCATGCATTGTTATGATTATTGTTCTTCCCTCCTTCACCATTTTCTTTATTAATTCAAGCATGTTCAGCTGGTATTTTATATCAAGGTTTGATGTTGGTTCATCCATAAGTATTATTTGGGCATCCTGTGCAAGTGCCATGGCTATGATTGTTCTCTGCCTTTCACCACCTGATATTTCCCTGATAGATTTCATTTTAAGTTCCTCAAGACCTGTTACTTTAAGTGCCCATTCAATTTTTTCATAATCCTCATCATCTAATGTTTCAAGGAGAGCTTTGTGAGGAAATCTTCCCGTGCTAACAATATCAAAAACAGTGAAATCAAAACCCGGCTCGAAATTCTGAGGGACATATGCTATCAATTTTGCCATTTCCTTTCTCTGCATTTTCAAAACATTTTTTCCATTAACAATTACCTCACCCATATCCGGTCTTAAAATACCGGCAATTACTTTTAAAAGGGTTGTCTTACCGGATCCATTTGGACCTAGAATTGATAGAATTTTTCCATTTTCAACATTAAAATCAATATTTTTCAGAATCTTTTTACCGTTGTATGAAAAATTGATATTTTTTATTTGAATCATATATTCACCTCCAGTACCTCTTTTCCCTTATGATAAGGAATATGAAAATTGGTATTCCTACAATTGATGTTATAATACCAACAGGAAGTTCCTCTATTATATCGATAGATCTTGCAATTGTATCGGCTATAACAAGGTATGCACCACCAAGAAATATTGATAATAGAATAAGATCCCTGTTTTTCGGACCTATAATCAATCTAATCATATGTGGAATTATAAGACCAACAAAACCAATTATACCGGAAAATGATACAGATATTCCCGTTATCAGGGATGTTAAAACAATGAATGTTATTCTCCTTTTTTTCACATCTATGCCCAGAGAATAAGCATGATCATCACCAATCATCATGGCATCAAGATCCCTTGAAAGTATTACAATCACAATTAAAACAGGTATTATAACAATATAAGATAGATAAACTTCATTCCATTCTGCACCGCTGAAACTTCCCATAAGCCAGTAAAAAACAGTCTGTAGATCCTGTCCACCAAAGTACATTGTGATTGCAAGTAGAGCGCTCAAGAAAAGCGATAATCCAAGACCAACGAGGAGAATATTTTCAGCTCTCAGATCTCCTGATAAACTTGCAATTAAAAATACAAGAAGCATGGTTAAAATTGCTCCTATAAAAGCAAATAATGAAATAAAATAAAAGTTAATTGCAACAAATGAAAAAACTATCGCAATCGCTGCGCCCAACCCTGCACCTGAAGCTATTCCTGTAACATAAGGATCCGCAAGAGGGTTCCTGAAAACACCCTGCATGATTGCACCGGAAACGGATAAAGCTGCACCAACAATAAATGCAAGCAATATTCTTGGCAATCTTATATAAATTATTATTTTTGAATAGACAGATGCATTAGGATTGAGAAATGAACTAAAAATATCATAAAGGGGAATATTCACAGGACCAAAGGCAAGTGATAGAACTACAGCTAACAAAGATAGAACAATGCCCAGCGCAAAGTATAACCTGTTCCTCATTCAAAAAACTTTAAATAAATCAAGTATATTTTCTTTTTGTCAAATAAACTTGAAAGGTGATAAAATGAAGAGTGTATGGATATGGACAGTTGTTGTAATTCTAGTGATTGCATCGTTCAGCGGTGGATACATCATCAGTTACTATGGAAAACAGGGGAGTTCACAGGAACAGCAAAACAATGTAACAAAGTATGTTACCGTTATGGATGATGAAAACAATGTTGTATATGTTAAACAGCCTGTTGAGAGAATTGTTTCTCTTGCACCCTCATGCACTGAACTTGCATTTGCACTTGGATCGGGAAACAAAATTGTTGGTGATACAATATATGATACATTTCCTCCTGCTGCACAGAACATAACAAAGATAGGCGGTGTTACAAACGTTTCTGTTGAAAAGGTTGTGGCATTGAAACCAGATCTTGTCCTTGCATACGATGACTTTGATCCTCAGGCTGTTCAGGAATTAAAAAGTTTAGGAATACCTGTCATAATTTTCAACCCTCCAACAATGCTTTCAATCGAGCATGATCTTATGATCCTCGGTCTCGCAACAAACACTACATCAAATGCAACAAAATTGATAAATTTGATTACAAAAACTGTAAACAGCATTGAAAATGTTACATATAACATACAGAATAGAACAACAGTTTTTTATCTAGGATGGTACAACCCCATTTGGACAGCTGGACAGGGTACATTCATAAATGATCTTATAACGCTTGCTGGAGGAATAAACGTTGCCTCAAGCGGCTATTCCTGGTATACAATTAGTAAGGAAACACTTGTTATGGATAATCCACAGTACATACTCGTATCACAATCCCAGTCCTATCTTATAAGTGCAATTGAAAATGATTCAACACTTTCAAACATAACAGCAATGAAGGATAAAAATTTCATAGTTCTTCTCGATATTTATCTACAGCAACCTGGGCCTCAGATGTTTGTTGGTCTCGTTTTGCTTTTCGAAAAGCTTTATCCACAGTACGCATCAAGCATTACTCCCCTGACATTGAATGAAATTTTCCCGGGAACATAGAATGACACATGTTTATCACATAACTGCATTTCCGGACAAATCCTCTTATCTATTTTTTTATGGATGCAACTGGGATTGTGATTTCTGCATATTGAAAAAGAATAAATATGATATACATCTCGAAAGTTATAGAGATAAGGAAATAAAATTTCTATCTGTGAATGAAGTTCTGGATATTTTAAAGAAAAATGGTATAGTGGAGGTTTTTCTTGGAGGAGGAGAACCTACAATAGATCCTGATCTTGAAAATCTAATGATAAAAATGAAGGAAAATGGAATTAGAATAAATGTCTTAACAAATGGAGAACTTTTAACAAAAAACATTGTGGATCTTGCCGATTCAATTGCATTTTCCATAAAAACGATTGATGATGAAAAGCATATGAGAATTGTGCACAGGTCAAATAAAAAATCCATTGAAAATTTAAAAAAACTTTACAACCAAAAGTTTAGATTTGAAACAGTTTTGATAAAAAATTTGCTAGACTGTGATAATGTTTTACAAATTGTTAATTTTCTAAAAGAATTCCCTGGTAAGATTTTCATTAGGATTGATCCTGTTATACCAATAAACAATAATTTTGTTAGACCGGATGATGAATATGTTGACGATTGCATAAAGAAAATTAATGATGGAAAAGTTTATGCCTATAGAATAATGAAAAAGGAAAAGAGTGCAAGGATGCTGTATCCATGATTGTTATTTTACTTCTTGCCATAATAGTCGATTTTATTGGTGAATATCCGAGTATTGTTCATCCTGTTGTATGGGTAGGTAAAATAATTGAATTCTTTGATAAAAGGAGAAAGAAGAGGTCAAAGTATGTGGAATTTTTTGAAGGAATGATACTTGAAATTTTTACAATTATTTTCTTTGTTCTTCTTCTCTATTTCCTCTTTTGTTATTTTAAAAATTCGATCGCAGGTATAATCCTACAGGTATTCTTTCTTAAGGCCTCATTTTCAATTTTCTCTTTAATAAGGCATGTGAAAAGGTGCGCAATTGATGATACGGAAAAATTGAGAAAAAATGTTTCAATGATCGTCAGCAGGGATGTAATTAATCTGGATAAGGAGCATTTATATTCTGCCGCAATAGAAAGCGGTGCAGAAAACATTGTTGATTCAATGTCTCACCCCTTTTCTACTTTATTTTCTTTGGAACAATAGGGGCTTTTGTTTACAGAATAACAAACACGTTTGATGCAATGGTTGGGTATAGAAATGAAAAATACGAATATTTTGGAAAATTTGCAGCAAGGCTTGATGATATTGCAAACTTCATACCTGCAAGAATTACAGGCTTCATATTCTTGTTATTAAAACCAAAAAATGTCATGGAAAAATTAAAAAAGTACAGAAAATTGAAAATAAATGGCATGTACACAATGGCATCCATGGC
>JAVRLJ010000075.1:0-4375 GCA_031961585.1 Thermoplasmatota archaeon | reverse complement strand
AATATTACTGTAGATACAATTGCCGCAATAAGGTAAAGCAGGGATGATATTATGTATATGTAAGGTAAATCTGAAGATTTGCCCAGATCGAGGAGGAATATCATACCCACAATGAGACCAAGAAAAGATCCAATGCCTGAAAGGAGACTGAACCTTGATATGATCCTTGGCCATTCCTCGGGGTTGTTCTGTTCAAGTATTATGAGTGTAGATACTGGTACGCTTGCGTTCAAAACAAGCTGATAAATTATTAAAACAAGTATAAAGCTGTAAACATCATGAACGAAAATGATAAGCATTAGGCTGAGAAATGATCCATAAAAACCGTAAAGTATGAAAAGTTTCCTTTTTCCAAGAGAATCAGAAAGTTCACCCCATAATATTAATGCAGGAACTGAAACAAGTGAACTAAGAGCAGATGCAAGACTGACATAAAAAACGTTTGATCCAAGATATACAACTACGAAAAGAGGTATCATCGGGTTGATGATACCCCCCGCCATGTTTGAGAATATGAATCCAAGGAACCATCTGTTACTTTTCATTTAGGCAAATGTGAAATTCTATCGAATATTTAAATATAATTTTTTTTGTATGTTAACAATGTTCATGAAAATTATGTAAATGCTAAAAATTTTAGGTTTAAGCAAAATACTTAAATAATAAAAATTTTTTCTGAATTTGCATAGAAAAATCACATATTTTGTATGCATTAATTCTTTCATTCTCTTTATTGATTGCAATATTATCAATACCTGAGATACTTGAAAGTTTTGCAAATGGAATATTGCACCAGCTCGGTGCTGAACTTGCACTTCTTGCTGTTTTCATTATAGGCATAGTTCATGGAATAAAACCTGACATACATACTTGGCCAATAACAATACCATACGCCATAGGATAGCCAAACCTTAAGAGGGCCTTACTAACAATACTTGTTTTTACAGGGGCATTAACGCTCATCTGGACAATTTTGAGCGCAATAACATCAAGCATTTATTCCTTGATTGTAAATCCAGAAACCATATCGCCATACGCTGATATTTTTGCAGGAACAACAATGATGCTTGTTGGCTTATTGTTCATGAGAAAATCAAAAAAGGAAATTCATGGAAAAGCTCCTGATTTCAAGTATATCTGGATCCATGGAATAGGTGCGGCCTTTGGTGGTGATTTCTTCGTTGTTCTTGTCCTTGTTCTTGCCCTCTCAGGTATATTTATCAATCCCACCTTCGGTTTTCTTGTTGGTCTTTTATTCGGGCTGGGAACCATGGTAACACAGTTGATCATTGTATATTTTTCATTCCATGGATTTAAGTTAACCATAAAGGATACGGATACGCTTGCAAAAACAGGTACATATTCTTTATTCTTTTTAGGTCTCCTCCTAATAATTTTTGCATTTTTGCCCATCAAATAATCTTAAATAGATTTATTGTTTATTAGAAAAACATGGTAGAGATACATGCTCCAAGGGGAAAAAATCTTACATGTAAGAGCTGGAAGACTGAGGCTGCAATGAGGATGTTAATGAACAATCTGGATCCTGAGGTGGCAAAGGATCCCGCGCACCTTATTGTTTATGGTGGAACGGGTAAGGCTGCAAGGAACTGGGAATCCTATGAGAAAATTGTTGAATCGTTAAAAAACCTTGAGGATGATGAAACATTAATTGTCCAATCTGGAAAACCCGTTGCAATATTCAAAACGCATACATGGGCACCAAGGGTTTTAATATCAAATGCAATGCTTGTTCCAAAATGGGCAACATGGGAATACTTCAGGGAGCTTGAGGAAAGAGGATTGACCATGTTCGGTCAGATGACTGCAGGATCATGGATATACATAGGATCGCAGGGCATATTACAGGGAACATATGAAGTATTTTACGCAATAGCAAAGAAGGAATACAATTCACACAGTTTAAAGGGAAAATGGGTTCTATCATCTGGTCTTGGGGAAATGGGTGGAGCACAGGGATTAGCAATAACAATGAACGATGCTGTTGGAATAATAGTTGAGGTTGATGAAGATCATATAAAAAGGAGAATTAAGCATGGTTATCTTGATGTTTGGACAGATGATCTTAAGGAAGCATTGAAGATGAAGGATGATGCGCTTGAAACTGGAAAGGCATTGTCAATAGGCTTGCTTGGAAATGCTGCTGATGTTTATCCACAGCTAAAGGAAATGGGAATTATTCCTGACATTGTTACGGATCAAACAGCAGCACATGATCCACTTAATGGATACATACCAAGCGGATACAGTGTTGAGGAAGCAAAAATTTTAAGGGAGAATCCAGAGAAATATCTTGAGGAGGTTAAAAAGTCTCTCAGGAAACATGTTCCCGCCATGATCTATTTCAAGGAGCATGGATCAAAGGTTTTTGATTATGGAAACAACATAAGGGCAATGGCAGTTGAAGCAGGGGTAAATGATGCTTTCAAAATACCTGGTTATGTTCCAGAATACATAAGGCCATTATTCTCTGAGGGAAAGGGACCTTTCAGATGGGCAGCTCTTTCGGGAAATCCAAACGATATCTATGAGACGGACAATGTTATTAGAAAGCTATTCCCGGATGATAAGCATATAATAAACTGGCTCGACATGGCCGAGAAAAAGGTGAAATGGCAGGGTTTACCCGCAAGGATACTCTGGCTCGGTTATGGTGAAAGGCACAGGGCAGGTCTGGAATTCAATAAACTTGTAAGGGAAGGAGTTCTTGAAGCACCAATAGTTATAGGAAGGGATCACCATGATACAGGTAGTGTGGCATCACCGTACAGAGAAACTGAGAGAATGCTCGATGGATCAGATGCAATAGCTGACTGGCCCATACTCAATGCTTTATTGAACACTGCATCAGGAGCAACATGGGTTGCGGTTCACCATGGTGGAGGAGTTGGTATTGGTTATTCAATACATGCCGGTGTTGTTATAGTTGCTGATGGAGAGAAGGAAACGGATCTCAGGCTTGAGAGGGTTTTGACCAATGATCCAGGCATAGGTGTTGTCAGGCATGCGGATGCGGGCTATGATATTGCAATAAGAACAGCAAAAGAAAAGGGAATAAAAATGCCCATGCTTAAATAAAGTATACTGAAATCATAAAAAGTGTTTAAATATTTATTTTGATTACAGGAGACAGTGATAAGTAAAAATGGAATTTGAAAATTTAATAATGGAACTTGAGAGAAAAAAGAACGAGATAGATAGGGCAATAGATGAATACATAAAGAAATATGATGGGGAACTTTATGAAATGGTTGACTATGCCCTGAGGGATGGAAAAAGGCTGAGGGGCATAGTTCTTCTTTTAACAGCACAGGCATTCAATGGTGATTATGAAAAGGCATTAAGGCTTGCTGTCAGTGCAGAGCTAGGTCATGCAGCAAGTTTGGTCCATGACGATATTATTGATAAAAGTACGGAAAGGAGAAGGAAACCAACATTATGGAAGAAGTATGGCATTGAAAGGGCTGTTATACTACCCCATTTACTTATATCAGAATCGCTTGAGATTGCAAGAAGGGAAGGTCCTGAATTTTTAAGGGTTGGTCTTGAAACCTGGTCAAAGGCATCCATGGGAGAATACCTTGATATAATGGTCATGGACAGCAAAAACTGGCCAAACATAGATTATTTGAAATTGATTGCCCTGAAAAGCGGATCACTCTTTGAAGGTGCTGCTGAAATAGGTGCATTATGTTCAGAAGAAGGTAAAAAGGTGTTGGGCGATGCAAAAAGGTATGGGATGGCCCTTGGCATTGCCTACCAGCTCACAGATGATTTGATTGGTTACCTTAATGAAAAGGAAGGCGGTGGATCCCAGGATCTCTTCTCCTATTACATTAAGAGGGAAATAGGTGAAAATATAGATCTGAGCCTGGTCATAGGATTCCTTCTATTCAAGGTAATGAAGGAATTTGATATAATAAGAACATCTGTACTTTTTGAAAAGAGTGAATATCTAAAACTTTTCCCAATATTTTCAGTGCTTGAAATAATGAAGGAAAATGGTGATCTATATTCACTTGTGAAGGAAGTTTTAGGGAGCTACATATAATCATTTTTCATTTTTTAATATAATGCTTATTGAAAGACCAATTATTACAAAAATGAATGAGAAATAAAAATTGAAATTAAAACCGTAGTTCAAAATGACAGGTATTGTGATTAATGGTCCAAGAACCCATCCCATGTTCTGTGCCATGTTCAGTATGCCCTGTGCCCTTGCTTCCTTTTCCTTTGGAGCAACCCTGGCAACGTAGGTTGATGCTGCAACTATGAATGCTGACCATTTGAAACCCGAAATTATTTCAGCAAAAATCATTAACTGTGGTGAATTTATATTTGAATAAAGAATAAA
>JAVRLJ010000074.1:0-4435 GCA_031961585.1 Thermoplasmatota archaeon | reverse complement strand
CCTGACCCTTATGGCAAAAGTAAAAATAAATTTTGAAGGTAAGGAAATTGAGTGTGATGATAATCTTACACTTGCAGCCTGCCTTTATAAAAATGGTGTTAGAATTTTCAGCAGAAGCATGAAGTTTCACAGACCAAGAGGGTATTTTTGCGGGATAGGTAAATGTTCATCCTGCATGATGGAAGTTGATGGAATACCAAATGTTAGAACATGCCAGGTAAAGGTAAAGGATGGAATGGTTGTTAGAAGGCAGCATGCATGGCCAAATGCTGATAAGGATATTTTATCAATACTTAACAAATTTGAAAAATCACTTGGTGCGGGATTCTATTACCATAGATTCATACACCCCGCATTTCTTAGAAATTTTTATATGAGAAGGATCGCATCCTTTGCCGGTCTTGGCGAATTGCCAAAGAAGGATCCTGGTGTTGAATTTTCTCATGAAACAATAAACACTGATATTCTCATAGTTGGTGCGGGTCTTGCCGGTCTGAGCGCTGCCCTTGAGGTATCAAAGTATACGAATAATGCGGTGTTAGTTGAGGAGCATGAAAACCTTGGTGGTGAACTTTACAACAATAATATTATAATCAACATGGATAATGAGAAAATGCCTGCTGGAGAATACATTGATAAAATTGTTAAGGAAATCAAAAATATTAGGATATTGAAAAATACTGAGGTTTTTGGTATTTATCCTGATAGGGTGGCGGCAAAGGGAAACAATACACTTTATGAAATTTATGCAAAGAGGATAATTCTTGCAACTGGATCCTACTACAAAAATTTAGTGTTTGACAACAACGATCTTCCGGGTATAATGCTCTATTCAGGTGTGCATTCTTTACTCTATGAGAACAATGTTTTACCTGGAAAAAGTGCTTTAATTTATGGAAAAAATAGATATGTTTTTGATATTGCGGATTCCTTAAGCAAGAAGGGAATGGAAATTAAGGGAATTATAACAAACAGGAAGGGTGAAAATTTTGAAACATATGTTGGTTATGAAATTTTAAAGGCCTATGGAAAAAAGAACCTTGAAGGTATTGAAATATCAAATGGGAGTGAAAGGAAAACAATTGATTGCGATCTATTGATCATGACGGACAGAATGAAAACCTATGAACTAATTTTGCAATCCGGTGGTGAAGTGAAATATTATGGTGATGAGGATTCATATTATCCTCTAAGGAACAGTTCTCTGGAAATCGTTCCAGGCATATACTATGCCGGAGGATTCACATACCAGCAAAGTTTGGTTGAAGGTAGATATTCAGCCCTGAAGGCTTTAAAATCCCTTGGTTTTAATGTAAAATCAGAGGATCTCGGTAAAACTGTACTATCAAACATTCCAAAGGAGTTTATTGTTGAAAAGGTCGAAAAAAGGGAGCTTATAATGTGAGGTGCGATCATGAAGATAGTGTGCAGGTGTGAGGACCTAACCGAGAATGATATTGTTAATGCGATAAGGGAAGGTTACAGGGACATTGAAAGTTTAAAAAGGATAACCGGGTTTGGAACAGGACCATGCCAGGGGAAGGGTTGCACTCTGGCGGTCATGAAAATACTTGCAAGGGAAACAGGAAGGGATCCTAAAGAATTAAGGCCTTTTACTGCAAGAACTCCTCTCGATCCTGTTTATCTGGGGGTGTTTGTGGTTGATAGAAAACACTGAAGTTTTAATCATAGGGGGTGGAGTTTCAGGTTTGAGCATCGGGTACTTTCTGGCTAAAGAAGGTATGGATGTAACGGTCATAGAGAAAAGTTACCTGGGCCATGGATCATCTGGAAGGTGCGGTGGAGGTGTGAGGGAACAGTTTGCAACACCTGAGAGCATATACCTTTCAAAGAAAAGTATAGATTTCTTTGAAAAAATGTCAGCAATAATGAATTACAACATACTTTTCAGACAGGGAGGATACCTTTTCCTTGCCTACGATGAAAAATCTCTGGAAAGTATGAAGAAAAATGTGGAAATACAGAACAGGTATGGTGTAAAGAGCAGGATAATGATGCCGGATGAAATTAAGGAAAGGTATCCTTACATTGATACATCAAAGATTTACGGTGGAGCATACAACCACAGGGATGGTATTGTGTTTCCGCAGGCGGTTGTGGAGGCCTATGCAAAAGGTTTCCAGAAGTACGGTGGAAAAATATACACATTCACAAATGCATATAACTTTAAAATGAACAATGGAAAGATAGAATCAGTCTTAACGGATAAGGGGGAAATAAAGGCAAAAATATTTGTTGGGGCCGCGGGTGCATACACAAGGGAAGTGGCAAAATGGGCCGGGGTGAATATACCCACAAGACCAGTGAGGCATGAGATAATTGCAACAGAGCCAATAAAATTCTTCCAGGAACCAATGCTTGTTGGTATACCATCAGGCATCTATTTCAGCCAGAGTATGAGGGGGGAAATAGTTGGAGGAATAGGTGATCCTGTTGAGTTTGAGGGTTACAACATAAACACAACAGTTGATTTTCTTAAACATTTTTCAAGGGAAATAACAAATATGATACCTTCGGTTAAATATGTTAAACTCATGAGGCAATGGGCAGGTCTTTACGATATGTCACCTGATGTAAAACCCATACTGAGCGGAACAGGCGTTGAAAATTTCTATGTGGCATGCGGATATTCAGGTCATGGTCTAATGATAAGTCCCATGGTTGGAAGGCTTATGAGCCAGTTAATACTCGGTCACCCAACAGATCTTGACATGAAGAGTTTTTCACTTGAAAGGTTCAAGGAAGGAAAACTGGAAATTGAGACAACAAAGATTGGATGATCATTCAACGAACCTGTATCTTCCAGGCTTTGGTTCATAGATCAGGTTATCTCTAAGTAAAATATCAACATATTTTTTTGCATCCCTCTCATCCATACCCTTTTTCTGTGCCTCAACAACAATTTCATCAATCATTGCAAACCCTTTTACTTCCTGCAGTTCCTTTATTATATCCTCAATCTCCTCAAGCTTTGATCTTTCCTTTGCTGGTCTTGAGTATATTGTATCAATATCAGGTATACCCTCCGGTGTTGTTGCTGAATCTGAAATGAAATGGCTTATTATCTTTATTGCCCTCCTGGCATCATCAACGTTTGCATAATGGCTCAGCCTTGCCCTTGCAGATGCCTGCGTTAACCTTATCATTGCTTCAAGCTGTCTTGCTGTTATTGGTATTGCTTTCGTTTCCTTGTAAAGGTTTCTCATCTGAATATAAAAATTCTTCAATTCTTCACTTGCCTCTTCAGTCAACTTTGGAAAAACATATTTTTTTGCGTACGCAACATATTTTTTAAAGAGTTCATCATCAATTTCATCCTCTTTTATATCCTCCTCCATATGTACCTGTAAAATGTGCTCCGCAATTTCACTGTCCCTTTCTCCAGGAATATCAGGTATTTTGAATATTGCATCGAACCTTGATAAAAGTGTTGGTGGTAGAGCAAGCTGTTCCGAGAGAGGTCTTGAATAATCGAACCTACCATACTTTGGGTTTGCTGCAGCAAGTATTGAACACCTTGCCATTAGCGTTGCATTCATACCAGCCTTTGAAATTGTTATTGTCTGCTGCTCCATTGCCTCATGCATTGCAACCCTGTCCTTGTCATCCATCTTGTCTATTTCATCAATTGTTGCTATTCCATTGTCCGCAAGGACAAGGGCACCAGCCTCAAGTGTCCACCTGCCTTCACCGAACTCCTCCTTTGTTGCAGCTGCGGTTAATCCTGCAGCTGTTGATCCCTTTCCAGATGTGTAAATACTTTTAGGTGCAATGTTGCTTATATATTTTAAAAGCTGCGATTTACCTGTTCCCGGATCACCAACAAGGAGTATGTGAATATCACCCCTTATCCTTGTACCATCCTTCCTTTTTAATGGAACACCGCCAAACAACTGTAATAATAAGGCTTCTTTTTCAATTTCAAGCCCATACAGTGTTGATGCAATCTTTGAACTCAATTTCTGTATAATGTTTTCTTCCTTTGCAAGTGCCTTTATCTTTTCTATATCTTCCTCCGTTAAATTTATTGTTTTGTATTCCTCCTTAATTGCCTCAATGTTTATTGCATAAAGGTAAATGTCAAATACAACGCTTGGCTGTCCCCTTGGACCCCTCGGTCTTGTTTTAAGTATACCCGTTATCCTTACCCTGTCACCCGGAACAACAAGTCCTGTCAGATCATCCTCCAGGTAAACCTGCAGTCTTTGCGGCTGTTCACCACCCCTTATTTCCTCTGGGTTTTCCTGTATTTCTATTTTCTGTGAATCAAGGAAAATTGAGTAATCCTCAAGCAATTTGAACTTTACCTCACCCCTTTTTCTGTTACATCCCTCACAGAATGCAGGGAATTCAAGTGTTTCAGATATCTGTTCCTTGTAGTTCACATGACCGCATGATTGGCATTCAAACGCAC
>JAVRLJ010000073.1:0-4536 GCA_031961585.1 Thermoplasmatota archaeon | reverse complement strand
TTGTAACAGTTACCCCTGAAGAATTTGAAAAGATGGCTGTAGATATAGTTGAACAGGCACAGAAAAAAGGTATAGTTCTGAGAATTCTTGGTGCTCTCGCAATCTATATCCATTCATACCATTGTTCAATTTGCAGGGAAAAACATATGTCTCTTGACAGGCTTGGTAAGGATAAACCCATGTTCACCGATCTTGATCTCATGGCCTATTCTTCCCAGGCCAGCCTGGTTAGAAAATTCTTCGAAAATGATCTAAAATTCAAACCAAATGTTTACGTAAACACATTGTTTTCTTCCAACAGAAACATTTTCATTCATCCTCAGAATATTTTCCACGTTGATGTTTTCTATGATGCTCTTGAATACAGCCATGATGTGAAATTCGGTAACAAGCCTGGTGGAAGGCTTGATCTCGATTTCCCAACCATAACACTTGAGGATATCGTGCTTGAAAAACTGCAGATTCATGATATAAATAGAAAAGATCTCGTTGACCTTATTGTACTTTTCATGGGCCATGAACTGAGCACAAAAAGTGAAAAGGAAAAAATTAACAAGGATTACATTGCAAAAGTTCTCGCCGATGACTGGGGCTTCTGGTACGATGCTACAAACAATCTAAATAAAGTTCTTTCTCTTCTCGATAACATCTTAAATGAGGGAAAAATAAGCAAGGAAGATGGAAACATTGTAAAAAGTAGAATAAATGAATTAATTCAGGCAATTGAAAATGAACCAAAAACAAAGGAATGGTTAAAGAGAGCAAAAAAAGGAACATCAAAAATTTGGTACAGGGAAGTTGAGGAGGTTGAAAGATAAAAAAATTAAATTGCCTCCTCAATTGCCATTTCCGATGTTATATTTTTTATCAATGGAGCTATTTTCTTAAATGTTTCAACATTTATTTCAACTTCCTCCTTGTTATGCTGTACAGACACCGTCCACTGTTCATCGGGACCTGGTGCGGCCGGAACAACACCGTTTTTCATCATTAAAACCAGGAATTCATACCACTGACTGACGTTTGTTTTTAAGAAATCCCTCCAGTTTCTAACTTTATTAAGACCAAAATAAACCTGTCCACTCAAAGCCCAGTTTGATACACCAAGAGGAAGCTTCAAATCCTCTATTATATCACTGTAACCCCTGTAAATTTCCATGCTAAGGTTCTCAGCCTTCTTATAATTATTTTCAGTTAGAATGTCCCTGAGAGCAGTTATGGTTGCATCAATGCTTAATGGATTGGAATTAAATGTTCCTGCATGAGAAATCTTACCCGGTGCAATCAATGACATAATTTCCTTTCTACCTGCCACAGCCGAGACAGGATATCCACCTCCAATACTCTTTCCCAGTGTGATAATATCGGGCTTTACACCAAAATACCTGGATGCACCGCCATAATATTTTACACCTGTTTTTATTTCATCAAATATAAGCAAAGAACCGTATTCCTCCGTAATTTTCCTGAGACCTTCAAGAAATCCTTTTTCAGGCAGGACGAGACCCATGTTCATGGGAACGGGTTCAAGAATAACACCTGCAATTTCATTATGATGTTTCTCAAATATATCCGTTACAGCCTCAATATCGTTAAATGGTGCAACAATAACATCCTTAACAAAACTATCATTTACACCCCAGCTTGATGCCAGGGGTATTGGATCCCTTGAATAACCTGCTCTTCTTCCCTCAGGCTTTACGCTGACAAGGAGAGAATCATGGCTACCATGATAGCAACCTTCAAATTTCAAAATCTTTGGTCTTCCGGTGAATCCTCTTGCAAGTCTTACGGCACTCTGTGTTGCCTCCCCACCTGTCGTTGAAAATCTTACCATATCAATACCATAGATTTCTTTTATTAACCTTGCGGCCTCATGTAATCTTTCATACTCAAAACCAAGAATTGTTCCATTCTCAATTCTTTCTTTTATGGCTTCAACAAGTTTTGGATGTGAATGCCCCGTTGATAATACACCAAAAGCCATATTAAAATCAAGGTATTCATTGCCATCGGCATCATAAATTCTGGTTCCCTTACCTTTACTAAAATAGATAGGGTATGGATCCAGGTATCTATAATTGCTGCTCACACCCAGAGGTAGCAATTCTTTCGATTTTTCGAATATTTCCTTTGACTTTTTTGTTTTTCCTTCTATCTCCTTCCAGTAAATTGCCATTTTATCACCACCATTAAACATGTTAACGAAAATTTAAACCTTCTTTTTCTCCAATTAAATAAAATAATTTCAGCATAAATTTCTATTAATTTTGAAAATCAATACACAAAATTCTAAAAATATGAGAAAATTTTTTCATTGAATAACCTTTGAAAGTGTAGAAAGTGCCTCGTAAACAATGTTTGCACCGAGAATTGATGTAATTTCGCTTGGATTATCATAGATAGGAGAAATTTCAACAAGATCAAAACCTATAAATTTAATTCTCATTGATCTAATTATTTCTATGACCTCAATGCTGTCCAATCCTCCAACCTCAGGTGTGCCTGTACCCGGTGCAAAGGCTGGATCCACCGCATCAATATCAAAGGTTATGTAAACATTTTTGGACGGAAAATTCTTAATTGTTTCAATTACATCATCCATTCCCTGAAACCTTACCATTCTTGGTGTTATAACATTCACTCTTTTTTCATTTATTATATCCAAATCCTTTGAAGTATAAAGTGTACTCCTTATCCCAACCTGTAAAACATTTTCTATTAAATCTTCTTTGAAAGCATAATATAACCAGTTTCCATGGTTATATTTTACAGCCTTGAGGTTTTTCCAGGTATCAATGTGTGCATCGAATTGTATAAGATTAATCCTTCCATATTTCTTTTTCATTTCCCTTAGTATTGGCAGGGTTATTGAATGATCACCTCCCAGGGCAAATGGAACAATTTTCTTCTCAAGTATTACTGAATAAAAATTTTGGATATTCTGAAATGATGATGAATAATCACCCGGAATAACATCAATATCTCCCATATCTATTGGGTGTAAAACATCTATTGGCGAAATCCCCTGAAACATGTTGTAAGGAGCAAGGAAAATGGATGCATCCCTTATTGATTTTGGACCGAACCTTGCACCCGGTCTTACCGTTACACCATCATCGTATGGAATTCCCACTATTATTGCCCTATTTTCCTCGGATATTATTTTTGTATGCTTAAACTTTAGAAAAGAGTATGGATATGCATAGGGCAAAATCCTTTCATAATTTTTCATGGTGATTACCCTGAGGTTAGGAGATAATTTTTCACCTTCCCTTCAGAAATATCGACGATCACACCCCTTAAAACCCCATCCTGATATTCACTTCCTGGATTGAAAACCAATGTCTTTCCAATCCTGTCCATTCCCCTTGATTCGTGAATATGACCATGTAAACCTATAAGGGGTTGAAGTTTTTCTATTGCGGCCCTGACGCTCTTACTTCCAACATGAATAAAATCCTGCTGACCTCCCACCTTGGCATAGGTCATTTTATCTGTAAGTCTTGGTGCGAGATCTATGTTTGTATCATATGGAGGAGGATGATATGCAAGGATTACATTGTTGTTATCATCAAGCTTTTTAATTTTATTTGCTATTTCCTTTATTATTTCTTCTTCATTTTTTCCATTGAGAGATTCTGGAGTAAAATCATCCGCATAACCAAGTTTTTTTATTTCTTCATGTATAATTTTAATCAGATCCTTTTCATATAAATCCCTGGGCAGTACCCATGGTGTCATATTTGCATGCGAAAGACCCAGTATTGTTAAACCATCAGGTGTCCGTATCACCTTTTCACCTATGTTTACGGTATGTTCCGAATCTAGAATATTATCAAGTTCCTTGGCATCATCGTTACCAGCCTGCCAGTAAATCTTAAAGTCTGTTCCTGAGAATTTCTTTGCAGCCCATTCCTTCCACTTTTCTATCTTTTTTACCATAAGTTCATGAAAAATCTGATTCATCCTTTCTTTGTCATTTTTCAGCCTTTCGTATTCATCCTTTTCAACCACAATTGGATAAAAGCCCTTCTTTTCCATCCTGTCTATAAATTCGTTCACTTCCGTTTCACTGTTAAATTTTACCTCATTACCGAATTCTGTGCTTATATAAATATTTCCCGGATTTTTTAAAATTGGAACAATCGCCTTCCCTGTTATATCACCTCCGTAAATAAGGTAATCTGCTTTGTAAAATTCCTTTGCATTAAGAAACTTTTTATAGCAAAGATCAGAACCATGGAAATCGCTTGCAAAAAATATACGAAAGGTTTTGGATTTCTGTTTACTCCACATATTTATTCACCTACTCTGGAGGTATTTCCTGAAATGCATATTTTATATCAATTCCTTTCTTTTTGTTGCTTATGTACATACCCAGGTATATCATTGCCCCAATGAAATATATTGCAAATATCGCAATACCGGTTGTCAAATTGATTGGCATAAGTAGGGATCCCCAGAGACCTATGATTCCATAAATTATACCTGCAAGTGCTATTCCTCCCATCCATGAAATTACAGGAATTCCCA
>JAVRLJ010000072.1:0-4613 GCA_031961585.1 Thermoplasmatota archaeon | reverse complement strand
CTGAGGAAATATTAAAAAGTATTAACACTGAATCCGGCAAAAAGGCTGATTTAAATGCAACACTTATACAGGATCTATGGAAGGTTTACCTGAAATTTGGTGACATTAATGTTCACTTTAATCTTGAACCACCATATACACAGTGGGCAACGTTCATAGATTTCCCAACAAACTGGAAGCTGAAGGAAGATTTTAACTTTGGAAACGTTAACTTCATATCGTTCACAGATACAACAAGGGAACAGGGGAGAACAGGGGATTCTTTAAAAATAATTTACACAAACCCTGGAAATGGTGAAAGGGTAAGGCTCATATTCGAATACAATGAGGGTGAAAGATACTACAAATATTCCGGATGGAAAAGGGTTTACACACAGTATATACTGTACGATAAACCATTATCCGAGGCATCAATTGACGAAATACATGATGTTCTTTTCAACATAATAACAAAGTGGTATGAATCGCATCTAAGGAAGGACAGGAATCTTCTTATTGATTATGTAACAAAGAATTTCCAGAAGGGAGAGAGTTATTCAGAGTAGATCAACATCTGCCAAAACCTCTATCCCTTTTTCTCCTATATAGAAGGGATGCATTTTTCTTGAATGGTTTGTTCTTCTCATTTTTAGTATCTGTAAAACAAGCCTTAATTCATACTTTTCCTTCAACGGTATCTGGTTCAAAAGTATAACGCCATCCGCAACATACTCAAGGAGACCATCCCTCGACACCATCGGATTTTCAGGTTTTGATTCGCCTGTAAAGATTGATGTTGCACCCGCCTTTTTTACAGCGCTTGACATTAAAAATAAAATCCTCCTTTTTTCATGCTCATCCTGAAACATCATTGTGAGAAGAGTTGCTGAATCAAGAACAACCCTTTTCGCTCCAAAATCCGATATTTCCTGTGTTAAATCATTCTCAACCCTTGTCATGGTTGACTTTGCATCCTCGGGATCAAGTTTAACAAGTAAAAGATTTTTATCAACGTATTTTTCAAAATCCCAGGAAAATTCCTTTGCTGTTTTTATTATGGAATCCCTATCCTCCTCGAGGCTTATGTAAACACACTTTTCATTGTTTATTAAACCATGGTAAATGAACTGCATGGCCATTGTTGTCTTTCCTGATCCAAATGGACCGATAACAGCAACTGTATGACCGTATGGAATACCACCGTTCATGAGATCGTCAAGACCCTTTATACCGGATTCTATTCTTTCCATTTCAATCACCTTATCTTTTCAGTGTATGTAACAACAAATCCATTCTTAAAATCTACCTGTGTTTTGAACCTGATTACCCTCTCTTCCTCAATGTGCGGTAAAACACCAATGAACTTTAAAACATAAAGGTACCTGTACCTCTGTGAATATTTCTCTGAACTGTACCATTTGAAGAAAAGTATTCCATCAACAGCATCGAAAATTATCTGTTCCATTCTTTCTGATGCAATTTTTTCATTAAGTATTAAATAGATCAAACTGGACCATTTCTTTGAAACCTTAACAAGGCCCTTTATTATATCTATTATTGCCTGTTCATTTATTGAAGGATTGGTGAAAAGATCTGTGAGAGAATCAATTATTATTATGCTGTCATCACCATAATCGTTTAAAAATTTTACAACCTCCTGGAAAAGATCCTCGTTGGATTGAACAAGTATGGATTTCTGGGATATCCAGGACTTTGGTATGAAACTCCTTCTGAAATAAATTGAAGAAAGATCCTTGACAACAAGGTTATCGAAGAATGAATTACTGAGATCCTCCTCAATGCTGAGTGTAACGAATCTTTTTATCTCCTCTTCACTCTTCGTAAAACTGATATAGAGTGTTTTTGATGGTATGTAAATGTTTTCAGTGTATCCTCCAATTATTTCCCTCATGAATTCTGGTCTTTTTTTTATTAAGGATAACTTGCTTGCTGATGTAATGGAAAATTCGATCATACCTGCACCAGGTTCACCGAAGAGAAGAACAACAGATCCCTCAGGAACACCTCCCTTTATTATGCTGTCAAATGCCGCAACAGCTGTTGGTATTTTCCTTATGTTCATAACAATTCACCAAGAAGGCTTTTTACAGTTAATCTAACAGCCATTTCACTGTTATACTTTGGTTTCCAACCAATCTTTTTCATCTTTTCTATGGATAGTAACATTGTTTTAACATCACCCTTCCATCCCCTACCCTCCGGTCCAGGTTTAAAAATAAATTTCACATCACCAAGTTTCATTTCCTCAACAACAATTTCAGCTATCCTTTTAACATTTATGTAATCCTCACTTCCAAGGTTGAAAACGTTGTAATTTTTATCAGACCTTTCATAACCAAAGATCATGCCATCAACACAGTCATCCACATAAAGATAAGATTTTGTCTGTGTGCCATCACCGAGGATCTCGAGGCTCTTATTATTCTTTTTCAGTTTATTTATAAAATCGTAAATAACACCGTGCGTTCCCCTTGGTCCAATAACGTTTGCAAACCTGAAAACTATTCCTCTTATTCCAAAAATATGGGAAAATGCTGAAATGTATGCTTCACCTGAAAGCTTTGATGCGCCATAGAATGAAATTGGCTCAAGAGGACCATAATCCTCAGGTGTGTTTATGGGTGATTCTCCATAAACAGTTGATGATGATGAGAATATTATATCCCCAATATCATTGATCCTCATTGCCTCAAGAACGTTGTAGGTTCCTATAACGTTCTCTTTCAAATCCCTTCCTGTATCAATTTCACCTATCCTTACATCAGGGTTCGCGGCAAGATGTATAACAATGTCCCCATCCTTCATGTTCATTTTTAAAAAATCTAGATCCTTTATGTCCCCTTTCACAAATTTAATCTTTTCACCAAATTCTTTAATATTTTCAATTCTTCCATTTGAAAGGTTATCAATTACAGTTATTTCATTCTCACCGTACAGCTTTTTAACTGTATGATAGCCTATGAATCCCGCTCCGCCTGTTATTACAATCCTTTTGCCCTTCATCTTTTCACCACTATAAGGAAATGATCCCTTTCATAGGGATGTATATCTATTACCTCAAAAACATTTTCAATCTTTTTAATTTCATTTTTAAGTACGGCTTTTGGATCTGAAACTGTATCAACAGCCCTTGTTTTCAAAAATAGAAATGCTGTTTTTATTGTTTCAAAGAAATCAAGGTTTTTTAAAAATATTTCTGTCTGTTCCTTCTGTGCTATATCCTGGTAAATTATATCAGGAAAATCAACAAAAATGTTGAACCTTTCCGGATGGTTTGCATCCTCCAGTATTGGAAAAATGTTTTTTCTCAAACCTGAAAGTGTTAAGAGTGATGAAAATGGTTTTATTGCCTTTTCTATTGCAAAAATTTTACCTTCAACGCAAATATCTGAAATATAGGAAACAGTATTACCGAATGATGCACCAAGGTAAAGAACATGGGAATCAACACGGAATGGAAAAGTCTTCAGACCCTTTTTCATTGCTGCAGATAGCTTGCTCCTGTAGGGATCCCAGTACCTGTATTCCTCATTCTTTTCCTTAACAATTTTTTCTCCAAAAAATGGACCTTTTACTAAATTCTTTGTGTAATATTCACCGCCCCTTTCATAAACACCATAATACCTTGATCTGTTCATGATGGTTAAGAAAATCCATCACATTATTAAATACTTTATGTACCAAACCTTCTGGATCTCCTCTGGTATGATAGTATTGCCCTGAGAAAATCTATCTTTGAAAATTCCGGCCAGTATACATCAGTGAAATATAATTCTGAATATGCCATCTGCCACAGTAGAAAATTTGATACCCTTTCCTCACCAGATGTTCTTAAAATAAGGTCAGGATCGGGTAGGTCACCTGTGTAAAGGTGCTTCCTAACAACATCCTCATCTATTTCCTCCGGTTTCAACAAATTATTTTTCACATCAAATGCAATCTCCCTTATAGCCTTCAATATTTCCTCCCTTCCACCATAGGCTATTGCAATGTTTAAAATATAATTATCATAATTTTCAGTCACCTTTTCAATTTTTTCAACCTGTTCTTTTAGATCATCGGGAATTAGATCCCTTCTACCTATGAACCTTATTTTTACCCTGTTTTCATGGATTTTTTTATCCTCAAGCTCCTTCTGAATTGTTTCCTTAAAAATATTCATCAGAGACCTTACCTCCCATTCACTCCTTCTGAAATTTTCCGTTGAAAATGCAAAGACTGTTACAACCTTTATGCCAAGTTCCATACACCAGTTGAGGAATTCCTCAAGCTTGTCCCTTCCCTTAACATGACCCATTGTGGGATCCAGACCAATTTCATGGGCATACCTTCTGTTTCCATCCATGATTATGGCAACATGTTTTGGTATGTTTCCTTTTTTTACAATATTTAATAATTTTGTTTCATAAATCTTTGAAACCGTCTCTGTTATGCTTCTTTCCAAATCCATATATTTACTAGTAATATTATTAACATATATGTTTTTCCTTTTTCGCAATTTAGCATTGTGCAAATTTTTTGTAAACAGGGATTAGAATGTGGAATAATTTGTACCATTTCAATGTTAAAAAATTAAGGTTATACAAGGAAAAATTGATAGCATTAAAAATAGA
>JAVRLJ010000071.1:2708-4717 GCA_031961585.1 Thermoplasmatota archaeon | reverse complement strand
GTACCACATGAAAAATGGGTTGAGCGTCCTATAGCCATCGTAAAAACCAAAAATAATCTCAATTTCGATGAAAATAAGGCTAGAGAATATTTAATGAAGCTTGTTGAGAGTGGGAAGATACAAAAATGGTGGATACCAGATAAGTTTATACAGACAGATAACATACCTTTAACAGGTACCGGTAAGATTGATAAAAAAGTATTAAAGGATATGTTTGGGAGGAATTAATATGGAGGACTTTTTGTTGAATGATCAGGAAAGGGAAATAAAATATCTTGCAAGAAGAACAGTGAAATCAATACCATCAGATTTAATCAGATCAATGGAAAGGGAGGAAATGAAATTCCCAAAAGATTTCATTCAAATTGTTGCAAAGGGAAATCTCCTTGGATTAAGATACCCGAGGATCTATGGTGGAAGGGAAATGACATGGGTAGGGGATATGGCAGCCGTTGAGGAAATGGGCTATCTAGGATTCACTCTTAGCTGTATGTATTCCCTTGGAACGATCGTTGGTGAACCAATAAACAAATTTGGAACAAAGGAACAGAAGGAAAAGTATTTGAAAGGAATAACATCCGGAACCCTATACGGTGCAGAGGCAATAACAGAACCATCAGGCGGATCGGATCTTTTTGGTATGATGAAAACAACAGCAATTAAGAGTGGTGGAAAATTCATACTGAACGGTCAGAAGAGGTTTATTGTTGGTGGACAGGGTGCGGATTTCTTTGTTACCTATGCAATAACGGATCCTTCAAATCCAAACAGGACAAAGGCAATAAGTGCATTCATTGTTGATAGGGATACACCAGGTTTAAAGGTTGAAACGGTTTATGGACTAATGGGTACAAGGGGTGGAGGTACGGCAAGAATAGTATTCAAGGATGCAGAAATACCTGAAGATAATCTGATAGGTGAAATGAATAAAGGGTATGATGTGTTCAATATAATGATGGTTCCTGAAAGGTTAACAACCGCGGCAGGTGCTGTTGGTGTTGGAATGGGTGCAATTGAAATAGCAACAAATTATGCAATGAGGAGAAAGGCCTTTGGAACAAAGATTATTGACCATGAGGGTGTTAGCTTTAAGATATCTGAAAGCCTTGCAGCACTTTCAAGTGCATCCGCATTAGTTTACCAGGCAGCCAGGGCGGCGGATGAATTGGAGAAAAAGAAAATCTCGCTGGGCCATGCAAGGAAATTGATATCCATGGCAAAGCTTGTTTCAACTGAAACAATGTGGAATGCGGTTAACAATGCCATGCAGATTTTAGGTGGAATTGGATATACCACAGTATATCCTGTTGAAAGGCTTCTCAGGGATGCAAGGCTTGGAATGATTTGGACTGGAACAAATGAAGTTATGAAAATGATCATAAAGCATGAATTTGTCAAGGAAATAACGAGTCCTGAATACTGGAAGGATAAAAGGAAACTGGAAGAGGATGCACTGGATTTTGAACTTGTGGAGGAAAAGGTATTTGAATAACAATCAACAAAATTTAATAAAATGATATCCAATATTCATTCATGATTCCCGTAATTTACAGGGAACTATGTCCCCAATGTCATGGTTATCTTGACTGGGAGGAAATAGAAAATAATGTGTGCAAAATAACAGGAAAGAGATTAAATTTAACAGATGAAGAAGAAATCTATTCAGAATTTGAGAGATTTTTTGAATATTTGTTCAAATCAAAGCCAAGGGCAATTCAGAGAATGTGGGCAAGAAGGATCCTTTCCGGGGATTCATTTGCCGCAATAGCTCCAACAGGTGTTGGTAAAACATCATTCGGAATTGTAATGTCCATGTTTTTATCTTCCAGGGAAAAAAGGTCATATTTGCTTTTCCCAACAACAATTGTTTTGAAGGAGGTGGTAAAAAAACTTCAGGATCTTGGCTGTAGTGATCTTGCTTATTATTATACAGGCATGAAGGAAAAGGATAAAATGGTGGAAAAAATAGAAAAAGGAGAATTTAAAGTTCTTGTTACAACAACAGCTTT
>JAVRLJ010000071.1:0-2608 GCA_031961585.1 Thermoplasmatota archaeon | reverse complement strand
AGATTTAAGTTGAACACTGAAAATATTGATAAATTAAGTGATAAGTTTATCATGACACTTTCATACATTTTAAAGGATAAGGATCTGGATGAACTTTTGAAAAGAAAGGATGTGGAAGGAATAAGGAATAGAATAAGGGAAATATTGAAAATGAAAAATGAAATTAGGGGGGAGAGCTTTATCTACAGGGATGGTTACATAATTTTCCCGGATGTAAATACTTACATACAGGGATCTGGAAGATCATCACGTCTTTATGCAGGCGGTATAACAAAGGGTGCGTCATTCATTCTTGATACAAAGGATATGGTTGAAATTTTCATAAACAGGGCATACGTTTATGGTATTGAATTTAAATCCATTGATGAGGTGAACATTGAAAATTTGAAGAAGGAAATAGATGAGGACAGGAAAAAAATAGGTGAAAAGGTTGAGGAAAAGGACATAATCAATCCTGCACTTTTGATTGTTGAGAGCCCGAACAAGGCAAAGCACATATCGCATTTCTTCGGCAAACCAAATTTAAGGATAATTGGAAACGCCATTGTTTATGAGGTTGCAATAGGTGACAGGGTATTAACAATAGCACCCTCACTGGGTCATACTGTTGATTTAACCACAACGGATGGTTTCCATGGTGTTCTTAAAAATGGATCTTTTATTCCTGTCTATTCACCCATAAGGAAATGCTATGATTGTGGTTATCAGTTCACTGAAGGGAACAGATGCCCTGTCTGTGGATCAAAAAATATCTACAATGCGGGGAAACAGATTGAAGTTCTACGTAAACTTGCTTATGAATGTGAGGAAATCATAGTTGGTACGGATCCCGATACGGAGGGTGAAAAGATAGCATTTGACCTTATGAATTTACTGCATCCCTTCGGAAAGAGTATAAAAAGGGCAGAATACCATGAGGTCACAAGGGAGGCGATTTTAAGGGCATTAAAAGAAAGCAGGGATTTTAACCTGAACCTTGTGAAGGCACAGATGGTGAGAAGGATTGAGGACAGGTGGATAGGTTTTGAACTTTCACAGATCCTGTGGAATAGATTCAGGAGAAGGAATTTATCGGCCGGCAGGGCACAGACACCAGTTTTAGGATGGATAATAGAAAGGTATGAAAAATCCAAAGAAATTAAGGAGGGATATTTTATAAAAGATACGGATATAAAGGTGCCCTGGCAGAATGATGTTTATGCAAATGTTAAAGAAATAGGTGAGGAAACAAAGGATTACCTTGTACCACCATACACAACCGATGAAATTCTTAAAGATTCAAACATAATTCTTGGCATAGGTTCAGATAAAACAATGGAAATTTTGCAGGATCTATTTGAATCAGGTCTGATAACATACCATAGAACGGATTCAACGCATGTATCAAAGGATGGAATGAATATAGCAAAAAAGTACCTTGGAGAAGATTTTAGACCAAATGAATGGGGAAAGGAGGGTGCTCATGAATGCATAAGGCCAACAAGACTATGGACAAGGGATGATGTTGAAAGGCTTGTCAAGGAGGGTGTGCTTTCCATAAATGTTGAAGAAAAGGCTTTACTTGTTTATGACCTCATATTCAGAAGGTTCATGGCTTCACAGAGCAGGGGTGAAATAAAAATAAAAAATTATGAAATATTGGTAAAGGATGAAAAATTGAATGTTTCTTTGACCGTTGAGGCGAAAGGTAAAAGTTATGAACTTTATCCATACAGGGTAAAGATTTACAGATCTTTAAAGACAGGATTTGTAAAAATTGAGGTGGAAAAAAGAATAACAAAAATTTATCCATATTCACAGGCGGATGTTATAAGGGTAATGAAGGAAAAGGGTATTGGAAGACCAAGTACCTATGCCACAATAATTTCAAGACTTTTCAAAAGAAACTATGTTATTGAAAGGAATGGGAAATTAATACCAACAAAAATTGGCTATACGGTTCATTCATTTTTATCAAAACATTATGGTAATTTTGTCAGCGAGGAAAGAACGGAAATTCTTGAAAAAAAGATGGAGGATGTTGAAGAAGGAAAAAGGGATTATCAGGAAGTTTTGAAAGAACTTTATGAGGAAATGTCAAAAATAAGAAGTGTCTAAATATTTTTCAATTAAGTATTTTTCATAATGGTTAGAAATTAATACTAATCTTCAACAAAATAAAGATAATGATAAGAATTTTGTTTGAATAAGTAATTCCCACGATTGATACTCAATCTATCAATCTTTTAATAGATTTCATTTGCTTACACGAAATTCTTCTCACTATCACGGTCTATCCTGAAATAAAGAAAAAGTAGATCATTTGTTAGACCTATTATTACTAAACAATTTGAAAAGGAAATTGTAAAGAAAATTATATCATCTTAAGAGGATAATAGTCTTAAACGTTTCTGAATTTTTTACAATAAAAAGTTTTCTACAGATCTGGTCTTGAAAAAATTTTTATTCGAATAAGTAATTATAATCATTGGGGAGTATCTATGAACTCAATTCAGGAATATGAAAAGGATCTATTATACATGAAAATGTTTGACAGACAGGTGATAATCTCTTTCCATGAAAGTGTATTTAAGGCACAGACTTTGCACAATATATTAAAAGATGGGAC
>JAVRLJ010000070.1:0-4792 GCA_031961585.1 Thermoplasmatota archaeon | reverse complement strand
CAAACCACGCATTAAATTCATATTTGAGTGGATTCCTTAAGGAGGAGAACGTTAGAATAAGGGACTGGGAAATAAAATTCATTGTTCATCCTCCATCAATAGACAAATCTCTTGAAAAATTGATTGAGTGGTCTGATCTTTCAAAAAAATTTGAAAATTTTTCATTAAATGTTTCATCCGGAAAACTCTTAAAGGGCGAGGTTGTTGGTGTTGTTGGTGAGAATGCAACGGGTAAAACAACCTTTGTTAAAATGCTTGCTGGTGTGATAAATCCTGATTCTGGTAAAATAGATTCAAACATAAAGGTAAGCTACAAACCTCAATATATAAGGTTTGATGAGAGTATTACAGTTAACGATCTCTTCAACAAATATGCAAAAAGTGCTCTTGATGATCCATTCTTCAAAAATGAAATATGGGAACCATTTAATCTGAATTCTTTGATGGAAAGGGATGTTATGAACCTTGCGGGTGGAGAATTGCAGAAGGTTGCAATTTCATTATGTTTTGGAAGGGAAGCTGATGTTTTTCTTCTTGATGAACCTTCAGCATACCTTGATTCAGCTGAAAGAATGACAGCGGCAAAAATAATAAGAAGGTTTATAGAAAAAACAAAGAAGACAGCGCTTGTCGTTGATCATGATATTTATTTCATTGATCTCATATCCGATTCACTAATGACCTTTGAGGGCGAACCGGGTATTTCAGGCATTGGAACGGGCCCATATAACATGAGGGATGGTATGAACAGGTTTTTGAAAAATGTGGACATAACATTCAGAAGGGATGATAAAACAAAGAGACCCAGGATAAACAAACCGGGATCATACAACGATAGGGAACAGAAGGCAAGGGGAGAGTATTATTATCTATAGTAAAGGTAAAATATCCTATTCAGATTATCCAGATAGAGCGGAGGTTGTCGAGACTGGTCAAAGGCGCCAGATTGAGGGTCTGGTTCCGCAGGGATGCGAGGGTTCAAATCCCTCCCTCCGCATTTTTCAGGAAAATGTTTTATCCAGAAAAGGGATTTCCTGTTAAGCATGTTACTTGCACTGATCATATTTGTTATCACGTACACATTAATTTCACTCAGAAGAATAAGGGGCAGTAAACTAACCAGGCCAACATCGGCACTTTTCGGAGCAGCCCTCATGATAATATTCGGTGTTGTTTCACTTGATCAGGCAGTTCAGGCGATTGATGTTAACATTCTTCTCCTTATTATGGGTATGATGATCATAGTTGGTGTTTTTGAATTGACTGGTTTTTTCAACTGGGTTGTTTATAAACTATTAACAATCTCGAATAACACATTAACTCTATTCATTATAGTTTCTCTTAGCACAGCATTTCTTTCCGCTTTGTTTTTAAACGATGCAATTGTACTTTTCTACACACCCATAATAATCAAGCTTTCGCAGAACGCAAACATAAATCCTGAACCTTTTCTTTTAACGGTAATATTTTCAGCAAACATAGGAAGTGTGGCAACAGAGATAGGAAATCCACAGAATGCATACATTGCAATAAAGAGCGGTATTCCATTCTTTTATTATTTAATAAAACTTTTACCTGTTTCAATCCTCTCCCTTTTAATATCAATGTTGATTCTTTATCTAATATACAAAAATGATCTTAAGAAAAAAATTAAGGTTGAAAGAATTGAAAAGGGAGAAATTGTCCATAAAAATCTATTTTACATTGGTGTTTTAACAATGATCCTTATTTTCATATCCTTTCTATTTGTGAAAAACATCGCAATCGTTCCATTTGTTGGTGCTTCATTCCTGCTTTTCATAACACCCTTCTTTGAGAACTTTGATCCAAGGAAAATTATAAAGTCCGTTGACTGGGGAATCATTCTATTTTTCATAGGACTTTTCATCGTTCTTGAGGGCGTTCAGGTATCAGGTCTTTTAAAAGAGATAATGGGTATTTTTGAGATCATAGCCCCATTAACAAACCCCTTCTGGTATGTCACGCTTGTTTCGGTTCTTTCAAACCTTGTAAGCAATGTTCCCGCAGTATTGTTACTTTCACCATCAACATCCGGAACAAACTACTGGCTCGCACTTGCCATGGCATCAACACTTGCAGGCAATGCAACAATACTTGGTGCAGCGGCAAACATAATTGTTTTAGAAATTGCATCAACAATGGGTTATGAAATAAACTGGTTAAGGTTTTCTAAAGCGGGATTACCTGTTTCAGTTATTACCATCCTTCTGGGAACCATCATCCTCTTCCTCTAATCCAGGTATATTTTTTCCAAATTGTTTTCTTAATAACCTCATCATTTTTCTGTTACCCTTCATTTCCTTTATTGCTTTAAGCATTCTGTTGTATTCCTTCAACAGTTCCCTTACATCCTCTTCCTTCATACCGGATCCTCTTGCTATTCTCTCTATCCTTGTTCCCTTTATTATGTCAGGGTTTTCAAGTTCATCGTATGTCATGGAATCAAGTATTGTCCTGTATTTTTTCAATTTCTCCTCGGACTGCTGAATGAAATCGTTATTTATTTTATCCCCGCCAGGTAAAGAAAATGTTGGTATTGCATTAAATATCCTTTCCATTATCCCTGGTCTTGAAAACTGTTCCCATATATCGTACATGTCCTTCAGATTGAATTTCCCTGAGAGTAATTTTTCAGCAGTTTGCTCGGCCTTTTTCTCATCAATGTTCATTTCCTGAACAGTTTCCATAAGCGTCTGTAAATCACCTAAACCAAGGAGCCTTGAAATATACCTTTTTGGATCAAAAACCTCAAGGTTTTCAAGATGCTCACCAGTACCTATGAAAACTATGGGTGCACCTGTCTTTGCAACAGCACTCAGCGCTCCTCCTCCTTTTGCTGTACCATCCATTTTTGTTAAAATAACACCTGTTATTCCAACAGCATCATGAAAAACCTTTGCCTGCTTTCCAGCCTGCTGCCCTATGCTTGCATCAACAACAAGGTATATTTCATGTGGTTTTATGATTTCCTTCATATCCTTCAATTCATTTATGAGATCATCATCCAGAGCATCCCTTCCTGATGTATCGAATATTTCAACAGCATCTCCCCTTGATTCATTAAGGTATGTTTTTGCAATTTTCCTTGGATCCTTTTCACCTTTTATTAAAAAAACAGGAACATTTATCATTTTTCCAATCTGCTCAAGCTGTTCCATGGCAGCGGGTCTGTGCACATCACAGCCTATGAGATGAACGTTCAGGCCCTTTCTCACATAAAACCTTGCAAGTTTGCCGGCTGTTGTTGTCTTACCATGACCATAAAGACCGACAAGCATTATTCTATGTGGTTTTAAATTTATGTCCTTTCCCTTTCCAATAAGTGAAACAAGTTCCTCATAAATTATTTTTACAAGGTAGTTCCTTGGACTCATTCCCTCGGGAGGTTTTTCATTCAATGCCCTTTCCTCAACCTTCTTTGAAATGTCAAGGGCAAGGTAAACATCCACATCACTCTTCAAAAGTGCCCTCTGAATATCGCGCACAACCTCCTGGACAATATTCTTATCTACATAGGATGATTTTGTTATTTTTCTAATCGCTTCCTTCAACGACTGTCCGAGATTTTCAAGCATTGTTTAAGTTATAAAAACAGAAGATAATAAAATTTTTCAAACAATTGAGATTAGAGTTATAATACCTGATAATTCAACAACAATAAACATGAACCAGTAAAGAATTAAGAAAAATTTTGATGGCATGTGATCCTTCATGATCTTTTTGTTTGATAGCATCAATCCAAGTATAATACCTGTTGGAATTAAAACAATAACAAATATTACCATGAGCTCAAGTACATAGTTTATTAGATCATTGCCAATAAAAATTGTTAGAATTGCTGCCGGAACACTTTCAGAAAGGAAAACTATGTAAAAATACCTGAGATCCTTTATTTTTCCTGTGAACTTTACCTTTATGTTTAATGCTTCAGTTATACCCCACATGGATGCAAGGGAGACAACAACAAGTGCAAGGAAACCTGCAAAAATAAAACCGGATGAAATAATATATGGCGCAAATGATCCAAAGGGTTTTAGAGCATATATAAGCATTTTTGGTTCATTTGCAAATTTTCCAATTGAAATTCCAGCCATTACAATGAAAGACATTATGAGTTCTGAGACAAATCCTCCTATTATTGTTTCATTCCGTACAACTTTTTTATCATTAATGTTTAATCTCTTTTCAGCTGTTGCACCTGCCTGATAATAAAGCATAAAGGGCATTATCACTGCACCTATGCTTGCAACAAAAAGATAGTCGTATTCAGGATCATTGAATGGTTGAATGGGTGATAAACCCTCAATGAAATAAACAATGTTGAAATTTGTTATCAATGATCCGAGAACAAGTGATAAAATAAGAAAAACAGATGTGAACATAAGTATCCTTTCAATCTTTTTAAAACTACCGGATACTATGACAAGATTATGGGCAATGAATGCAAGAACAATACCTAGGATTGGGTTCAAGCCAAGAATTTCAAAGCCTATTGCTATTCCAGCATATTCAGCGGAATAGGATAGAAAATCCGTTAATGCCATGGAAAATCCGGAAACTATTGATAATCTTTTTCCATAATTCTCCCTGATTGATGCACCAAGTCCCTTTCCTGTAACAATTCCTATTAAACCTGATGAGTACTGTAGAACAATCAAAGGAATTGTAAGAATCATCATTACAAATATCATCCTGTATCCAAAAGATGCACCTGCCTCTAGTCCTGTGATTATACTTGCAACATCTATATCGGCCATCATTGCGATCCAGG
>JAVRLJ010000069.1:0-4819 GCA_031961585.1 Thermoplasmatota archaeon | reverse complement strand
AACATATTCGTTCCTGAAAAAACCATGCCTGGAAAAATAAGGCAGATTGAAGCATATGGTGCAAATATTTTCAAAGTAAAGGGGTCAAGGGAGGACGTTCAGAGGGCTGCGGAAAACCATCCCGGAATATATGCAAGCCATGTCTTTATGCCCGAGTTCAGGGATGGGATAAGAACACTTTCCTATGAAATATTTGAGGATTTAGGAAAAATTGATAGAATTTTTGTCCCTGTTTCAGCAGGTACACTATTGATAGGCGTGTTCAAGGGTTTCAAACATTTGTTCGATTCAGGTGAAATTGATAAAATACCTGAAATAGTTGCCGTTCAGACCGAACAGGTCTCGCCTTTATGTGCAAGGATAAATGGATACGAGTACAATCCAGATAGGGAAATTAATTCTCTTGCAGATGCGCTTGTATCGACAAAACCACCCCTGATAGACTTAATGGAAAAAATAGTAGGGGATCATGGTAGATGTATAACTGTTAGCGAAGATGAAATAAGGGATGCAAGGTATTCACTTGCTAGGACTGGTATTTACGCCGAATACAGTTCCTCAACAGTTTTCGCTGCGTTCAAAAAGAAAAATTTTGGGGGAAAGAATGTTTTGGTGATCACCGGAAATGGATTGAAGAATTTCGATTAATCTTTGGTTAGCAATTTTTTCAGCGTGTACTTCAATATTCCACCATTCTTTATGTACTCCACCTCAGCCTTTGTGTCAACCCTGAGAATTCCTTCAATTTTTCTTTCATTTCCATTCCTTTTTATTGTTATCTGAACCTTTCCCTTTGGAACCATTTCACCTATGCCAATTATATCAACAAGCTCATCTCCCTTCAGGTCATTTATTGCTTCAGGAATTTGTATTGGCAGAACACCCATATCAACAAGGTTGCTCCTATGAATCCTTTCAAAACCCTCAGCTATAATTGCCCTTACACCAAGCAGAGCTGTGGCCTTTGCAGCCCAGTCCCTGCTGCTTCCCTGACCATACCTCTTACCCGCGAATATTACAAGTGGAATTCCCTGTTGCATGTATTTCATTGCTGCATCGTATATGCTCATTTCCTCGCCATCAGGATAATACTTGGTGTATCCGCCCATCCTTTCAACCATTTTATTTTTAATCTTAACGTTTGCAAAACCTCCCCTCACCATCACCTCATGGTTACCCCTTCTTGATCCATAGGTGTTGAAATCCTCAGGTTTAACACCATTCTGGAGGAGATAAATTGCAGCAGGCGGTATATTCTTCAATTTTTCCTTATCGTTGAGATCCAGATTCTTTAAAATTTGGAGATCGGAAACAATAACTCCTGCAGGGGAGATATGGTCCGTTGTTATATTATCACCGAATATTGCAAGTATCCTTGCATTTATTATATCTTTCAGAGGTTTTTCCTCAAAGGAAAAGTCACTGAACCATGGCGGTTCCCTTATGTATGTGGATTTTGGATCAAACTCATAGTATTCTCCTTCTGGTATTTTCAATGCCTTCCAGTTCTCATCGCCCTCAAATACGTTTTTATATTTTTCTTTATAAAGATCTGGACTAACATACTTTTCAATGTATGACCTTATTTCTTCATCCGAAGGCCAAATATCTTTAAGATAAACTGGCTTTCCATTAGGATCAAGGCCAACAGGATCCTTTTCAAAATCAATGTCCATTCTTCCTGAAAGGGCATAAACAACAACAAGCATTGGTGATGCAAGGAATGCACCTTTTATGTATGGATTTATCCTTCCCTCAAAGTTTCTGTTCCCGCTGAGAACGCCTGTTATATAAAGGTCGGAACTTTTCATTATTTCCTCTACTTCTTTAACAAGCGGTCCGCTGTTTCCTATGCATGTCGTGCATCCATAACCAACAACATGGAATCCTAAAGCCTCCAGGTATGGTAAAAGACCAGAATTTTTCAGATATTCTGTAACAACAACAGATCCAGGTGCAAGGCTTGTCTTCACAAATGGTTTAACCTTAAGTCCCCTCTCAACAGCATTTTTTGCAATTAAGCCAGCACCCATCAAAACAAATGGATTGGATGTGTTTGTGCAGCTTGTTATTGCAGCCAGGGATACGGAAAAATCACCGAACTTATACTTTGTTCCCGATATTTCAAGTTCAATCTCCCTTCTTTCCCTTCCTGCGAGTTTCTTCAGCTCCTCCGGAAGATTCTTTAACGGTATCCTTTCATCGGGATTTTTAGGCCCTGCAACGCATGGTTCAATTGATGAAAGATCAAATTCATAAAATTCATCGTATGAATATTCCTGACCCGTGTAGAAAAGACCCTGTTCCTTCATATATTTTTCAATTACTGGTACTAGTTTTTCCCTTCCTGTCAACTTCATGTAACTTAATGTTACTTCATCCACGGGGAACAAACCTGCTGTTGCACCATACTCCGGTGCCATGTTTGATATTGTTGTCCTGTCCTGTAATGAAAGGTGTTTTATACCTTCGCCGATAAACTCAACGAATTTTCCAACAACCTTTTTTGATCTTAAGAATTGGGTAATGGATAAAACAATATCCGTTGCTGTTACACCAGGTTTGGGCTGACCGGTTAACTTAACACCAACAACCCTTGGTATTTCCATGTAGATTGGTTCGCCTACAACAACAGCCTCAGCCTCAATTCCTCCAACACCCCATCCAAGAATACCGAGACCGTTGATCATTGTTGTGTGTGAATCCGTTCCTATCAAGGTTTCAGGGAATAAATATCCGTTCTTTTCCATAACTATGCTTGATAAATACTCTGTATTGATCTGGTGAATTATTCCATTTCCCGGTGGAACAACCCTGAAATTCCTGAAAACCTTTGTTGCCCACTTGAGCATTGAATACCTTTCACCATTCCTTTCATACTCAAGTTTTTTGTTCAATTCTATGGCGTAGGATGTTCCAAAGTAATCAACCTGGAGGGAATGGTCAATAACAAGATCAACCGGAACAACTGGATTTATTTTGTTTGGATCCCTTCCCATTCTCTGAACAGCATTCCTCATGGCAATAAGATCTATTACAACAGGTACACCCGTATAATCCTGGAGTATTACCCTTTCAGGGTAAAATGGTATTTCAACCTGTTCCCTTTTGATTATGCTTTCAATGTGTTCGATTTTAACCTCACCGTTCCCAAGTCTCCTCAGAAGATTTTCAATCATTATTTTCAAGGAGAATGGAAGATTTTTAACGCTGTAACCGTAGGATTCAAGATCCTCTATCCTGAAATATTTGTATGTTTTGTTCCTTACCTTCAATTCCCTTTCATTTATTTTAACATCCATATTAAACACCTTTTCCATCAATCGAAAAATAAGATTTAAAATTTTCTTATGGACATAATGCTATTCTCCTTGACCAGAGGCAGTCACCGCATGATGGAGTATTACCTTCACAGTCAAGATCCGTGTTTAAAACAAAATTGCAGGATTTGCTTGCAAAAACACAGTCAATGCAGGATGGATATATTGAAGATTTCACAATCCATCTGAATTTTCTGTACTGTAAATCCCTCCATATATCAATAAGACTCCTTTCCCTTATGTTTCCAAAGGAAAAGAAATGAACATCCTTTTTTCTTCCAAATATGTATTCCGTATAAGAATGCAAGAATCTGTAACAGGGAACAACATCACCTTTCCATGATATTACAGTGCTTCTTCTCTCCATAAAATCGCATGTTCTTTCTGTTTTCAGTTCAAATTCTGCCAAACTTACCTCCATCCTGTAGGTGAATGCCTTCTTCAAAAATTCATCTATTATTAATTTATCAATCGATCCATCGTAAAGTATTTCATCTTTCTGTGATGAATCAAGGGGTATTAAATTTGAAACAAGGATCTTTGATACACCCATTTCATCGGCTATATCAGGTATTTTTGTTAATGTATTTATGTTTGATTTCATGGCGAGAAATTCTATTTCAATTTCAGGATAATCCGATCCATACCTTTTCTTCAATTCGCTTAACCTTTTTATGTTTCTGTAAACAATATTTTTTGAAATACCCCTTATGTTAAGAAAAATTTCCTCGGATGGAGAATCAAAGGATATTGTCACCTTCTTTACTCCTTTTTTTACGAATATTTCCGCCAATTTTTCATTCATTAATGTTCCATTGGTTGAAACCATTATTTCCTTTTTATCGAGCATGTTCAAAAATTTCAGAAAATCAGGATGAACCAAAGGCTCCCCAATTCCACCAAAATGAAATGTTTCAACTGTTTCAATTTTATTTATATCTTCAATCAGCTTTAAAAACAATTTTTCATCCATAAATCCAATTTCCTCATTCCAGTATCTTCTGAAACACATTTTACAATTGAGATTACAGGCGTTCGTTATTTCCACATAAATTTTTTTTAGAGAATCATCAAGGAACTTTATCTCAGCATCGTTAAATTTGAAATGCATAAAGGAAAGGAAAACATTAAGAATTTAATTTTTTTGTATTGGAAAAATAAATAATAGATTTTCGAAATATTTAAATACTGGTTACTTATATCATCAGTGTGATAAACAAGTTAAACAGATTTGGAGACATAGTTAAGATCAAAAATAAAACAATGGTTGCAAAGGTTTATCAACCTCCAAGGATGGGTGAAGAGGTTTTTGATTCTCAGGGAACATATATAGGAAAAGTGGTATCCATTTTTGGTCCAGTGAAATCACCGTATGTGAGAATAAAAATGGACAGGGAGATGAACCTGTCAGGATATATATATAGAGGTGTTGGGTATGAAGGAAGAAAAGAAAAAGGAAAAGGCGGCATGGATAGACGAAATTGAAAGATGTCCTGAAT
>JAVRLJ010000068.1:0-4904 GCA_031961585.1 Thermoplasmatota archaeon | reverse complement strand
CTCAAGGTTGATGATGGAAGGGATGTGAATATTGTATTTTTAAAGTAAACTGAATTGGAATAGGAAACGTTAAACCATCCTGGATACTCAACCTTTGAGTTTAAAAACTTAAGTGAACCACCATTGTCATTAATGGTAAAGAAAACATCAGGGAAATATCTGTTGGGTGAAACTGTAAGCGTTGAATTGATTAAAATTAAAGATCCTCCATTAATGTTAAGTGAAATTGGTGAGATTGAATCCTGAACAAAATAGAGTGTGGCATTCTTAACTATAAGAGATCCTCCATTAACAACATTAACTATTTCATTGAAACCATACAATCCGTGCTGTCCCGTTAAAGGATCGATTGTACTTTCATTTATAACAAATGTTGAACTTATGGTGATTGTGGTTGTTGTGAAATCCATTACCCTTTTATCATCCTTATTGTTTGAATAAAAATTTGAATAAAATCCTGAGAAAATTATGGCAAGAACAACCATAGTAACCAGCATCTTTGAATAATCATACTTCATAATCGGACACCCTGATGTAAATAGAATGTGAAAACATATATATAAATGTTTTCAAATTTTTAATGATCAAATGAAATCCAATCATATAATTTTTAACTTTTTGCATAGATAATGGATATGATAAAAACGGATATTGAAAATAACCCTGTAACAAGCCAGGGTAAAAGGTATCCCAGGGAGGATGGTATACCGGAAATGAACGGACCTATAACGTAACCAAAACCGATGGATGATTCAAATATTCCTGTTTTGGATCCAATATTTGCGTGAAAAGATCTGAAAATATTCATAAGAACTGAAAAATAAACAAAGCCCGCACCAAAACCAAGGATAGATGAAACAATCAAACTTATTATGAAAGAATGATTTAATAACAATATCAATGAAGTTATTTCCATGAAATAACCTGCGAACATCAAATATCTTGAATTTATTCTATTTGATAAAAGCCAGCCAGAAATGAAGGCAAGGGAAAGAAATATACCATAAAATGCACCGATAAGACCAGCACCCGTTTCACCAAAACCTGAGTTTTTACCATAAACACTGAAAAAACTATAAAATATGGATGAACTAAATCCAAAAAGTAACATGGGAATTACTATGTCAAAAATTAAAGAAAAGCCATTGTTATTTCTCTGAAATTCAGCAGATTCAATTTTTTTGGGAAGGAGGAGAAAAATAAAGGTGAGAATACTTGAGAATGCTGCGAATATCAATGGATAAATAACACCATATTTAATTAAGATTGATGCAACATAAGGGGAAATGGATGATGCAACACTCCATGAAATTGTGTAAAGAAAAAGAGCGTTCTCTTTGTTCGGGCCACCTGTTTCAGATGTTAAAGCTTCAAGGCTCGGCCATATCATTGCGTTTGATATACCTTCAAGGGCCCTGCCCAAAAGGAATTCGTACAGGTTGTTAAAAAAATTATAGGAAAGGGCAATAAATGCATATGATAGAACACCGATTATTGCAAGTTTTCTATGCCCAATTTTATCAGAAATTCTTCCAAAAAATATTGCTGAAAGGAAATAAACAAGTCCATAAATTGTGCCCAGCAACCCGATGATGAATATGTTGGCACCATGGTCCTGGGCATAAAGTGGGACAACAAACCTCAATGCTGTTAATGGTAACTGGGCTGTGAATGATATGGCGAATATTAACAACAGGTTTCTTTTTACCACAGATACCATCAAGATCTTTTCACTTTAAAAACAAATATCCTTATAAATTTTATAGAAAAAATTTTAAAATAATTAAAGGTCAAGTTCCAGAATTTGAGCAGTGATTCAAATTTTGTGTAAAAAGAAATGGAAAATTTGTAATAATGGTAGTGAAAGATCCAGGCATGATAAAAAGCCATAAAGATCTAGTCTTTTCTTATAATCTCTCATCCATGATATATTTAATAAAATATCATCTGTACAGTACTTCCATATAGTTTTTCCTTTCCCTTTCCAGTTCATCCCTTGAGTAATTCAGAACCTTTTCGAGAACATACAAAGCATCGCTCAATTTTGAAAGACCGGCATCAATGGAAAACATCGTGAATCCTTCCCTTCTCCACAGAATATCATCCGCGTGGAAAGCATTTTCATAAATTATATCGTATGCAAAAGATACCTGAGAATCATTCTTAAGATCATACATTCCAGCAAGCTTTTCCTTATTTGATGAAACATCCCTTTTGTATTTGAACTTAATATTCACTTCACCCTTAAGATTCATTTCTTTCATAACAATTTGGGCTATTTTCTTCGCAACTGTTCTGTATGTTGTGATCTTACCACCAACAACATTTATTACATTTTCATTCTTAATTATTTTATATTCCCTGCTAATTTTTCCAAGGTCATTTCCCTTTCCAAAAAGTGGTCTTATACCCGCATAGGCATTAATCACATTATCTCTTTTTAAATTTGGAACATACCTTTTTACGGATTCTATAAGATAATTAATTTCATCCTCTGTGGGTTTTGGATTCGAAATATCGCCACCATAGTAGATTTCCGTTGTTCCTATTATAACAACATCACCCCTTGGGATTACAAAGACCTGCCTTTTATCTATAGGTGATCTTATTGCAAGGGCAACATCCTCTGGATAAAGATCCCTTTTCACTATAATATGTGTGCCTTTGCTCAACTTAAGCATTTTGATTAATTCATCAATTTCCTTATACCTGTTTTCCATCATTCTTAGAATATTTCCTACCCAAGGACCTGCTGTGTTTATTAACATTTTAAATTTAACCTGAAACTCTTCACCTGTTATTTTGTCCTTTACCTTTGCAGATACTGCATATTTATCATCAAATTCAATTGAAATAATTTCAGCATAGTTCAGGGCAACTGAAGAATCACCCTTTCCTGAAAGAATGTTTTCAATAACAAGCCTTGCATCATCCACTATTCCTTCTGCGTAAATAAATCCACCCTTCTGCGGAGTATTTGAAAGAAAAGGGTGAATTTTTGATATTTCATCTTTGGAATACCATTTTGCTTTTATTTTTTTTGAAAAAAATGAATATAGCCAGAGACCAAGTTTAAGTGAATTTTTTGACCAGGAATATTCATCAATGGGTATCAAAAAATTCTCCTTTTTTACAAGATGTGGATATTCTAGCAAAAAGTCCCTTTCCCTTACGGAATCCCTGACAACAGAGAATTGACCGTTCGCAAGGTACCTCAATCCACCATGTATGAGTTTGGAAGATCTGCTGCTGGTCCCAAATGCAAAATCGTTTGCATCAACAAGTGCAACATTTACATTTAGTGATGAAAGTATATTGAATATACCGGCACCTGTAATACCAGCACCAATGATAAGAACATCAACACCATTCTTCAATTTATTGATTTCCTCTTTTCTTTTTGAAATTATTTCATTATTCATAGGGTCAGAAAATTTTAAATTAATTATATATTTTTCTATTTTGATCTTCAAAATAGATTAAATTTTCACAAATCATTCCAATATACGCATTGAAAGCAATAATATTAACAGATCCGATATACGATTCAATTTTAAATATTATGTTGATTCATTCTGGAGAATTTTGGGAAATCTTAGCCTGTGAAGTAAAAATAAATAAAACCGCTGGTATTTGATTATTTCCGGTTAGCACGCTAAAAAAAGATCTTTGAAGGGATGGAAAAGATATGGAGATTTTTACAAAAACAATATTTTTTCATGTTATATTTTTTTCTTTGTGTGCATAAACAAAAATTCAAAAAAATTTTTTTAATTTCCATAATTTTGTTACTTTTTTCGAAAATTTTAAATGATGCTTAAAAAATATTATGGGTGGTGTTTTGGATGGTTTATGGATACATGAACAGGGTTCTAAGGGTTGATTTAAGCCTGAAAAGATTCAATGTACAAAAACTTGATGAAAGTATTATAAAAAAATACATAGGCGGTTATGGTATTGCTGGAAAAATTCTCTATGATGAGGTACCCTCATGGTCCTCTCCGTACGATCCCGAGAATCTTCTTATTTTCGGAACTGGACCTATTACAGGAACGCAAACACCAACAGCCTCAAGATATGTTGTTGTTACAAAATCACCATTGTCCGGTTATTTTGGTGATGCGAATGCAGGGGGATATTTCGGTCCAGTGATGAAATGGAGCGGCTTTGATTTTATTGTTTTTAAAGGGATTTCAAATGATCCCGTTTACCTTTACGTGAACAATGGTAATGTGGAAATAAGAAGTGCAAAGGATTACTGGGGTATGAATGCAAGGGAAACGGAAAGAGCTTTGAAAAAGGATCTGGGTGATAATGAAATTAAGGTTGCTGCAATTGGTCAGGCAGGTGAAAATCTTGTCAGATATGCTGCCATCATGAACGATGAGGCGGGAAGGGCTGCTGCAAGGCTTGGCGTTGGAGCTGTTATGGGATCGAAAAAATTGAAGGCTGTTGTTGTTAAAGGAGACATGAAGATTCCTGTGGCTGATCCAGATAACCTTAAAAAAGTTAGTAATGAAATAATAAAGTTCCAGATGGAGGATCCGGGAGTGAAAACAACAAGGGATGGTGGAACTCCATCCTTCATGACCTTTGGATGGCAGACGGGCGATACACCATCATACAACTGGAACGATGAGGAATATGGTGAATATGATGTGAACAAAGTATCATGGCCCGGAGAATACGAAAAGATTCTGAAGGGTCACAGAGCCTGCTATTTCTGTACTGTTTCATGCAGAAGGATCATGCCTGGTTATAATTATGGAAAATATACTGTTGAGGATGGTGCCGAGGGTGTTGAATACGAAACCCTTGACATGTTTGGACCCATGACGGGCATTGATGATATAAGGGCAATAGGCGTTGCAAACGAACTCGCGAACCTTTACGGAATTGACACA
>JAVRLJ010000067.1:0-4925 GCA_031961585.1 Thermoplasmatota archaeon | reverse complement strand
TTCCAGCCATTCAATTTCACTGTAGGGTCAAATCAGGTAATAAAGGGTTTCAGTGAAGGTCTCATAGGCATGCATGTGGGTGAAACAAAACTTATAGTTGTTCCGCCATCTCTGGGATATTCCTACAATTCTTCTCTTATAAAAAATATTTCAGTTTACGGAAATGTATCCAGAATACAGTATCTAACACTTCAACAATTTGAGAATAGAACAGGTGAAACACCCTATTCAGGTGGTGTTTACAAAGACAGAATATTTGGATGGAACGATGTTGTTATATCTTTCAATTCTGTTGAAGACAATGTAACAATAGAGAATGATGCATATTCAGGTTCAATCTATTATCCATATTCAAATGTTTCATGGGGCTACAGGATCATAAATGCAAATTCAACAAACATATTCTATGAAATAGTTACACAGATCTACACATTCCTTCCAAACGGTGCATATGTATCAAACATTACATCAACAACAATTACATTGAATTTCAACAATTTCCTTGCAGGGAAAACGCTTTATTTTGTTGTTACACTGGCAAAAATTAACTCATAGATCATTTCAGTAAGCTTTCAAGATCCACAGCTTCCTTTCCATCCCATATTTTTCTTCCCTCTTTTTCTTGGGCAGGTATCATCAAATATCTTTTTTCTTTTGTTTCAATTACAAAATATTCCTCAATGTTTCCATAATCATCCTTCAGAACAAGCCTGTACTTTTTTTCAGTTTCCTTCCCGCTTTCAGGATCCAGGTAATTGTATTTAACAAACCTTCCCTTTGAAATAAGATTCCTTGCCTCCCTTTTTCCTTTTTTTGAAATTGTTATAACATCTTCAGGAAACATAATTGAATGAATTCAACAAAACAATAAAAATTTATTGGGATGGGATGACAGCAAGCCATGCTTCCCTGGAGCTCGCGCATCCAAGTACACACATGGCACGAGAACAGGCTTAACTGCCGGGTTCGGGATGGGACCGGGTGTTTCCCTGTTCTCTATGACCGTCATCCCGTGAAGACTGCTATGACAAATTCATATAAATAGTTTTCTTATTCCTATTTACCATTTTGTTATCACAACCTTGCTATCTGTGAAGAATAAAATGTGATCAATTCCTCCCTGGGGATGAAGATCACCGAAGAAGGATTTTTTCATACCGGCGAATGGATAGAATGATATGGGCGCTGCAATACCAATGTTTACACCAATGTTTCCAGCCTTTACCCTTTGAACATATTCCCTTGCATATTTACCGGATTTTGTATATATGGATGATGCGTTTCCATATTTTGATTTATTTATTATTTCTATTGCATCATCAAAGTTCTGGGCTGTGAGGAAAGATGCAACTGGGCCGAATATTTCTTCTTTTGCAACAGTCATATCTGATGTAACATTGTCAAGTATTGTTGGGCCAAGGAAGAATCCATTCGGATAACTTTCATTCCTGTATGATCTTCCATCAAGAACAATTCTTGCTCCTTCCTTTTCACCTATTTCAATGTATCCCTTAACTCTTTCTAAATGATCCTTCCTTATTAATGGTCCCATGTCCACATCCTTTTCCAATCCATAACCTATTTTCAGCTTCCTTGCCTCATTTTCAAAAATTTTTAGAACCCTGTTATGGTTTTCAGGGAATGTTACAAGAACAGCACCCGCAAGACACCTTTCACCTGCATTGCCATAAAAAGATCCTATTATATTCTTTATGTTGGCATCAAGATCGGCATCAGGCATAACAAGAACGAAATTTTTTGCAGATGCTCCTGCCTGCACCCTTTTCCCCAATGATGTTCCCTTTTTATAAACATATTCGGCAACAGGTGTGGATCCAACGAAACTTATTCCATTAACCTTTTCATTTTCAAGTATGTAGTTAACAGCCTCGCTTCCACCATTAACGAGCTGGACAACGTTTTTTGGTATCCCTGCCTTTTTTATTAGATCCATTGCAAATTCCATGCTCATGGGTGTCTTTTCCGATGGTTTTACAATAACGGTATTACCCAAAGCTATTGCATATGGAAGGAACCAGAATGGTATCATCAAGGGGAAATTGAATGGTGAAATGATTGCAAATACACCTATTGGCTCTCTAATAAGTTCTTCATCTATATCCCTTGCAATGTTTTTGTTATTTCTACCCATTATATGGTATGTTGCTGCTGCAGCGCTTTCAACATTCTGTATTGCCCTTATTGCATCACCTTTTGATTCTTCAAATGTCTTTCCATGCTCTATTGTTGTTATTTCTGCAATCCTGTCAATATTTTCCCACATCAGGTTTTCAAGTTTGAAAAGATATTTTATTCTATCAGTTACAGGAACCATGCTCCATATTTTTTGTGCATTGTATGCCAGATCTATTGCTTGATCTATTTCATCCCTTTTTGCTTCAGAAACCTTTGCAATTATTTCGCCGAATGCTGGATTGTAAACATCGTATTTTTCATTTCCTTCAGGCTCAACATACTCTCCATCAACAAAGTTTTTTATTTTCCTCATTTTATCACCTCACTATCGGATATTTTCAATGATTCATCAATCACATCAAGACCTTTATTCAAGTCATCCTCACTGATTATCAGAGGAGGTGCGAGTATGAAATGATTGATCCAGGAATTAACATAAACACCATTTTCAAATGCAGCCTTTGCAATTCTATCGATCATCAGAATTTTTCCATTCATTTTATCCTCATAGGTGTTGAAAGGTGTCTTTTTTTCCCTATCCTTAACGATTTCAATTGCACCAAAAAGCCCAATACTCCTCACATCACCAACCGAAACATGCCTTTCCTTTATTTCTTCAAGCCTTTTTTTCATTAATATACCGAGATCCCTTGCCCTCCTTATAAGATCCCTTTCCTTATATTCTCTTATTGCAGCAAATGCTGCTGCCAGCGGAACAGGATGTGCCTCGTATGTTAATCCATGGGCAAAATAGTTATCATCAAAAAATTCAGCTATTTTTCCATCCACAGCCATAAGTGATAGAGGTAAATATGCACCGGTTATACCCTTTGCAGTTGTAAGTATATCGGGTTCAACATTCCAGTGATTTATTGCAAACCATTCACCCGTTCTGCCCCAACCACTCATAACCTCATCGGCAACAAATATTATATCATTCTCTTTAGTTATTTCCCTTACCCTTTTTATGTAACCATCTGGTGGAATTATTACACCATTTGTACCCGTAACAGGTTCAAGGAACACACCACCAACGTTCCCCTCATTTTTAATCATATATTCCATATAATTTGCACAGGCGAGATCACATTCTGGATATTTTAAATTGAATGGGCACCTGTAACAGTATGGTGGTGGCGCGTGTATAACCATACCGGATGAATAGAATGTATCAACCGCAATCCTTCTGAAATCGCCTGTCAATGTCACACTCCCCATGGTTGCACCATGGTAAGAGTTGTAGTTTGAAATGATCTTCAATTTTCTATCCTTTGAATGAAACATTCTTATTGTTTTTATTGCAGCCTCGTTAGCATCCGTTCCTGAAGATCCAAAGAAATATTTTTTTAAGTTCTTTGGTAATATTTCCTTTAGTTCCAGGGCCACCTTTGCCCTTATTTCAGATGCATAGGACGGCTGTATATACTCAAACTTTTCAAGCTGTTCCATAATAGCCCTTTTTATTCTTTCATTCCCATGACCGAGGTTTGAACACATCAACTGTGATGAGAAGTCAAGGTATTTTTTACCGCTCGAATCCTGAAAGTATGAACCTTCAGCTTTTTCTATCAAAACCGGCTTCCAGTTTGCCTGTTTTCTCCAAGTTCCAAATGTCAATTCGGAGCAAATCTTTGCATAATCATCCATTTTTAACCCTCCATCTTTATGGAGCATAAACATAACTTTTTTATGAAAAATCTAAGTTATGGGTTTTTATTACCTTTTCTATTTCATTTTTATCTTTCTAATTTCCGTGCAAAATTTTCAAATCAAAAATTTTCAGAAGTAATTTCATGGAAAAATTTTTCGCATTGTTTTTTAAATAAAATTATATATTTTTTGAAGATTAAATTTTTATGAATAAATTTTTTGTACTGAACCTCAAAAATTATATAAATGATGTATGATCATGTTTTCATGGTTGACAGAATTGATCTCGGTATTTTAAGACTGCTTTTCAGAAATGCAAAGGAATCTTTAAAAAACATCGGTTTAAAGGTCGGCATATTTTCACCATCGGCAATAAGCAGAAGGATCAAAGCGCTTGAAGATGAAGGAATTATAAGGAAATATACAATTGATGTGGATTTAAACAAAATTGGTTACAACTTTATAACAATAACATTCGTTAAAGCCAAGTTTTCACCTGAATACTATGAGAATGTTGTTAATGAACTGAAAAAAATAAAGAACATAATTTCCATTTATTTCATTCTGGGCGATATAGATTTTGTTCTTGTTACAGCAAATAAATCCAAAGAGGATTATGAGTTGGTTTTGAGGGAGCTTACAAAAATAGTGGATATAGAGAGAACTGATTCAAGAACAGTGTTAAAAATTTATAAAGAAAATGATGTAGAAAGTTTGTTGAAGGGTCTGGAGGAGGAACTCACCTATTGATTTTTGGATAATAGTACATTTTCAAATATATCCAGTCCTTTCTTAAGAAGATCATCTGGTATGTTAATTGCACCCATGAACCTGAAAACATTTGAGAAATGACCGCAGGTATGCATCATCAGACCATTTTTTAAAAGATCATGTTTTATTTTCAGAACCTTTTCATATTTCAATGGCTTTTTGTTCTCAACAAGTTCTATACCAACCATGAAACCCTTTCCCCTTACCTCGGCAATTATATCTGAATCTATCTCACTGAACCTTTTCAAAAGCATCTTTCCGTCCCTTTGAACCCTATCGAGGTATTTTGGAACTTCCCTTAAAACAAA
>JAVRLJ010000066.1:0-4969 GCA_031961585.1 Thermoplasmatota archaeon | reverse complement strand
ACGCAGGGTGTTGTTGAGGAGGCAATAGACATGCTCAGGGATGATGGTTTAAGAATTGGAGCAATAGAAATAAATAGGGTTTTTCCCCTCAACCCTGATATAAAGAAGATTCTTGGTGAAAGAAAATTTGTTGTCGTTGAAAACAACTTCACCGGACAGTTTGCAAGGCTTTTGAAGGAAACATTTCTAATAAATCCTGAAGCAGTGATAAGAAAATATGATGGTGAAGCATTCTACCCAAAACAGGTTTATAAAGAAATTAAAAATATATTTTCGGGGGTGGTATGAATGGATCCAAAGGTTTTTGATCATCCCAGGGTTAAACCTGACTGGTGTCCAGGCTGTGGAAACTTTGCACAGCATTCAGCCATAAAATCTGTTCTTGCGGAACTTAACATTCAACCCCATGAGGTGGTTGTTGTTTCAGGTATAGGATGTTCAAGCAACATGCCTGAATTCCTGAACGTTTACGGTTTCCATGGTATTCATGGAAGGCCATTGCCTGTTGCTCAAGCAATAAAATGGTCAAACCCAAAGCTAACAGTGATTGCATATGGTGGAGATGGTGATGCATACTTTGAAGGAACAAACCACTTTGTACATGCAGCAAAAAGAAACGTTGACATAACTTACATAGTTTCAGATAACCAGATATTCGGTTTAACAACAGGACAGGCATCTCCAACATCGGAATTCGGAATGGTAACAAAAACAACCCCATATGGTAATGTTGAAGTACCAATAAATCCACTGACCGTTGCATTGTCGGCAGGAGCCACATTTGTTGCAAGAGGATTTTCAGGAGAACTTGATCATCTTAAGTATATAATTAAAAGGGCAATACTCCACAGGGGCTTTTCCCTTGTTGATGTTTTCTCTCCATGCGTTACATGGAATAAAATAAACACTTACGAATATTTCAAAAAGAGGATCTATAAGCTTGATGAGTCAAGGATAAATGATTTCAACTTTGCCTACCAGAAGGCACAGGAATATGGTGAAAAAATACCCATAGGTATTTTCTACGAAACAGAAAGACCAAGGTATGAGGATCTTGACCCTGTTTTGAGGGAAACAAAACTTATTGAGGACAGAACATACGAAAAAATTGGAAAGGAAGAAGCATTAAAAGAATTCATTTAAACTTTTTTCACTTCAAGAAAAAGACCATCTTTTTTTATAATCTTTACAGTTTCTCCAATTTTTTTATTCTCATCAGAATAAGCTGACCAGGTTTCATTGCCTATTTTCACAACGCCCGGTTCTTCCGGCAGAATTTCTTTGATAACAATACCTTCACTTTCATCCTTATTTTCTATTTTTGCAGGTTCAATTATTTCAAGACCCTTTATCATTAAAATGAAAAATTCAAGAAAAATAAAAGCTGCAAGGGAAAATAAAAATACTTTACTTCCAAGGGTAATGTATGCCAAAAATGAAAGGATAACAAGCGCTGTAACTATGATCACCATTTAAACGCTTCCTGGACTACAGCGCAAAGGTGAGAAGAATCCTACTTTCTTCATATATTACTCCAAAATTCTAATGATTGCTTTAATTTTTTGTATTTCACCCAGAAATTCCTGAAAGATTTAAATAAAGAATATGCATAAATATTGAAATATGAAAAAGGGAAAACTTGCAAAAATATTGATTTTTACCGGACTTGGTCTGTTTATTTTTGTTGATGTTTTTCTTTTATTGCTCCCATCAATTTCGGCTATATTTTTCAAATACAGTACTTCATTACTTTTCATATACAATGGTGGGGATGTAATTCTTTTGTACGTTTTTGGAATAATAATTCCATTTGCTTTAATATTTTCAGGAGCAATAATTCTGGGATCCTTATCAAAAAAGACCTATGGTAAAATTTTTATAGTGAGGGGAATAAAAAAGGATAAGCACAGGGGATATATTTATTTACAAGGTACAAAATTTTGGGTATATTCTTCAGATGAATTAAATGATGAAGATCATGTTAAGATCACAGGTTCCGAACTGATACCCGCTGGTCAATATTCCAGAAGAATACTTATGTGCAAGAAACTTGAATTGAATGATCCTGAATACTATAATCTTGAAGATTCACAAAAGAATTACTGAAAATTTTTTATTTTAAAAAAAAATAAAATTTTACTATTTTATAAAATTGTTTAACTTATCAAATTTGTTAAGATTTTTTTATAACTTTGAAGGTAACAAAAATATTAAATATGGTCATAGATTGAATAGAATGGAAATGGTGCTTGTTGATAGATTTGGCAGGCCTGTTACGAGCATAAGAATATCCGTTACAAAAAGATGCAACCTTAATTGTTTTTTCTGTCACAGGGAAGGTATTAAAGGCGAGGAGGATACATTTTATCCGGAAGATTTTGAAAATCTTTTCAAAGTTGCAAAAGAACTGGGCATAAAAAAAGTTAAGTTTACGGGCGGTGAACCGCTTGAAAGGGATGACCTTGAGGATATAATTAAAAGGGCAAAAAATTATTTTGAGGATGTAAGTTTAACAACAAACGGTACAAAGCTTAAAGGGAGGGCAAAGGATCTTTACCTTGCAGGACTGAACAGAATTAACATAAGTTTACAATCATTAAAGCCAGAAATATACAGGAGAATAACTGGAAGGGATATGCTTAAAAATGTTCTTGAGGGTATAGAGGATGCAAGGAATACACCATTGAATCCAATAAAAATTAACTATGTTATAATGAAAGGTCTTAATGATTCAGAATTCCTTGACATGATAAATTTTGTAAAAAATTCAAACATGATTCTTCAGGTAATAGAACTTGAAGTACCGAGAGAGGGAGAAAATTCACCCTGGTATCAAAAATACCATGTTACCCTTGATGAAATTGAAAAATATCTGAGATCCCTGAGCCCGGAAATTAGAAGAAATCCATTACATAACAGGGAAGTATTCACGGTGAAAAATGATGGAATATCATACACAGTTGAACTTGTAAAACCCATGCATAACACGGAATTCTGCATGAATTGTACAAGGATAAGGTTCACCTATGATGGAAAACTTAAACCATGCATATTCAGGAACGATAACCTTGTTGATGTTGAAGAATCCATAAAAAATGGTGATCTTGCTGAACTGAAGAATCTTTTCCTTAAGGCAATTGAAAACAGGGAACCATACTGGAGGTAATTATGAAAATACCTGTTTTTGATAACCATGTACATCTTCAGGAAGAGGGAGAGAACGTTAATGCTGTAAAAAGGTTTGAAAGGGCAGGGGGAAATATAATAAACATATGCAATTTACCATTAAATAAAAATATTGAAGGAATTGATTATTTTGTTGAACAGTATGAGAAAACAATAAAAATAGCTGAAAATGTAAGAAAAAACACAGGTGTTATTGTTCTCATAACAATAGGCCCATACCCTGTTGATGCACTGAAAATGGTTAATACTAAAAAAATTGAGGAAATAGAAAATTTGTTTAAAGAGGCTGTGGATCTTGCAATCGATTACATTGAAAATGGAAAGGCAGATGCTCTGGGTGAAATAGGAAGGCCTCATTTCGATGTTCAAAAGGAAATATGGGATATGTCAAACAGGATAATTGAATATGCATTTAAAAATGCAGGAAAAAAGCACATACCTGTTGTTTTGCACACGGAATCGGCAGGTGAAAAAACCTTTAAGGAACTTGCGGAAATGGCAGATAGGAATGGTATCGATAAGAATCTGGTTATAAAGCATTACAGTCCCCCACTTGTTTTGATTGAGGAAAATTATGGAATATTTCCAAGTGTGATGGCAAGCAGGGAGAATGCTAGAATTGCTATTAAAAAAAGTAAAAGATTTTTCCTCGAAACCGATTTCCTTGATGATCCAAAAAGGAAGGGGGCTGTGATGGATATAGAATCCGTTCCAAGGAGAATGAGAATGTTGATGTCCGAGTTTAGGGAAGAAACAAAGGAATATGGAGAGATTCTTTCTGAAAATATTTCTAGGATCTACGGGATAGAATTGAGGGATTTTTAGAAAGAAGTTTTTTACCGTAGTATGCACAACCTATTGCACCATTTGCCTGTGGTTCATCCGGAACAATGACTTCAACACCCAGTTCATTCTCAAGTATTTTTCTTATTGCCATATTCTTTGCAACACCACCCGTAAAAACAATTACGTTTGATTTGAATCTTAGCAGGAATGGCTTAAGCCTTTCAAAAACAGCATAGTTCACGCCTGCAATTAACCTTTCCCTAGGATAACCTTCCATCATTTTTGAAATCAATTCCGTTTCAGCAAAGACCGTGCATGTGGAATTTAATTTTACAGGATCCTCGTGGAACTTTGATAAACCATCTAGGGAAAGATCAAGAACCTCAGCCATTTTTTCAAGGAACCTTCCTGTTCCTGCTGCACATTTATCGTTTGTGAGAAAATCCTGTATTACCTTATTTCTAACATAGACAATCTTATAATCCTGGCCACCTATATCAAGAAGGGTAAAATCAGAAAGTTCTGTCTGATACAATGCACCAAGAACATGGGCCCTTATCTCAGGTATTGCCTTCAAAGTTTGAACTGTGAATCTTCCATAACCTGTTGATATGGCATCTTTTACCTGATTCTTTCTTTCAGAATAAATGAATTTTATTGTTGGCAGTATTTCCTTATCTATTAAATCCTCATCCATCTGAACGATCTTCGTTGTTGTACTGCCAACATCAATCCCGGTTATCACAAAAAATACAAAATAGGAACTTATTAAAAAATTTGATGGAAAAGGTTTATTCGTAGAAAGATGGTGGAACCTGTTTCAGGTTGTTCCTTATTGCCTCAACACTCTTCATGAATTTTTCTTTTTGTTCGGGTGTGAGATCAACCTCTATGATCTTTTCAAGACCATTCTTTCCCAGTATAACAGGTACTTCGGCAAAAACATCCCTAACACCATATTCTCCATCAAGGTATACGCTTGCCTCAAGTGCAATCT
>JAVRLJ010000065.1:0-5018 GCA_031961585.1 Thermoplasmatota archaeon | reverse complement strand
TAATAATGATAAAAATTATAACCGAAGAGTAATTCTCTGTTCTTGGTGATTGTCTTGAAGAGGGATCTTGTTTCAATACTGGATGTGAAGGATGACATGATGGAAATAATAGACCTGGCATTTAAAATAAAGAAAAAGCCAGAAGAATACATGGAAAAGTTAAAGGGAAAGAGCCTTGCAATGATCTTTGAAAAACCATCCACAAGGACTAGAACGAGCTTTGAGGTTGCAATGACACAGCTTGGTGGTCATGCACTTTACATGAGTCCAAGGGATATGCAGATGGGGAGGGGTGAAACAATATCGGATACAGCAAAAGTTCTGAGCAGATATGTTAACGGAATTGTATACAGGGCATTCGATCATAAAATGGTTGTGGAACTTGCCGAAAATTCATCCGTACCTGTTATAAACGCACTTGATGATTATGAACATCCTGCGCAGATAATAGCAGATATAATGACAATGATTGAAAAGAAGGGAAGGGACAAAAAATTGAAGGTTGCATTTGTTGGTGATGGAAACAATGTTGCAAGATCCCTGCTCTATGGATGCGCAGTAGTTGGTTTTGATTTTTCAATCGCATCACCAAAGGGATTTGAGCTATCACAGGAGGATCTTAAAAAGGCACAGGAAGTTTCAAAGGGAAGATCAAAAATTGTTTTCACAAACGATCCTGTTGAAGCTGTGAAGGATGCTGATGTTATTTATACCGATGTTTGGGTTTCCATGGGACAGGAGGAGGAAAAGGAGAAGAAGGAAAAGATATTCAGGCCATACCAGGTAAATAAGGATCTTGTGAAGCATGCAAAAAAGGATTATATTTTCATGCACTGTTTACCTGCACACAGGGGGCTTGAGGTAACAGAAGATGTTATTGACGGACCGAACAGTGTTGTATTTGATGAGGCTGAAAACAGGCTTCATGCACAGAAGGCATTGCTTGTGAAATTTTTATCCTAAATTTTTCTTTTAAACATTTTTTCAAGTTCTTCTTTTCCTATTTTTATCATTGTTGGTCTCCCATGCGGACATGTATATGGATTCCTGCATTTCATCAGATCATATAGAAGAATTTTCATATCCTTTTCAGATAACTTCTGGTTTGCCTTTATTGCACCCTTGCAGGCCATTGTTGCGATTGTTTCCCTTTTCCTTTCCTCAATTCCTTTCGTTCTATTTTTACCAAGTTCGTTCAGTCCTTCAATGAAGGCATCCACTATTTCATGAATTTTAAAGAATGATGGTACTGTTCTTAAAACAACATGGTTTTGAAAAATATCGAATTGAAAATTAAGAGAGGAAAAAATATCCTTCTCCTCCCTTAAAGTTTCTATCTGCCAGGGTTCAAGCTTTATTGTTATTGGATCTATAAGGTTCTGAACACTCTTTCTGTTTATATCATCCTCAAGTTTTTCAGTCCTTATCCTTTCATGTGCTGCATGCTGATCCACGATCAACATGCCATTCCCTGTATCCACAATGATATATGTATCAAGTATCTGTCCAACAATCTTAAATGATCCGAGATCGGGCAAATTCTCATCAATTTTTTTCTGTATTATTCCTTTTTCAGTTTCAAATGTAATCTGTTTCTCCAGATCCAGCATTTTATCAATTTTCTCAAGTGCGGGAAATTCACTGACAATATCGGGTATTAAATTCACATTTTTCAATGCTTTTTTAATACTTTCCTTTACAAGATCCAATAATTCATTTTCATTTGAGAATTTAACAAAAATTTTTGCAGGATGAACATTGACATCGATAAACTGTGGATCCAGGTAAATTTTTATGATGGCTATGGGATAACTATCCCTGAACAATAAAGATCCATATGCTGATATTATTGATTCCACAATTTCAGGACTTTTCACGGGCCTGTCATTCACATATATGTAAATATGGTCCTTACTCTTCCTTGTCAATTCCGGCTTGCTAATTATACCCCTTATTTCCACATTATTGTTTTTATTTTCAATGTTCAACATTTTCTTTGCATGTTCAGGGGAATAAACATATGTGAATCTATCAATTAATGAATTAACAACAGGTATGTTGAATATCTGCCTTCCATTATGCGTTAGAGTGAATGATACATCCTCCCTTGCAAATAGATAGTTTATGAAAATTTCCTCAATTGCCTGAAATTCACTCATATCAGATTTCATAAATTTTTTTCTTGCGGGAAGGTTAAAAAACAGATCCATAACGTTGATCAATGTACCTTTCATCGGTCCCCTTTCCTCAATTTTCATAATTTTATTTCCCTCACAGTAAATATATGTGGAAGCATCACCCTGACCGGTTAGCATTTCAAATTTGGAAACTGAAGAAATACTGTATAAAGCCTCGCCCCTGAAACCGTATGTTCTTATTCTGTTTAGATCCTCCTTACCAGATATCTTGCTCGTTGCATGTTTTTCTATGCTTAACAATGCATCCTCCTTTGACATACCAGTACCGTTGTCCTTAACGGAAATTAACGTTTTACCCCCATTTTTTATTGAAACATCAACCCTTGTTGCACCTGCATCCAGTGAATTTTCCATCAACTCCTTAACAACACTTGCAGGTCTTTCAACAACCTCACCTGCTGCTATCAATTTCACAGTTTCATCATCAAGAATTTTTATCTTTGCCATCGATCAACCAATTATAAACAATATAAAAAAATTTAGTACTATGGAATGGTGAACTCCTTTGTCAGGATCTTTTCCTCTTCTCCAACAACCTCGGCAAAAACTTCAAAATAATCCTTTATACCTGAAGTTTGAATTTTATTTTTCAAAAGTTCATCTATCTGGAATATACCCGCTGAATTTTTCATCTTTATTTTTATTTTCACAGGTTTTTTCTCACCATCCATTACCTTCACCCATTCTATTGCCATCGCTGAAACAGAATGTATTGAAATCTTTCCAGCGCTGAATGGTATTCTTGCCCTTCCCTGTGCCATGTCAAGAGCATCAGCGATCTTTACAATTCCGCCTTCAACCGTCAGAGGAAGAATATCAGACCTGTGGGAATATATGCAATGAAGAATTTCCATTTTAACAATTTCCCTCTTTTCATCATCGTAAAGAGCTGAAATTAATCTGTCTATTATTGGACCGGCTACGATTGTGCTCAACAGTTCATGATCCATTCTGTGTATTGCATGACCAACATCATGCAGAACGGATGCAAGAAAAACAACCACCTCTGCATCATCATTACCCATTCCATAATTTTTAACTATGCTTGGCACAACACCGTGGTTTATTAAAATTCTTAGTATCTTTATTGCAAAATTTGCAACAATTTTTATATGAACAGGTCCATGATCCGTTATTCCCATTCTATCAACAGCGGTTATATTTGATGCCCTGAGGAGCGTTTCAATCTCCCCATCATCCTTAATTAAATCCTGAAGATACTTTAGTTTTTCATTTTTTAATACAGGTACCTTTATGTCGAGCATGAATTTCAATAATTTTTCCCTTTAATATTTTTTTCCAAATTTTTACAAAAGGTTTTAATTTTAAAAAAGAATGAACAATTATGATAATTGTTGAAAGGATTTATGGTTCAAAAAGCAATGGCTTTTCAGGATCCTTGTTGACAGGATCTGGCCCAGGGGATTGAAAAAGGAAAAGGTAAAATAGATCTATGAGCAAGGGAAATTGCAGCCAGCCATGAATTGAGAAAATGGTTTTCCCATGATCCAGAAAAATGGAATGAATTTTTGATAAAATACGAAAATGAACTTTTAAACAATAGCAAATTCAAAGATTTTCTTGATGAATTGAAAAAAGTAAAGGGGGATATAATTTTCCTTTACTCATCAAGGGAAGAAAAATATAACAATGCCAATGCCCTGAAAATTATCGTTGAAAAATATCTTTAGCCTTGATATAATCTTCCCTCGATCTGAAAATGTATTTAAGATAAACATTTTCATTAAGGTAAATATAAAAACCAATCGCCCTGAAAACAATACCCTTCCATTCAGGAGTAATGTTAAAAAATTCAATAATGTTATTATCAAGAACCTTACCTATTTCCTTTCCAAGAAAATATGCTTTCTTTGAACCCAGCAAAAAACCGTATCTGTAATGTGGGAATCCACCATCAATTATGCCTAAATCACCTGCACCATAGAAATTTCCATACCTTAAAGGCTTCACTTTTCTTAGAATATACCATTCCTTCAATATTATTTCATCTGTAACGTAAAATTCACCTGTTATTTTATCTTCCTGAATTTCCAGAACAAGACCTCCCCTTGCCCTCAGATAATCATTTTTATTTCTTATCTCCACATGTATGTGGGGATCTGTCCATGGTCTAAAATAGGGTGAAATGTAAAGTTCTCCAAGGGTTTCTCCTGGATCAACAGTATCACCTACATTTACGGATGGTTTAACATGTAGAATCTTTATATAAAATCCATCAGAATCAATAATAAGAACATGCTCCTCCATACCATTTTTTCTCATTCTGTGAACCCTGTGATCAACAACTTTTCCATGGACGGGTGAATTCACATAACACAATTTTCTGCTTGATGGAAAAATATCCACAGCCTTGAATTCCTTATGTGAAAGGAAAGGTGAGTTGAGGAACGTGATGAATGAATCGTTATCTGCGTAAATTTCAACCCCATGTTTTGCTATTAAATTCATATTCAGGTGAATAAAAAATAAAGATTTATTATTATTGATTGATTAAAGGATGAGATGAAGGATCTAATACTTCTTCATGCACCGAGCATATACGATTTCAGGAAAAGGTACAGGATCTATGGTCCTGTCAGTGATGTTATACCATCAACACCAATCTTTGAAATGTATCCAATTGGTTTCATAAGTTTAATTTCGGACCTTATACCTAAAGGGTATAAAGTTAACATAGAAAATCTTGCTGTACAGATGATTCTGCATGAAAATCTGGATGTTGAAAGAAAAATATCAAAGCTAGATGCAAGTATGATAGCAATGGATCTGCACTGGCTTCCACATGTGCATGGTGTTATA
>JAVRLJ010000064.1:0-5103 GCA_031961585.1 Thermoplasmatota archaeon | reverse complement strand
GAACTCAATTCAGGAATATGAAAAGGATCTATTATACATGAAAATGTTTGACAGACAGGTGATAATCTCTTTCCATGAAAGTGTATTTAAGGCACAGACTTTGCACAATATATTAAAAGATGGGACAGTCTTGAGATATTTACCTCCGTTACATAAAATTTTACTTTCAATTCCAAAAACACATAGTGATTATGAAATAATTGAATTTGCACTTAAAAAAGATAAGATTAATTATGAAAAAATAGATGATACATTACAAATTTCATTACAACCAATCCATTATATTGATCAAAAATTTTTTGGAAAAATAGAAACAACTACTGATTTACCCCATATAGAAAATGTAATATTGTATCCAGCAATGGTATACTATAAAAAGAGATTTTACTCAATTGCACATTATAAAAGTTCATCATCACTTGAAGTTTCAAAAAGAATTATCTACGTGCAGAAGGCGTACGATGATATAGTCGGTCCTGGAAGTTATTCTATTGAAGAGATTGGTGCTGTAAAGCCATTATCCGAATTCTTTTTAAGATATGGTGTTGATCTGAGTAATTCCTTTTATATGGAAATTAAGGCAAATTTTGTTGGTCCTGTTCCGGAAAAGGAGAATAAAGAATATTATATTTCCTGGCCATACTTCGATGGTAAAAATTACAAAATTCTTCCTTTTGAAATAATGATGTATGGAGGAGAAAAGTATGCACCTCCAATCCATGATTTTGTTAAAAGATTCATATTAAGCGGTTTGCCAGTCATATACCTTGAAGGATCACAGCTGGAAAATTACAGAATTTATAAATTTATAAATTTCAGGAATCTTTTAACCTTTCACATAGATGTCTTCAGGAAATTGATTGATCTAGGTTTGGATATTGAAATTGTAAGGTATGTTGAATATCAATCAACAACACAACCTTAACCGTAATACTTGTGCTTGTTTCCTTCATACACAAAATTCAAAGAAAATTATTTCATATTGAATTTCTATAATTATTTTATGGGAATAATCAAACCTCATTTCTCACTCTGATGCCCCTAACTCCCCTCTTTATTTTTTTAAAACAAACATTTATAATTGGAAAATTTTTTTAATCTTTTACTAGTATGCGATATGTTGTCTGAGATCATATCAAAAACATTTACTTTTCTATCTTTAATAATTTATATATTAGTCTAGATTAAGGTTCATTTTTTGGAATTTATCTATATCCCCTGAATAAAAGTGGGGGCACTGGGATTTGAACCCAGATCCGCGGGTCTCTCCTTAACTGGATCATTGCTCCAGTTAATCATCATTTATCAGCTGACCCACTGGAGAATCATTTCCATAACTGGAGCCCGCTAGGATACCTGATTACCCCATGCCCCCGTTACTTCCTGTTGGCTCTCCTCTGTCTCATCAATCTTCGCATCCTCTTCTTTCTCCATTTCCAGCGCATCTGTCCTCTTTTTTTCCAGACTCTTGAGCTCCTTTTCATCCTAACACCTGTGTGTAAACGTGAATTCACCAATGGTTTATAATCTTTTCTTCACATAACATTTTTATTTAAATTTTCTTTTTAAATAACCATGAAGGTTGGATTTGTTAATGGTAAAATATATGTGGGTTTTAAGCCAAAAAGAGTGGAAGAGGCAATGCTTGTTGAAAATAATAGGATCGTTAAGGTTGGAAAATCAATTGAAATAGAAAAAATGTCCGAAAGGATTGTGGATTTGAAGGGAAAAACGGTCCTGCCGGGATTCATTGATGCTCATCTGCATCTTGATGAAATTGGTCAGTTTTTGAACATACTCGATTTAAGAAATGTAAAATCCATTGAGGAAATGAAGAAAAAACTCAAGGAATTTGCAGAGAATAGTTCAGGTCCAATAATGGGTCATGGGTGGGATCAGGAGATGTTTGAAGAAAAAAGGTGGCCAACAAGGTATGATATTGATGATGTTGTTAATGATAGACCTGTCCTTTTAACAAGGGTATGTTTGCATGCTGCTGTTGTTAACACAAAAATGCTTGAACTTGTTGATTATAAAAAGGAGGGAGAGAATTTCCCTTACGAAAATAATGAACCAATTGGTATTGTTAAGGAGGATGTTTTTGAACTGTTCAGGAAAAAGTTCAACAGGATGATACCTGAGGATGTAAAGAAAAAAATGGTTGAACAGGCCATGGAGCATGTTCTATCCAATGGAATAACATCCGTTGGATTTGTTTCTGTAAGTGATGAAATCTTCAATATTTTAAAAAGTATAAATGATGAAGGAAAATTGAAATTGAGGGTATTTGCATACATGAACAAAAATAGTAAATTGAAAAGCATGGAGATCAATGAAAAATTGAAAATAAAGGGCATAAAGTTGTTCGCTGATGGATCACTCGGTGCAAGGACAGCATACTTAACGGAAATGTACAGTGATGAAAAAACATACGGGCAGGTTGTGGAAAAGAAGGAAAATATTGAAAAAATTATAAGGGATAAGGATGGGCAGGTAGCGATACATGCTATAGGTGATGGAGGTATAGATTTTGCTCTGGATATAGCGAAGGATTATGGAAATGTAAGGATAGAGCATGCATCGGTCATGAGGGATGATCAGCTTGATCTTGCAAAAAAATTAAATTTAACACTTGTTGTTCAGCCCCATTTCATCATCTCAGATTTCTGGATAATTGATAGAGTTGGTAAGGAAAGAATGAAATGGGTATACAGGTTCAGGGATATGGTTGAGAGGGGAATAAATGTTGCATTTTCAACGGATTCACCGGTTGAACCTGTTAATCCATGGTTAACAATTTATGCTGCAATGACAAGGGGCAAATATGAAAGACTTGAAATTTTCAATTATACGGAAAATCAGTGCCTGGATCTTGAAGAATCACTTTACTGTTATACAATGGGCTCGGCAAAGGCATTACAGGAATATTCCATTGGATCCCTTGAAGAAGGAAAATTTGCCGATTTCATAATTCTTGAAAGGGATCCATTCCATATAAATGATCCAGGAGAATTTAAAAACATGAAACAGGAAGTTTATGTGGGTGGTGAAAAGGTTCATTGATTGAAAAAGTTTTTAATATTTTTTTCCTTTTAATTTTAAGGTGTTAAGCATGATATCATTTCTGAGCAAGGATCTTGAGGATTTCAGGATGAGCATAAGGAATTTTGTTGAAAAGAACATTGAAAAGAATGCACAGAGATGGGATGAAAGGGAGGAGTTTCCCTGGGATTCCCTACATGCGTTGGGTGAGGCGGGTATTCTTGGCTATGGAATACCTGAGGAATATGGAGGGAATGGAACAAGCAGGATAAAGCTTGTTATTGCAATTGAAGAAGTGGCAAGGGTTGATCCAAACAGTGCATTCATAATGGAGGTTGAAAGTCTATTCGACCAGACAATACTTCTTTTTGGCAATGAAGAGCAGAAGAAGATCCTTAAGGATATTGCAAGGGGTAAAAAGATAGGCACATTTGCCTTAACTGAACCTACAGGCGGAACTGATGTTGTTGGTATAAAAAGCACAGCAAAGAAGGAGAATGGAAAATATTACCTTTATGGATCAAAGTATTTTATTACCAATGCACTTGTTGCGGATTATTATATAGTTTTTGCCAAGACAGCTCCTGAATTAAGGGCAAAGGGTATTACGGCATTTCTTGTTGAAAAGGGTACTGAAAATTTCAGGGTCGGACCACCCATACATTTAACAGGATTCAGGGGAGCGGCCATAGCAGGTTTGCAGTACAATGGTGCTCCCGTTCCACCCGAGAATGTTATTGGAAAGGAGAATGAGGGAATAAAGGTAGCAATGACCGTTCTGGAAAGGGGAAGGGTAAATATTTCAGCACTCGCACTTGGTATGTTACAGCGTGTTTTTGAAGAATCATCAAGGTTTGCAAAGACTAGAAAGAGCATGGATAAGGAGATATTTGAATACCAGTACATACAGGGATATTTAACAGACATGTTAACGGACCTTGAGGCATCCAGGCTTATGGTTTACAATACAGCTTTATTGATAGATAAAAATGAAAGTGCGGGACTGAACGCTGCCATGACAAAACTTTTTGTATCGGAAGCTCTAATGAAACATGTTAAAAATGCTGTTGAAATTCTTGGTGGATATGGATACACTAGGGGAACTGTTGTTGAAAGACTTGCAAGGGATGCTCACAACACAACGTTAAGCCTTGGAACATCCGAGGCCATGAGGCTTGTTATTGCAAAATACATCAGGGATATGAGATAAAAATTTCTTCAATATTTCTTCTTTCAGGCTTCTCCGGATTCTCATCAGGATAACCGAAAGGTATTATTGCAATTGGTCTCATATCCTCACCAATCTTTAAGATTTTTGAAACCATTTGATCGTCAAAGGCACCAACCCATACGGATCCAAGGCATGAATTTTCAATACTCAGTATTGCAAAAGTTGCTGCAATGGTGGCATCCTGTAGTGAATACAGTTCCCATCCCCTTTTTCCATACTTTTTCATTGATCTTTTTCTATCAGCAACAAAAACGAAAACAACAGGAGCTTTGTAAACGTATTCCTGATCGTATGCTGCTTTGCATAATTCCATTTTGGTATCCTTATCCTTTATAACATAAACCCTGAATGATTGCAAATTCCCTGCTGAAGGTGCCTGATTTATTTCATTCATTATCTTTTTTATTATTTTTTCATCAATATCCTTTTCCTTAAAAGCCCTTATGGATCTCCTTTTTAAAATCAATTCAGAAAATTCCATAATAGTTTATCTTTTTAACTTTACAAATTTTTTCCGAAGAGAAGGTTGTAAATTTTTCTGTAGAGGTTCACACCGAGGCATTTCACACTCTTAATCCTAATGTTTCTGGACCATACAAGTTCGTCCTTGCTGTAAATTATCGGTCCTATGTAGTTCCTTGGTAAAGGATCCCCTCCATCCGTAACAACACTTGAAATGTATTCCTGTATTTTTTCAACGGTCATTGGATTTGAATCCAGACCTTTCTTTAACCTTAAGTTTGCAATCTCGTATCCTGCCTTCAAACTAACCAGACCAATATCTTCCCTTTTCATCCATATGGTTTCGTAGTTCAATGCATCGGTCCATC
>JAVRLJ010000063.1:0-5177 GCA_031961585.1 Thermoplasmatota archaeon | reverse complement strand
TTTTGGCAGAGGGTGTCTATGGATCAACAAATGGAAAAACAGCCCATGGCCTTGTAAGATATTCGAAAAGATACGAGATCATAGGTGTTATAGACTCAAACTTTGCTGGCATGGATGCAGGTTATGTTCTTGATGGAAAATACAGAAACATACCAATATTCGGATCAATAGAGGAAACCTATGCACTTAAACCCGATATATTAATTGTGGGTGCGGCAACTGATGGTGGGTATTTACCACCTGAATACAGAACATACATAAGGAAGGCAATTGAACATGGCATGGGTATTGTTTCTGGTTTGCATGAATTTTTAAGCGATGACCCTGAGTTCTCATTCCTTGCTGAAAAATACGGTGTTGAAATTGTTGATGTGAGGAAAATGTTCCTCAAAAAACAGGAATTCTTTACAGGGGAAATAGAAAATGTAAAGGCCCTGAAGGTTGCTGTTCTTGGAACTGACAGTGCAATTGGAAAAAGGACAACAACAATAATGCTCACGGAAACACTGAAGGACATGGGTTACAAGGCAATATTTGTTGGAACGGGCCAGACTGCATGGATGCAGGGTGCTGAATACTGTGCATTGATTGATGCAATGATAAACGATTTCGTTGCCGGTGGTATTGAGAGCGAGGTTGTCAGAGCCTGGAAGGATCACCATCCAGATTTCATATTGATAGAGGGACAGGGAGGTATAATGCATCCTGCCTATCCCGGTGGATTTGAGATCATTGCAGCAGCAAGACCTGAGGCAATTGTTTTACAGCATGCACCCAAAAGGCTTTACTATGATGGATTTGAGAAGTATCCAATACCAGATTTGAGGAAATTTATGGAAATTATTGAACTTCTATCCGGCCATCCAATAGTTGGAATATCAATAAACACGGAAAAGATGCAGGAATTTGAGGTACCATACTACATACAGGAATATGAGGAAAAGTACAGGGTACCTGTTGATGCCCCTCTATATACAGGTGTGAAAAAACTTGCAAAGGCAATTATAGAAATGAAGGAGAGCAGGTTTGAGATAGAGTTTGAAAAAAGTGCTGATGTCCTTGCAAAGGGTGGTTACTGATTGGACTTAATAAGCTTTGAAAGGATCGATGTTTCAGAACCCATCATTGAGGATAAGAGAATAAAGGGAAAAATAACTCTTGATGAAAATTTCTCCTTCGATCTAATTTTTTCTTACCAGGAAAATATTGATGTGGAGAACATTGAAAACCTTGCAAGACTCATGGTAACAATGCCGTTGATCAATTATGGACTTTTCACAAACAATCTTTATCTTGATTTCCCTTTGAATGAAGAAGATATTAAATACATAAATGATCACATGGAAATAATTGCAAGGGACATATTCGTAAACAAAATATGCAGAAGAAGGGCTGATTTCATAAAAAGGGAATACATACCCAAAGAGGAGGAAATGGTACCTGAAAATGCAAGGAGTAAAGCGAACATAAAAACAAAGGGTATTGAGAATAAAAAATTCAAAGGTAATCAGGATAATAAAACATGCGCTGTACTATCATCTGGTGGAAAGGAAAGCCTGCTCACATACGGTTTACTTAAGGAAATTGGATGCAAAACATACCCTGTATTTTTCAATGAATCAGGAGGGCACTGGAGAACAGCCTTACCAGCCTACAGAGGTTTCATAAACTTTGAGGAAAATACAAAGAAGGTATGGTCTAACATAGATAGATTCTATCTCTTCATGCTTGATCATTTAAAAATAATCAGGGAGGATCATAGAAAAATAAGGGCGGATACATATCCGATAAGACTTTTCATATTCGGCCCATACATTTTTTCAATGATGCCATTATTCATAAAATATAACGTGGGTAACATTCTCCTTGGAAGTGAGTACGATGATCCCAGGGCAGATTATTACTTCAATGGAATAAGGCATTACTTCGGAATATATGATCAGAGTGTGGATTTTGATCTTTACAACACAGAGTATTTTGCAAAAAAGGGTTTGAAAATGAGACAGTGGAGCATAGTAAGGCCAATAACGGGATTGATTGTTGAAAGGATACTTTCAAAGAGGTATCCACACCTTTTCAAATACCAGAGATCATGCCATTCATGTCACATTGAGGATGGTGAAATCGTTCCGTGCGGTGTATGTACGAAATGCCTTGGTATACTTTCATTCACACTAGCGAACGATGTTGATCCAAGGATAATAAAATACAAGGATGAACACATAAAGAATTTAAGTGAGAATCTTAAAAAATCACCCTTAAGGCTTGACAGGGATGAAAAGGAACATACATTTTATCTCTTGAAGCAAAGGGGTTTTGATGTGGAAGGAATTCCACATGAGCATGTGGAAATGCTCCACTTCGATCCAAGGAATTCACCTTTTGATCATATACCACAGGAATTCAGGAATGTTTTTAAAATATACAGGGAATATGTGAAAGGTGCTGTTGAATTAAAGGGTAATGAATTCGTGCCCATTGAAAACTTTTTCAACTCATATTAAATTTTTTGAAATCAAAAATTCTGCAAGTTCAGCTATTTTTTCAGGACTTAATTCTTCAACCCTTTTATCACCATACGGAATATCTTCCATTTTCAATATATTCCTGATCATTTTTCTTCTCTGTGAAAATAGTATTTTCAAAAGATTGAAAAATTTCTCCTCATCACTTACCTGGAACTTTTTATGGGGGATCAATTTAACAATTGCCGAATCAACCTTTGGTACAGGGTAAAAACAGGTTTTTGGTACCCTTCTTACTATTTGTGCATCAGCATAATAATAAACTGCAACACTCAGCCTTGAGTAATTTTTATTCCCGGGCTTTGCAACAATCCTTTCAGCAAACTCCTTTTGATACATTATTATTGCAAGGTCAAATTTGTAATTCAACAGCTTAAACGTTATTGGTGAAGAAATGTTGTATGGTATGTTTGAAACAACCTTGTTGAAATATGGAAAGTCAATTTTTAAAGCATCACCATGGATAAGGGTAAGTTTACCATTATCTATTTCATTCCTGAATAGTGTTTCAAGTAAATCGTAAAATTCACTGGATTTTTCTATTGCAATTACCTTCGCACCTGATCCTAATAATTCCCTTGTCAAAACACCATTTCCAGGTCCTATTTCAAGAACTGTATCATTTTCATTCAAATTTGATTCATTGATGATTATGTTTACGATGTTCTTATCCCTCAGAAAAACCTGACCAAGTTTTTTCTTCATCATTTTGCCACGAAAATCTTGTACTTTATATCCCTATTCTTCAGTTCCTCAAGAATTCTATTAACTATCAATTTTTCAGGCCTGTGAACAAGCTTTACCCTTTCAACAAGATCCTGGAAGCTTTTGAATGGACCCTTTTCCCTCTCCTCTATTATTGACCACATGGTCTTTTTTCCTAGCCCCGGCAATAATTCAAGCATGTGAAACCTTGTTGTTATAGGCGATGCCTTGTTGAAAAATTCAACAAACCTCTGTTCATTCTTCTTCACTATTTCCTCAAGAATATATGGTAATTCACTCTGCGCGGCATTTGTAAGTTCATCGTATGTGATCCTTCTCTTAACATGTTCAATCTTTACCCTTTTATCCAGATCCTTACCTATGTATACCCTCTCACCTATTGTCAATGTTACATTTATTTTTGGTATGAGTTCAAAAAGCTTGAATTCAGTTTCACCAACTGCAAGGGCAAGTGGTGTCCTTTTAAAACTCTTTTCATCCGCTCTACCCTGCGGTAGATAATCAAGTATGTAGGCAAAATCCTCCATTTCCCCCTCACTCCTCTTTTACCTTGCTTAAAATTTCAAGTATTTTCTGTATATCCTCGGGGGTTGGAACAATTTTGTCCTTCAAAAATATGGCCCTAACCTCATCGGGCGTTCTTGGCATTATATCAAGTAACTTAACAGCATATTTTTCGTTAACTATTTCAACCTTAATGAGTTTCTTTTTCAAAGATTCAACCTTTGATGGATCCACCTTTGAAAAATCCTCTCCATACTTCAGTGCACTTTTCTGTATTGAATTCAACTCCCTCTCTTTTGAAATTTTCTGGAGATATTCTTTAACTTCAGCTATTGTGAGGTATTTCTTTATCATTTTATCCCTCAGATCCTTTTAAGGTGAACAGGTGATGCAATTATCACCTTATGAACGGATCCTTCGGTAACATCAACAAGGTATGCATCTCCCTGCATACCAAGAACCTTACCTATCCTGCCCTGGAACCTGTGATGTGGCATACCCTTATGCTGTGAAGGGTCAATGTCAATAACAACACTCTCACCTACTTCAAACTCCTGAAGGAACCTTGTAATTGGGGGCATACCCTTCTCTCTAACTCTCTTTTTTAACTTTCTACCCGATCTGGCCCTTGGGCCATGCGACATTTCGGCCATCTTCAATCCTCCGTTTCTATCTCAACCACATCAAGACTTTCTATTTTAATCTTACCACCAAACATTTCTGCCAGGTTTGGCCTTGTTCTTCCCTGATCGCCATGTACGAACTCCTTAACATAGAGTCCTGGATCGGTAACTATCTCAACCGTCACTTCCCTTTCCTTAATTTCAAGGATCTTTATGCTGTGTATTTTTCTTTCCCTTACCTTGTCCGCTCTTCTTTTTATCACCCTTAATGGTGTTCTCTGATAAATAACTTTTCCCTGGAACTGGGATAAAATATTCGAAACTTTTTCTGGATCGATGTTTTCCTCAAAGGATATTTTTAAAATATACTTTTTTCTGCTTCTCCTTTCCTTTAAATTTGAAACATCCTTCCTTGATACATATTTTAATAATCTTACTTCTATTTTATCATGGAATGTTTCATTTATTTCATTCTCAATTGTTCTTAGATCCGCATTCCTTTTTATTGGATGATCAATTTCAATTATGAAAGGCCTTCCATTTCCGAGCATTCTCACATCCACATCTTCCCTTCCTTCACCATGTAAAACATAACCTTGACCGAGAAAATGTTTTTTACATATTTCACCCACCATTTCCTCAACACTCATTTCACCCTTTCCCTTTATCCATTTTGTTTGCGGAATACCCCTTACAAGCTTTCTGTACCTTCCATAGATAAAGATTGGTTTTACCCTTAATTCAACATATTCATATGTAACATCGATGATTGCTGTAATATCTGGATCGTTGAATGAAA
>JAVRLJ010000062.1:0-5383 GCA_031961585.1 Thermoplasmatota archaeon | reverse complement strand
AGAGGTGGATGAAAAGGTATAAAAGTATAACCAATCCAGTAAACCTATGGGCAATAAAAGCAAGCTGACCTGTATGCTTTCCCCTTATATCTGCCCAGTTCCAAACATTTCTCAATGGCATTTTCAATCACCCTTTCTTACAAAGAATTTTTTAAATTCGTAAACAGCAGCCTGTACCTTGAGTTTCTGTATCGCAGAGGCAGGATCAACATCCTTGGGACATGCTTCAGTACACTCCGCAGAGAAATGGCACCTCCAGCATCCCTCTGGATCGCTTATAACCATCAATCTTTCCTTGGATCCCTGATCCCTGCTGTCCATGTTGAATCTGTACGCTGCTGTCAATGCAGCCGGACCGAGATAGAACGGATCGCTTGCAGCAATAGGACATGCTGCAACGCATGCACCGCATTTTATGCAGAGCGTAAATTGTTTGTACTTTGCGAGCTGTTCGGGAGTCTGTATGAACTGTCCTTCATGCTCCTCCTTTCTTATTATGTATGGTTTAACAGATTCATGTTTCTTGAAGAAATCGTCAAAGTCAACAACAAGATCCCTTATCCATTTGTATCCTGTTAATGGTTCAAGTTTAATCACATCCTTCTTGATCCATTCAATCTGTGTTGAACAGACTGTTTTTGGAAAATTGTTTACCATTACTGCACAGCTACCGCATATTTCCTGTCTGCATGAAGCCCTGAAGGCTAAGGTTGGATCTATGTTATCCTTGATATAATAAAGGCCATCAAGGATTGTCATACCCTTTGTTACAGGTATTTCATAATCCTTGTACTCCCATTTTTCAGGAGTACCCCTTTTTATTCTAAATATTACTTTATCCATTTAAATTCACCTCAATACTTCCTTTCCTCTGGCTGCCATTTGGTCACACTTACAGGTATATATGATAGTTCAATTTCACCGTTTCTTATCACAGCGATTGTATGCTTCATCCAGTTAGCATCATCCCTCTTTGGATAATCAACACGGTAATGAGATCCCCTGCTCTCCTTTCTTGCGAGTGCACCAACAGCGACAACTTCCGCATTCTCAAGCATGTTTGAAAGTTCCAGGTATGAGAAAAGATTTGAATTATAGCTCATATTCTTATCCTCAACATAAACGTTCTTGAACCTTTCCTTCAGCTGTTTTATAATCCTTATAGCATCGGTGAGATCTTTTTCGTTCCTGAATATTCCAACCTTTTCCTGCATAGTTGACTGGAGATCCCTTCTTATTGGTGCTATTCCCTCTCCCTTCCTTTCCCTGAATATTTCATCATATATTCTCTTCTCTTCCTTTTGAACAAGATCCATATCAAGATCAGGCATTGTTGCCTTTTCGGCATACTTTGCCGCAATTTCTCCCGAAACCTCTCCAAAAACAAGGCACTCCATTGTTGAGTTTGCACCAAGCCTGTTTGCACCATGTATGCTCACACATGATGCCTCGCCGGATGCATAAATACCCTTGTATGGTGTTTCTGTATTTATATTAACATGAATTCCGCCCATTGTGTAATGTGCCGCAGGCCTGATGGGTATTGGTTCATCCTTTGGATCTATACCATTGAACTTTATTGTTATTTCCCTGATTGCAGGTAACCTTTCCTTAATCTTTTCATCACCAAGATGCCTTAGATCAAGGTGAACGTATGGTCCCCAGGGTCCCTCAAATCCCCTGCCTGCCTGTATCTCCCACATTATTGCCCTGGAAACTATATCCCTCGGTCCAAGTTCCATCTTTGTCGGTGCATACCTTTTCATGAACCTTTCCCCATCCTTGTTTATCAAATATCCACCTTCACCCCTTGCACCCTCTGTTATCAATATGCCTGAAGGTACAAGACCTGTTGGATGGAACTGGACAAACTCAAGATCCTTTACGGGTAATCCTATCCTTAGAGCCATTGCCACACCGTCGCCCGTTGAAGAATATGAATAGGTTGTGAATGAATATAATCTTCCAAGACCTCCTGTTGCAATTATTAGTGCCTTTGCCTGGAAAACAACAAATTCTCCATTCCTCATGTTTATTGCCGTAATACCCTGGAAGGATCCATTTTTTGCTATAATGGATGTTGCAAAATATTCAGGAAATTTTTCAACGTTTTCATAAACAAGCAATCTTTCGTAGAGTGTGTGCAATTCATGGAAACCTGTTCTGTCGGCTGCGTATGTTGCCCTTGGATAGCTGTGACCACCAAAGGGCCTCTGTGCTATCTTCCCATCCGGTGTCCTGCTCCACGGGCAACCCCAGTGATCATGCTTTATGATCTGGTCAGGTGCCCTTCTAACAAAAAATTCTACAGCATCCTGATCAGATAGATAATCACCGCCCTTTATTGTATCGTACGCATGTAAATCGAAGCTATCCTCAGGGCTTAGAACTGCCGCAGAACCACCTTCTGCTGCAATGGAATGTGACCTGAGAAGATGGAGCTTTGAAACAACAGCAATTTTCAGGTTTTTGTTGTATTCGGCTGCAGATATGGCAGCGCTCAAGCCGGCGAGCCCTGAACCCAAAATCACCACATCAGATTTATGAATTTCCATATTGACCATCCTTTATGTTTATATTCAATTGGAAATCGAAATTTTCTATTTAACTGTTTCGTAATCGTCATTCTTCGAAATCCACATTAACTTCTTTTTCTCCCAATTTGTATAGATCCTTCCTGTGTGCCTCAAGCATGTTTATTTCCTCACCCTTAAATTCCGCAAATGTCAGAACGTTTCCTGAACTGTATACTTCATTCATCCTTTCCCTGTATTTTAGATCCCTGAGAAGATGGTGGTCAAGAATGACGGTATCAATTTCCCTTGCAATCCTTTTCAGGTTTTCAATTGATCTGTTCAAATCTCTTTCGGAGAATCTGTAACCCAGGAAATATGTTGGTGGTCCATCTATCACAGCAATTTCTGGATTCTCCTTAATAATGAAATCGGCAACATTTTCAACAATCGGTCCTTCCACATCCGATGAAAAGAGAAACTTTTTATCAGATTCAATAACAACCGATATGACATAACCCAGCTTTGATTCCTCATTTCCATGGTGGAATGGTTCTGAAAACTTCAATGAAATTTTCCCAAAGTTGAATGTTTTTGAATCTGCAAATTCATAATTTTTTATTTTATTAACAAAGTAATCAAATCTTATTTTCTGTGATCTGTTTATTTTATTTTTTCCATCTTTAATCAGTAAGGTTTTGTTTTCATAAAAATCCTCATCTGGATCATAATGATCGAAATGGTAGTGTGTAATTATTATTATATCAGATTTTCTTGCAATTTCCCTGATAATTTTTTTGAATTTTAAAAGATAATCATACTCAATTTTTGTTGGTCTAAGTCCATACCTGTAGGGTCCCAAACTTGCTGAAGGATCAATTATTATTTTATATTCATCATCTATAAAGATGCTCATGGATCTTACGCCCATGGAATCCGATACAATGGGAACAATCTTCACATAATTATTATCAATTTACCATATTTAAACATATCTGGAAAAGATTTAATTAAGTATTTACTATTTTATTCCCATGGCTGAAGAAATCTGCGATGTTGAAGGATGTGATAAACCTGCATTCAAAAGCGTTGCAAGGGCAAGGGCAGAAAAGGTATTTTCTTTAAAAAAGGGAACAAGGAATGTTCATTTATGCAAGGATCATTATAAGGAATTCAAGAAAAAAACAAAGAAGGAAAGGGAGATTGATAGGCTTACCTGGGTATAATGGATGATATACCTTGAGCATCCATTGATAAAGAAGGATACGTTAGAAAAAAGGGAATATCAGATAAACATAGCAAAAAAGATAGTTGAAACAATGAAGAATACGCTTGTTGTTCTTCCAACGGGAATAGGTAAGACTGAAATAGGCATAATAGTTATAGCAGAGTTCCTTCAGAGGTTTGGTCCGAAGGTTCTTTTTCTTGCACCAACAAGACCGCTTGTTTTACAGCATGTTGAAAGGCTAAAAAAGTATTTGATTGTTGATAAAATTGTTGGTCTAACTGGAAACATCAAAGCACAGGAGAGGAAGAAACTCTGGGATGAAAATGATGTTATAGTGAGCACACCTCAGGTCATACAGAATGATATACTATCATCACTCATAGATATATCAAAGGTAAAATTACTTATTGTTGATGAGGCGCACAGATCGGTTGGCAAATATTCATACACCTTTGTTACGGAAAGGGCGGTGAATGCGGTAATTGTTGGCATGACCGCATCACCAGGATCTAAGATGGAAAGGTTGCAGGAAATAATCAGGAACCTTAACGTGAAACAGGTGGAAATGAGAACTGAGAGGGATGAGGATGTAAGGGAATATGTGAAGGGTGTTAAGATTGAAAGTATAAAGCTGGATTTTCCACTTGAACTTGAACCGTTAAGAATGAAACTTCATGAATTGCTTGATTCACTTTTGGAATTGTTTAAACAAAAGTACGAAAATACAAACATAAACAAGAAGATAACAAAGAAAATGATACTCGATTTGCAGAAGGAGGCACTTGAAAAAATTAATTCAGGTGATAAATCATTTTTCGAGGCACTATCAATAACATCCATGATGCTGAAAATTTACATCGCAATTGAATTTCTTGAAACACAGGGTATTGAGAGCTGCCATGAGTACCTTGAAAAGCTTGTTGCATCCGGAAGAATGAAAAATGCAAGGAGGGTTGATGTTAGGCTGAACAAACTGAAAGGATTCCAGGAGGCTGTGTTGATAGCCAGGGATCTCGTCAGGATGAACATAAAGAGTCCCAAGATAGAGAAGATAAAGGAGATAGTAAAAGAGCAGTTATCCAAAAATCCAAAATCAAAGGTTATTGTTTTTACAAACTACAGAAAGGTGAACGAAAAGGTTTACGAGGAGCTGAAGAAAATTGAAATAGCAAGGCCATCAAGGTTCCTGGGTCAAAGCACAAGGGAGGGCGAAAGGGGAATGACACAGGAAGAGCAGGAGGAAATACTTAAAAAATTCAGATCCGGTGAAATAAATGTTCTTGTTTCAACACAGATAGGCGAGGAGGGTCTTGATATACCTGAAACGGATCTCGTTATTTTCCATGAACCCGTTTCATCTGAGATTAGAAATATACAGAGAAGAGGTAGGACAGGTAGGCTAAGACCTGGAAGGGCAGTGATTTTAGTTTACAAGGATACAATGGATGAAATTATGTTTTATTCCGGAATAATGAAGGAGAAGAAAATGAAGGAAAAATTAAAAACAATAGTTCCGGAAGAAAAGCCAAAAAAGAAGGGGCAGTATTCAATCTTCGATTTCTAAATCAACATAAAGATCTTCCTTACATTCCTCATACCTTTCCCTTAAATTTGTTACATCCACCTCAATTGTTCTGATTTT
>JAVRLJ010000061.1:0-5468 GCA_031961585.1 Thermoplasmatota archaeon | reverse complement strand
TGTAATAAAGAAGATTCATTGTAGCATTTATGTTGTAAATCATTGCCGTACTTCCGCCACCCGGTCCTCCAATCATTATTTCAGCGTCATTCAATAGAAAACCATTTGGTGTGATCTGCGATCCGCTCACAAGATAATAGGGTTGAGGTGTAACATATCCGGTTGGCATACCATAGGATGAGTTGAAAAGTACCGTATCGTATGATCCTGAAATTGATGTACCATTGGAAACAACTGTATAATTGAAGAAAACAGCTGTATCATCATTTATAACTGTGGAATTCAGATAAAGGTATACTGTGAATGGATATGATACTGTGAATGTAGGTCCTATTGCATAGTAAAAAACACCTGGAACAAGCGTACCGTTGCCTGAAACTATTGAATTAGGGCTCATGTAGAAAGCGGAGCTCGAAAAATTCCATATGTTATCAAGGAATGTTAGCTGATGTGTTCTTGCTGAATAGAAAACAACATTCTGGTTCCAGAACACATAACTTGAGTTACCAAAAAGTGTGACATGGTTTAGAACAGTGTTTAGTTGAAACGTAACACTGTATGGTCCATCATCCAAAAGATAGAAATCGTAAAGGTTGTTAACCGTTACCTTTGCCTCAAAACTTGATGTTTCATATGTGTATGGCACAATTGCCCCCGTGCTGTTAACACTTATACCAAAATCACCCAGTCCCATTGGAGCCGGAGCGGATGAATACAATGGAGAAACAATATTCCCATGCTGTGGCTGAGCATTGAAGTTTGGCAGATAAACATATTTCAATGGTATGCCATCATTTTCCACAGTTTTTAATATATTGCTTTTCAATACCTCAAGGTTTGTACTTTTTTCGTTAAGTCCATTAACAACGTTTACCTTATGGTATATGTTCTGTGTACTGGTTGATGCACTGGTAAATGCGGGAACCAAAGAAATCACTAAAAATATGGCTACCAAAATTGCCCATATATTCTTCATATTTACCAAATTTAATTTCATGTGTAAATAATAGAAAAATTTTTCGGTACATTTTTTAAATTCTATGGAATTATTTCCAATAAAGCATCCCTTAGAATTCTTGAATAGAACGTTATTGAATAATCCACATTTTCAGCTTTTTCTTCACCCACTGCCCTTATTGGTTTTTCATTATAAACAAGCATCTTAATTCTATCCCCAGGATGAAGTTCAATACCCCTTTTGAAAAATTCATCAAGTATATTTTTCTGTGGAATATTTTTCTCATATTCCCATGGTGCTCTTGATACTCTCTTTTCTATCAAAAGATCCTTTGCATTCACTTTTCTTAATGAAAGATCATCAAGGTATTTTCTGTAAATGTTTATTATTTTCTCCCTCACATCATTTATTTTTTCAGGTGAATCAAGGGAAGAAAGAATGTTAAGACAATCCTCCTGGAAGTTTGAAATGAACTTTGGTGTATCAGATCTTCGAAGCATAATCCCTCTTATCTTAAAGGATCCATCGCTTTTCCTTGCAATGTACCTGTTTAATGCGCCCACATCGCCGCTCTTTTCCTTTATTATTTTCAACCAGGTGTAAACGCCAGAAAGATCTATGAAAAGGGCGCTCATTTCATTTATTTCTTTTATTGTTTTCTCAATATCCCCATTCCCTTCAACCCATATTGAATCAACGATCCCATGGATGAATCTGAAACCATTTCTTTCCGCAATTTCCTTCGTTTTGACAAGAATATCCCTGGCGAATGCGTTTATTGCCTCATGTACCTCAATGGATCCAAACTTTGCATTCCTGTAACCTGTATAGCCGAAAGATGTTACAAGCATCCATTTCAAAGCCTTATCTATTTTCTTTATTCTTTCATACTCGGATTTTTTTGTTAATATTCTAAGTTTAAGTAAGGGTTCAAGCGCCTGTGATAAAAATCCTCTTTTGTCCATGCAGACAGTATAGTTTATTTCAGGAACGGTGATGTAATTATGGCAATTAACATTCACCGTTTCAGGTGATAGATTTTTTGTAACAATTATTGATGGATACATGGATGTGTAATCAATTTCATAAACATTCCAGTAAAAACCCGGCTTTGGCTGGAAAACAACACCTCCACGATCTGCCTTCACAAGCGTTTCAAGATCCTTCTCTTTTTCTATATACGTTTTATGCATTGGAACGCCTATACCGTTCAAAAGAGCTGTGTAAACCTCCATGGTTGAAACAAGTGTACCGGGGGTGGATCTTGCAGCATACGAAGCCTGAAGACCTGAAATTCTTGATGCATGAATGATTCCATCCACACCGGATTCATTGTAAAGGAATGATGTTAAAGGATCAATGATAATTCTACCCCTTGGTATAAATGCCCTTTCCCTGTAATATTCCCTTCCATATGAAAAATATTCCCTTGATTTTATTTCCCTCCATCCATACCTTCTTCCCATTTTAAATTCTTTACCAAATTTTGGAACGATTTTTTCAAGGTATTTATCACCGTTCCAGAAAATGATTATGTCAGGATCCTGGCTTTCAATTTCCTCTTCAATCATTCTGAATGAATTCTCCTCAAAACTTTTGTTGTTTATTTTAACACTGCCGTTATACTTCATTTCAAGTATTTTCAATTCATTATATTTAAGGATTGAAAATCTATCAGAACCATCCCAGAATGGAAAAAGTTTTTTCCAAGAGAGGTACATAACGCTTAACCTTACATCACCATTGTATATCCTATACTTTGAATAGTTACCGAATCTATCAACATTTTCAACAATGTTATAAAAGTAGGATGGTAGAGTTCCTATGGCAATACCATCATAAACTCCATCTATTGTCTTTATTTTTCTATTTTCCACATATTTGATTCCCTTTATTTTTAAGTCAAGCAACTCATCAAGGTTTTCCCCCAATACATAAAATTCTGGAATGAATTCTTCAATTTTTTCAACTACCCTTTCACCATCCCTGAACCATAAATAAGCATTTTTACCAATATCAACATCCACCAGGATCATTTTCACATATTTTTCTTTTAATTTCTATCAGAATGGAAAGTATTGCAGCCTCTAGGGGATCATCAAGGGCATAGGATGCCTCCCCCGCATGCTTTTTCACATCCTTTATCAAAGAATCCATGATGTGGGAATCCTCTGCCCTCATACTCTTTTTGTATTTTTCCCATCTTTCTATCAACGCATCAATCTCCTGCCTTAAGCTCGGAACATTCCTTCCCATTTTTCACACCTCCATAAAGTATTCCAGAGAAGTTTGCCTTGGATCATGATAAATAAAAATTTCACTTGAATTTGATCTTATTTTCCATCCAATACCTGTGAATTCCATGTCAATTCTATTGTATGGACCCCTATAGTTGAATTCACCATCATGAACAAAAATGGCAATTGAATCAAAATCTTCAGCGTATTTCGTTAATGATATCAATAATGAATTCAAAAGAACAAATTTCTCTTCCTTCTTTAAATCTGAATATGAAACAGGATCATGGAAAACAATAACCATGTCGTAATAATTCTTCAAAGATTGAATAATCTCTAAAAGGGCATAGTATGTGAATCCCCTCCTTATTTTAATTGTACTCTTTATTTTCATTCTTTTGAGCAAAACATGTACGGTTCTTAGATCAACGGGTAAAACATTACCGAATACTAGGTAAATGCTCTGCCCATATTTCTGAGTGTTTAAAATTAAAGATTCCCAGGGAAATTCCTCTATATTTCTTAAAACGTTCAATTTTCCTTCAACAAAAGGAATGTTCATTTTATTAATAATTAAATTTTGCACTTTATTAATTTTTTTAATGTTATTTTGCAGTGGTGCAAATTTTAATAAAAAGAGATCCTGATGGATATATTTTCCCTAAAGTGATTTTAATTTTATATCTCCCTATTTTTTTCAGGGTATTAAATCAAACTGTGGAAAAATCGTGATTTTTATTTTGCCAGGTTGAAAGTAAAAATAATTGCTTCTTAAATCATATAATTTCTACAATTCCGCATCCTTATGTGGCCCGGAAGTGAAAGATTTTTCTTACCCACCTTTTCTATTTTATACACTGTTTCAACCATAAGATAATTCTGTTTCAAAAAATATATATTCCATTTCATTATCTTGTATAATAAAAACGTGGTAAAAAATTGGAACGGTGGGATTGATGGCAAATGATAAAAAGAAAAAAGACGTAAGAAAAATACAATCGGATGAAATTATTGTATTTATCGAAATACCGAGAGGAAGCAATGTTAAACTTGAGTATGATGAAAAATTAAAGGCACTGAGGGTCGATAGAATTCTTTTCACCGCAACATTTTATCCGTTTAACTATGGTTTCATACCCAATACGCTTGGTGAAGATGGGGATCCTCTGGATTGTATTGTCATCACCTATGATTCCTTACCCCCCGGAGTATACATCAAATCCATTCCTATTGGTGTTCTTGTAACGGAGGATGAACATGGTACAGATAAGAAGATCGTTGGTGTTCCTCACCCATCAATTGATCCAAAGTTCGCAAACGTGAAGTCCTTGGGAGATCTACCTCCAGGGATAAAGGAACAAATAGAGCACTTTTTCATGCATTATAAGGAGCTGGAGAAGGGCAAATGGGTTGAGATTAAGGGATTTGAAACCGCTGAAAAGGCGAGGGAAATTATAAAGGAAGCATTTGAAAGAGCACACCAAATAGCTTAATTTGAATTTTTTGTTGATTAAAATAATTCATATGAAGAGGCCGCCGATAATATTCTGATACTCTGTGATGTAACTAAAAGAATGTGATAGAAAAAAGGCATAATCGTATCCAAAAAATGGAATATAAAAAAAGAAGATTATCATAATCAGTCATTTAGCACCGCATCATATTCAATTAGAAACTTAAAAATAAAAAGCCAATTCTTGGCAGCAAAAGAGAAAAGATTTATTTTCAGTACTTAATTTTCATCCATTATGGTAAGAACGGAAATAGATGAAATAAAGGATCTTTGCGATAACTGCCTTGGCAGGATCTATGCTCTTGAGGGTCATGGTCTATCAAATGGGGATAGGGGAAGGGCAATAAGGGTTATTTATGCAATGGAGCATGATTTGAATATTGAAGAGCTATATCCTCAAAAATGCATGGTGTGTGGAAACATTTTCGATAATGTTGAAAAATATGCACAATTGGTTATTGATGAACTGAAAAATTATGAATTTCAAACTTTTTTGATAGGTTCAAGGGTAGATTTTGAAACAATGGAAAAGGATGAAAAATTGAGGGAAAAGTATGGTGGAAAGGGGGAGAAAATAACAAACGAAATTGACAGGGAAATTGGAAAAATTGTTTCTGAAAGAGTAAATAAGGATGTTTCATTCAACGATCCAGATATTACAGCAATCATCGATGTTACATATGAATATGTTGAATTAAGGGTAAAACCAATCTTTATCTATGGAAGGTACAGAAAGCTTGTAAGGGGTATTCCGCAAACA
>JAVRLJ010000060.1:0-5550 GCA_031961585.1 Thermoplasmatota archaeon | reverse complement strand
ATTTTCTTTCACCAAGAATCTTCTTTATATCAGGGTTGAGGGGAAAAACCCTATTTATTTCTATTGCTCCAATTCTTAAACCATCATCCCTGAGCATGTCTATTGCCTCCTCAACAACACCCTGCGTTGATCCCCACTGGAAAACAACAAAATCCGCATCATCTAACCTGTACGTTGGTGTTGGAGGCATCTCCCTAATGTATGTTTCCAGCTTCCTCATTCTTTTCTCCATGGATTTCATTCTCTTTGAAGGATCGGTTACAGCATCGCTTATAACATCGCCATACTCATCATGCTCATCGCTGTCCTCGTTGTGCATCAATCCCTCTGTCCCTGGAATTGCCCTGAATGAAATTCCATCAGGTGTGTATTCATATCTCTTATAATCATCAATCCTTTTATCAATAATCTTTCCCCTATCTATTTTAAAGTTAAAATCCAAATCTTCAACAGTTTCAGCATGTTCTGCAAGATAGAGATCTGACATTACAATTACAGGTAACTGGTATTTTTCAGCAACATTAAAAGCTTCCCTTGTGCAGTAAAATGTGTCGCTCACATTCCTTGGTGCAAAGATTATCCTTGGAAAATCGCCCTGTGATGCACCAAGAACCTGGAATAAATCTCCCTGTTCCGTCTTTGTTGGTAAACCCGTGCTCGGCCCAGCCCTCTGCGCCTCGTAAATTACAAGAGGAATTTCCATCATACCGGACATACCCACTGCCTCCGTCATTAAAGCAAAGCCACCACCCGATGTACCTGCCATTGCTCTAATTCCGGCATAGTTTGCACCTATTGCCATGTTTATCGCAGAAATTTCATCCTCAACAACCTTCACCAGTATTTTATATTTTATTGCATGGTTTGCAAGCCAGTGAAGGGCTGAGGATGCTGGTGTCATTGGATAGGCAAAATATGCCTTCATGCCACCCATAACAGCACCGAGACCTACAGCCTCACCGCCGGCAATCAGGTAACCTTTCCTTTCCTTTTTTTCAAAGTTCAAATTCAATATTTCATGATTATAGGCATCATATCCTGCCTTCAATGCATTTTTGTTCTCTGTTGTAACATCACCTTTTTTACCGAACGTATCATCTATGACGGTATACATTGTATCAAGATCCATGTTTATTGCCTTTAACATTGCACCAAGAGCAACAGTATTTTTCACAATTGGATTTTTACTGTATTCCCTTGCTATTCTTGATAATGGTATTGCCTTTATTCTATTATCATTAAAATCGATCTTTATGTCAGAATCGAATATTGCAATGCCATTTTTCGATAAAGGTGATGCTCCCCCTTCATTTATATTCTCATCCATATGCCTTTTCAGTTCTTTTGCGTTCAGTGCTATGAGAATGTCAAGTCCATCGCCCTGATTTTTTACCTTTTTTTCAGAAGCCCTGATCTGATACCAGCTCCATCCACCTCTTATTATGTCCTGATAATAGTTGTAGGTGAAAACGTAAAGACCAATTCTCTGAAAAAACTTTGCAACCATGAAACCTGATGATTGAACACCATCCCCTGCTGCCCCGGCGATCCTTATAATAAGATCATCCTTCTGCATTGTATCACCTTATCTAAATTAGGACATCATCATATTTAATTGTTTCTTCAATTTGAAGAATAAAATTTTTTAATCAAAAGAACATTTTCAGAATTATGATAAATGAAAAGTATGCAGTGATTGATAATATAAGTGTGCATTATTATGAAAATAATGTAAATATAAAAAATACACTGATTTTACACGGCTTTAGCTTTAATGCAAAAACATGGGTGGATCTTGGAACACTTGATGAACTTGAAAGGAATGGATTTGGAGCAATTTCACTTGATTTTCCCGGCTTTGGTAAAAGTGAAAAGTTACCCAGGCTTAACTATGATGGTTATCCTGTGAAAAGTGATGATGACATGGAAAAAATTTTGAAATTCCTTCAAAAATTTTTATCCTTGAACCTGAAGGAAAAATATATTCTTATTGGATCATCAATGGGTGCACATTTTTCCCTGAACCTTTTGGCAAAATTTCCTGAAAAAATAGAAAAGGTGGTTTTGATCGGTCCCGTTCGTTTTATGAACATTCTTGGTTTACTTGAAAAAACAAGTGTTCCTGTTTTGATTTTCAGAGGATCAAAGGATACAATTTCAAAAAAGGAGGATGTTGAAATCCTTTTATCACACCTGAAGAAAGGAAAGTATATAGAATGTGAAAACTTAAGCCATGCCTGTTACCTTGAGAAACCAGAATTTTTCCATAAAAATCTTATGGAATTTTTGAAAAACAGCTGACATACTCCTCGCACCAAATTGCGAGGGTTCTGCGTATAGGTTCCTTAACGAGAACCATTTCACGCATATACTCGCCTAGTTTTTGCAAGGATATTCGGTAATCTTCCCATACCATGCTGCCATGATAGGTGGAATTATAAGGTTGATTGCAATTATTCTATTACCTGAAACAAAAAGTTTTAAACTATAAATTTTCCATGCACATATCAATACACTTTTTTTCTATCCTTTTTATCAACCTCTGGGCTGATGGAATGGAAATATTTAGCATGGATGCTATTTCGGATAGCTTGATTTTCTTTGGGGATTCAAAATAGCCTGAAGAATATGTTAAATTCAAAACATCCATCTGTCTTTTTGTAAATTTAATTTTTGATTTTTCAGGATAGATGTTTACACTCTTTTTTATGTTATAGTTAACACCAAGTTTTTTCAGCATTTTTAAAAATCCCTTTGATGATAATGTTAGAAAATTGAATTCCATGTTTTCCCTTGATATTACTATGGGTGGAACTATGAAAATTTCATTTCCATAAGTTCTAATTATTTCTGAAATAATTGAGGGGAAATTTTGTATTATTAATAATCTGTAATTCTTTTTCATTTTATCCAGCGATATTATTTCAAAGTTCTCAAGGTTATATTTTTTAAGGAAATCCTGTTTTTTTAATAATATTTTTTCAATATTTTCTATAAAATCTTTCCTTTCCAGTGTTGCTATGTAAACAATTCTCTCAGTGTTGTAATTTATAATATCCTCAACAATCAGTTTTTTATCATGCATGTAAAAGTGTGAATTAACAATGCCCATTTTGCTTATATCAAGGTTAACGGTAACGAGTTTAAGCATAAAAATGGTAATATGTTGTACATAATAATTTTATCCCTGATTTTTTTGAATCATGGATGAAATAACTATTCACCATACTCCTGATACGGATGATGCAATTATGTTTTATGCCCTGTTCAACGGAAAGGTGAGAGTAAAATAAAATTTAAGGAAAAATATGATGATATAAAAATCTGAACAATTTATTGTTGAAGGAAAATTTGGATTTTTCGGCAGCATCCGTTTATGCCTATGGTTTGATATCAAAAGGATACTATGCTTTAAGCATTGGTGGAAGTTTTGGTGAAGTGTATGGTTCGACAATTGTTTCAAGGGAAAGTTATACCATTGAAAAAATAAAGGATCTAAAAATTGGGGTAACAGGAAAATTAACATCCTCATATTTACTTTATAGAATTTCATATCCTGCAAGGAAAGAAATCGTTATGAAATTTGATAAAATAATGGATGCTTTCAAAAGTTGTCAGGTGGATCTTTGCCTTTTGATTCACGAGGACGTTAACCTACTCAAAAAAGGGATTGAAGAAAATCGTTGATCTTTATGATTACTGGAAGGAACAGACATCAATGAAATTATTACCACTTGGTATAAATGTTGTGAACAGAAATCTTGATATTGAAAAAATTAACAAAATAAAAAAGGCTATCCAGGAATCGATTCTATATGCATTGAATAATGTGGATGAGGCACTGGAATTTGCATCAAGGTTTGGAAGGGGCACGGATCCTGAACCCCTGAGGAGATTTGCATTACAAAAACACGGCGAGAAAACCTCACTTTTTAAAGCGGAGATGAATCGCCGAAATGTTTATTAAGATATTTTTTATATATTAAGCAATGCAGTTGAAATCAACCAGACTTTCAGTATATCTGCGCAACTATCATATTATTTTCATACCAAAATATAGGAGACATGTTCTAACAGGGAAAATAGCAGAGAAAATCAAAAAGATATTCTATGAAATAGCGTATAAGTATGGGATGGAGATAATAGCGGTTGAGGTAATGTCAGACCCTGTATATTTTGTATCAGCACTGCCAAGATATGCACCATCTCAGATTGTAAATTATTTCAAGGGCATATCTTCAAAATGGTTAAAAAAATATTTTCCAAATTTTGCATTCAAGGCATCGCATACAAAGACAAGGGCATATTTTGTATCCACAGCGGGTAATGTCAGTAGTGAGATCATAAAGCTTAAAGATGCAATGGGATAGGGGAAAATGAGAAGCGTAATCAAGGTTAAGATATACGCAAAAAGATCAAAAACGCAGTTGCTCAAACAATCATTAGGTAATGTTAGATTTGTGTGGAATAAGTTGCTGGAGAAAAATATGGAGAGATACAGAAAAGAGAAGAAGTTTCTGTTCTATTCGGATATGTGCAAAGAGATAACAAGAATGAAGGAAGAATATCCTTTTTTGAAACAATCTCCAAGCCAGACACTTCAACAGATTGCCAGGAAATTGGATAGGAGTTTGAAAGATGGAATAAAGAGAAAGAAAGGATTTCCAAAGTTTAAGAAAAAGAGCAGGTATGATGGCATACTGATATTTCCACAGGGATTTAAGTTTAAAGGCAGAAAGCTTTATCTTCCAAGCATTGGATGGGTGAGCATCAAGGACAAGATAACAAAGAAAGGAGAATGGGATAGAATAAAAAGAACAGCAAAACAGGTATGGGTAAAAGAGGATGTTGATGGTTTCTTTGCTTTTATTGTGTACGAAAGGGAGAAGGAGGAAAAAGAAAAGAATGGTAATGTGGTAGGAATAGATGTGGGTGTAAAGAACACAATAACCATGAGCAATGGAGAAGCAATATCACTGGACACAAAGAGATTAATGTCCCTGGTTCGTAAAGAGGAGAGATTGCAGAGTACAATAGATAAGAAAAGTGCAATAAACGAAAAGAGGGGAATAAAGAGATCAAAGAGAATAGAGGGATTGGAGAGAAGGAGAGACAAAATATTGAAGAAGATTCAGAATATCAAAGTGGATTTCTATTACAAGGCGATAAACCACATATTCAATAGCCACGAATATGTGGTTGTGGAAGATCTGAATTTGAAAGAGTTGAAAGAATCGGAGAAAGGGAACAAAGTAATAAGGAGAAAAGTGAATAAGTATCTGCAATACATATCTTTGAGTGAGTTTTTCCGAATATTGGAATGGAAAGGGGAACTATATGGTAGGGAGATAATAAGGGTGGATCCAAAGGACTCGAGCAAGAGCTGTTCAAATTGTGGCTATGTGAATCATGAGCTAAAGTTAAGAGACAGGGTATTCAAATGCCCTGTTTGTGGAATGAAGATGGACAGAGATTTGAATGCGTCAATAAACATATTAAAAAGAGGTTTGGAGCGTATTGCTCCCTCGTCGGGACACGGCGAGTATATGC
>JAVRLJ010000059.1:0-5772 GCA_031961585.1 Thermoplasmatota archaeon | reverse complement strand
AATGTTATAGATCAATAAATGAAATAAATGATGAAATAGACCTTGCAGTGATAGTTTTACCTGCAAAGTATGTTCCTGATAGTGTTAAGGAATGTGTTGAAAAGAATGTGAAGTTTGTTATAGCAATAGCAGGTGGTTTTTCTGAAACAGGAGAACAGGGAAAAATGCTTGAAGAAAAGATCCTCGAAATTATAAAAGATAAAAACACAAGGGTAATAGGTCCCAACACTGTGGGCATATACGTTCCAAAGTATAAGGTAAATACAGCTTTGACTGTTCCAGAAAGGACAGCTTTACCTCCAGAAGGTAACATTGCGTTCATATCACAGAGCGGTGCACTAGGTCTTTTAACTATGGACACTTTTTCGGAATATGGCCTTGGTGTTTCAGCTTTCATCAATTTAGGTAACAGGATAGATCTCAGTGAAACGGAACTCATGGAAATGTTCCTTAACCATGATGAAACAAAAAGCATTGTTCTTTATTTAGAAACCATAAAGGATGGAAGGAAATTCTTTAATGTGGCAAAAAAAGTAACAAAGAATAAACCTGTTGTTGTTTTGAAAGCTGGAAGGACGGATGCAGGTATAAAGGCAGCGAAGTCACATACAGGTGCAATGGCCTCAAACGATTCCATTGTTGATGGTATGTTCAGGCAGGCTGGAATAATAAGAGCTTACAGCGAGACAGAACTTTTTGATTATGGTAAGGCACTTGCATATGGAAAGCCTTTGAAGGGGAAAAGGATTGCAATTGTTACAACAGCAGGAGGACTGGGTGTTATCACATCCGATTACATTGTTGCAAAGGAAAATGGAGTAAATATGGAACTTGCAAAGTTGAGTGATTCAACAAAAAATGAAATAAGAAAGGTTATTGTTCCTTTCGGGTCTGCAGAAAATCCCATAGATCTTACAGCGGAGGGATCAACAGAACAGTATGAAAGGGTGATAGAAATATTGAACAGAGAGGAAAATGTGGATGGTCTTATAGTATATGCACTTTTCCAGACTGCAAAGGTTGATGAAACATTAATGGATGTACTTGAAAAATATACAAAAAATGGAAAGCCAATGGTTGTTGGTATACTGGGATCAAAGTTTGGTAAAGAAATGCTCAAAGAGGCAGAAAAAAGAAAAATACCAGCATATCCATCCATGGAAAGGACTGTAAAGGCTATTAGGGTCCTTTACGATTATGGTAAATATATTGAGAGGGTTGGTTAATATGGATCTTAAGGAATACATTAAAAAAATAGGAAGAAGGAACCTTGAGGAAAGTGAAGTAAAGGAAATTCTGAAGGATTATGGAATAAAGGTACCTGAAGGAATTGTTGTTGATGAGTACAGAGAGGATCTTAGAATTAAATATCCCGTTGTTCTCAAGGTATCCGATCCGAATATTTTGCATAAGACCGATGTTGGAGGAGTAATACTTAACATTAAAAATGATGAGGAGCTGAAAGAAAAGTTAAAGGATATGAAAGGAAAATTCCCAGAATCAAGGTTCCTTGTTGAAACAATGGAGGACCCAGGACTTGAAATGATAGTTGGTCTGATAAATGATAAAAACTTCGGCATGACAATAATGTTAGGAATGGGTGGAATATTCACGGAACTTTACAGGGATGTTACATTCAGGCTTGTTCCAATCGATAAATTTGATGCATTGAGCATGATTGATGATCTTAAGGCATCAAGGGTTTTCAATGGATTCAGAAACATGAAACCAAATAAGGATGAACTTGTCTCATTACTTTTAAAAGTTTCAGATTTTGCAATGAAAAACATGGATGTTGTGGAACAACTTGACCTCAATCCTGTTTTTGTCAGAGAGAATGATACTGTTGTTGTGGATGCAAAATTAATACTATCAAATTTTCAATCCTTGTAAAAAGGGCATGCGGGATCCTTTGCGAATGGATTCCCCGTGATGTTGTAAGCCCTTGATCTGCAACCGCCGCAGTAATCCCTGTATTTGCAGGATCTGCATGGTTCTTCAAGGTTATTCCTGTCCCTTAATTTGTTAAGAAAATCGTTATTACGCCAGATTTCGATTGCAGGTTTTTCAAGAACATTACCAACCTTTATCTGAAGAAACACACAGGGCCATACATCACCGTTCCATTTAACATAAAACATACCCAAACCGGCATTGCATCCTCTGAATAGATTCTTAAAGTCATGAACCCTGTCTGAAAGGTAGGCAAAATATTCAGGTAAACCTATTGGAACAACAAGCGTTTTCAAATCCTTTTGCATTTCCGCAACCTTTTTAATAACTTCAAGGAATTCATCCGGTGTTAATGCTATATCGTTTCTAACAGATCCTCTTCCAAATGGTTGAAACTGGTATAATAATATTACATGGGATCCAAGATCATCAGCAAATTTAAGCAACTGTGGTAATTCGTTGTAGTTTAGCTTTGATAATGTTATGTTTATCTGTAAGTATAAACCTGCATTTACAGAATTTTTAATACCATTTATTGCCCTTTCCCATGCCCCCTTCACACCCCTGAATTTATCATGCATTTCAGGTTCCATAAAGTCAAGGCTTATGGCAACACCTGCAATTTCCAGTTTTGATAATTTCCTTGCCACATCCTCAGTGATTAATGTTCCGTTTGTTGCAATAACAACCTCAAATCCAAGATCCCTTGCGTATTTTATAATATCATATATATCGGGCCTTATCAGCGGTTCACCACCTGAAAGAACAAGCATCCTGAACTCAGGGACTGTTGCAATCGAATCTATCATTCTATAAACATTTTCTATGGGCGGATCATTTTTCAGTTCTCCTCCTCTCACCTCACAGTGAATGCAGTTTAAATTGCACCTTGGTGTTACCTCAAGAACAGGATGCGGGCCATAACCGAAACAACCCGCAAATGTTGCTCCAGCTGCTGTTTTAAAAAGTTTCTGGAGCGAACCAAGCCATCTTCCATAAAAATTCCAGTTTGTTGATTGCATAAATGCTGATGCTATTTCAGCCTGCTTTAAGAGTAATGTTGGTGGATTATAGAATTCCTTAACTTTTCTATTTTCCTTCACAGACCCGTATTGTTTATTTGAAATATAAAATTAATAGGTAACATGTTACCTATCATATATTTATGTTTGATTTTTTTAATGGAAGGTGATGGGTAAATTCATAGCCTGGATGAGGGTAATAAGAACAAAGTTCTTCCTTGCGGGAATACCACCTTTCATTCTCGGTGCATCTATTGCATGGTATGAAAGTAAAACATTAGATTTACTGTTATTCCTTCTAACTTTCGCAGGTATAATTTTAGCTATGGCTGGCTCATACACATTCAATGAATACTTCGATTTTATGGTTGATGTTAAAATTCAAAATGAAGACATAACACCATTTAATTCTGGAAGTAGGGTTCTTCCTGAGGGTCTTGTCAAACCTAAAAATGTTTTCATTGCGGGCATTATATTCTGGGCCATTGCAACAATCATAGGTCTTTACATAATCTATTTGAAAGGTTTAATTGTGTTTTATCTATCAATTCTTGGTATTTTCTCCGGAGTTTTTTACACAGCCCCACCCATAAGGCTTGCATACAGAGGTTTGGGAGAATTTTTCATAGGGATTAGTTTCGGTGTATTGATAACACTGGGAAGCTATTATGTTCTTACAACATCATATTCTTTGATGAGCAATGTAATTTATATTTCAATTGTTCCAGCATTACTTATCACAGCTGTGATATGGATCAATGAATTTCCCGATTACACGAATGATAGAGAATGCGGTAAAATCAACCTTGTTGCAAGAATGGGAAGGGATAGGGCAAGATACGTTTACCATGCACTTATTACAATTCCTTACGTTATTGTATTATTTGGCATTATCCTTGGCATTATTCCATTTTTATCAATAATATCTTTTATAACAATTCCACTCGCCTATAAAAGCATAAAAATTGTAAAAGATTATCACAGCAATGCAAGGAAGCTTATACCTGCCATGGCAAATACAGTGATCATTCATACACTGATGAGCATACTTCTTGCAACAGCTTACATAATTGCAGGAACAATCACTCTCTGAAATCAATTCCAACAGTTCTCAATCCTATCTTTGGAATATAAACCATTACCCTTTTATGCCTTGTGTTTTCAACCCTTTCCCTTACACTTTTCACTATTCTCACATCTATTTTCAATTCTTCAGCGATCTCATCATCGTTCATGAACTGTTCAATACCATAAAGAATTTTGTCAAGCAGATCATATTTTATTCCAAGTTCATCCTCATCAGTCTGCCCTTCCCATAAACCAGCTGTTGGAACTTTATTTATTATCTTTTCAGGCATTCCCACCTTTTTTGAAAGTAACCTCACCTGTGTTTTATAAAGATCACCGATTGGATGGAGATCACCCGCACCATCACCATACTTTGTGAAATAACCTGTCAAGAGTTCAGATTTATTGCTAGATGCAACAACAAGCCTTTTATCCTCATTTGCAATCGAATATAGAATTGCCATTCTGATCCTTACCTTTATGTTACCCAGTGCAGTTCTATCTTTTATACCAATTCTATCGAATGGCCTTATAAAATCATCAATCTCAATAACCCTGAAATCAATACCAAGCCAGTTTGCAACATCCCTTGCATCCTCGAGATCCCTATTGTTTAGATTTTTTTGGGGTAAATGAACACCAAGAACATTTTCCTTACCAAGTGCCCTAACACTAAGGTATGCTGAAAGGGAACTATCAATACCACCGCTCAAACCTATAACCACCTTTCTTTTTCCAACAAAATCCTCTATGAATTTTATTATTGTTTCTTCAGCATAATCTGGAAGTGAAATTTCAAGCATATTAAAGATAAAGAATCATTGGGATAAAAATTTTCATATTTTGATTTGAAAAATTTTTAAATAATAAACTGCAATACCTCTCTTGGAAAAATATGGAGAATGAAATTGTAAAACTTGATGAAATCGATAAAAAAATACTTGAAATATTGAAAAAAGATGCAAGAATGCCACTTGAAGAAATGAGCAAGGAATTGAATTTATCAAAATCAACAATACATTACCGTATAAAGAGGCTGAAGGAGCTTGGTGTCATAGCAGGATTTACAACAAACATAGATTACAAAAAATTGGGCCTGAATATAGAGGCAGTTTCATGTGTAAAGGCAAAGTACCAGCATCATTCACTTGAAGAAATTGCAAAAAAGATTAGAGAAATACCTGGTGTTTACCAGGTATATTCAATACTTGGTGAAATGGACTTTTTTGTCATAATAAGGGCTAAGGATAACGAGGAATTGAAACAGATAGTTGAAAAATTGATAGGTCTTCCTGAAATAGAAAGGACATCAACATTCCTCATAATTTCATCACAGTAAGGGGCTGTGGGGTAGCTTGGTATCCTACGGGCTTTGGGAGCCTGAGACCCCGGTTCAAATCCGGGCAGCCCCACTTTTATTTTGGGGATATAGATATATACCAAAAAATGAACCTTAATCTGGACTAATATATAATATTGCTAAGAATAAAATATAAATATTTGTGATATGCTCTTAGAGAACATATTGCATACTGAAAATGAAATTGAAAAATTTTCCAAATTATAAATATCTGTTAAAAAAAATAAAAAGGGGAGAAGGGGCTTCAGAGTGAGAAATGAGATGTAATTATCATTTATTCTTCAATCCTCTATTTTAGAGCAATTGAAAAATACAATAAATAAATTTTATTTATTAGATCTCTAAAAATTCAGAAATTTCTTGCTTTGT
>JAVRLJ010000058.1:0-5917 GCA_031961585.1 Thermoplasmatota archaeon | reverse complement strand
GAGGTGGTTAAAGGATGAGGATTGATGAAATATACGTGAAGGATGTTATGAGCACAAGCCCTGTTGTGGCATACGAGGATGAAATGCTTTCAACAGTTCTGAGCAGAATGAAGGAAAAGGAGATACATGAGGTACCTGTTGTTGACCATAAAAACAAACTTCTCGGTTATTTCGATTTTGAAAATTTGATGAGGAAAAAGAATGTTCCCATGACATCAAAGATTTCAACACTGATGATTAAACCACCAAGGGTTGATGAAAACACAAAGCTTCTTGATGCTGTAAAAACAATGGTTCAGAGCGGTTTAAGATCCATACCTGTTGTTGATAACAACGATTTCCTTAAGGGACTTGTTTCAAGGACTGATGTTACAAAGGCGCTTCTTAACGTTCCGCAGTATTCAGGCATACCCATAGAGGAAATAATGATAAGGGATCCTGTAACAGTGAACGTTAACGATGACATTAACGTTGCAATACAGAAAATGAGGAATTTAGGGGAACTGACAATACCTGTTGTTGATGAACACAACCATCTTGCTGGCATGGTTCACATAAGGGATCTCACAAACGCTGTCTGGAGGGTAAAAGAAAGACCGACTGTTGGAGAAATAAAGGGTCAAAAGGAGAAGAAAGTGCTTTTTGTTAAGGAATTTTTGAATCCACCTGTTTTTGTAAGAAAGGATGCAAAGCTGAAGGATGTAATAGATACAATGCTTAAAATGAAATCATACATATGTGCAATAGTTGATGAGGAGAACAGAATAGTTGGTATCATAACACAGAAGGACATTGTTGAGCTGGTTGCAAGAAAGGAGGAGAGCGAGGGTGTGTTTGTTCAGATAACAGGTCTGGAGAGCGATGATCCATCTGTTTTTGATACAATATACCAGATAATTGAGAAGAGTTTGAAAAAGATCGCAAAGTTTGAAAATTACACACCACATTCCCTTAACATACATGTGGAAGAACATAACGTTGGCGGGAATGAAATAAACTATGCTCTAAGGGCAAGGCTTATAACCGAAAAGAAGGTATTTTATATTCAGGAGAACGGATGGAACCTTTACAAGGTTGTTGATGATGCCATGAGCGGGCTGGAAAGAATGATTAGGAAGGAGAAGGAGAGGGAAAAGGAATTGAGGAGATACATGCCATAGGAGGGTTGATCATGAACATAGATGGAATTTTGAAAATGCTTGAAAAGAATGTAAGGTACGGTGAAATTAGAATATTGAGGTATAACACAACAGAGTTTGTTATGAAAAATGGAGTGCTCAGCGGTGTTGGGACAATTCAGGAAGAGGGGATTGCAATAAGGGCTTTGAACAACACATTCAGTTTTGTTACAACTGAAAACATGAGCGATGAAAACATAAAAAGGCTTGTTGAGAAGGCAATAAAGTTTTCAAAGAGCCAGGGAAAAAGTGTAAAACTATCCGAGGAAGAAATAATCAAGGACAATTACAACCTTGTTGAAAGGAAAAAAATACTTGATCTTTCAATTGAGGAAAAAATATCCTACCTGAACGATTTTGAAAAAATACTTGTTAAGGAAAATACACCAATGAGGTTACAGTTTTTGAGGGATAAGATCACGGAGATGGAGTTCTATAACACCGAAGGTACAAGTATAATATCAAGGATACCAAACGTTTCCTATCATTACATGATAGGTGTAATGGAAAATGGAAACTTTGAACAGGCTTCCCAGGAATTTGGAATGAGCGGTGGATATGAAGCATTCGATGAATGGAACCTGTGGGAAAAACTTGAAAAGGAGGCAAAAACATTAAAGGAAATTGCAAAGAGTAAAAAATCACCTGAAGGAAAGATGGATCTTGTTGTTGGACCGGAAGTTTCGGGAATAGTTGCACATGAATCTGCGGGGCATCCCTCAGAGGCGGATAGAATACTTGGAAGGGAGGCTGCACAGGCGGGTGAGTCGTTCATAAAGCCAGAAATGATTGGTGAAAGGATAGGCTCAGATGTTGTTAACGTTGTTGATGATCCAACCATTGAAAAAAGCTTTGGTCATTACAAGTACGATTATGAGGGAGTAAGGGCAAGAAAAAGGTACCTTTACAAAAATGGAAAAATAAACGAATTCCTTATGAACAGGGAAACTGCCGGTTATCTTGGAAAGAAAAGTAATGCTGCGGCCAGATCCTCCTGGTGGGACGTGGAACCTATTGTGAGGATGAGCACAACATACATTGAACCTGGAGATTACACATTTGATGAACTAATCGAGGATATAAAGTATGGAATATTCATGAACTCATTCACGGAATGGAACATTGATGATATAAGGTTCAATGAAAAATACATTGGAAGGGAAGCATATCTTATAGAGAATGGAAAAATAACTGTACCCGTGAAAAGACCTGTTCTTGAAATAACAACAAAGGGATTTTATTCAGCAGTTGATGCACTTTCAAAGGATCTTGTTTTCTTCGCCGGCACATGCGGTAAAGGTGATCCCATGCAGGGTGTTGATGTATGGATGGGCGGACCATACGTTAGGTTGAGGAATGTGTATCTGAGGTGATATTATGGTTGATGTTGAAAGGATTGTTAATGATGCATTAAAAATGGGTGCGGATGAAGTATCAGCAAGCTATATAGAAAGGGATACTAAACAGATAAGGTTCTCAAACAATGCCCCTGATATTTATATAAATTACATAGAAAATCAGATTAACCTTTTCCTTGCAAAGAATAAAAAAACAATATTCACAACAATTAAAGATACAAGGAACATTGAAAAAAAGATTGAGGATTTGCTAAAGATCCTTGAGAAATTACCTGAAAACAAAGATTTCCTTGGATTGAACACAAAAAAGCAGACATACAGGAACCATGTTCCTGATGGTTCGCTTGAATTACTTGATGATCTCCCATATTTTTCAAAACTTGCAATTGATGGTGCACAGGAAAAAGGTGCAAAAAGGGTTTCGGGTGTTATATACCATGACAACGTATTCATGAAACTTGCAACAAACTACAATTACGCTGAGGATAAAAATGTTGGATTCTACATGGCCGTAAGGGCGTTCAACGAATACGGTTATCCGGGACAGACTGCATTTCAAACAGCATCCAAGGCTCTCTTTGATCAATTCGACCCATATTCAATTGGAGAAACAGCTGGAGATTTTGCATCACTTGCTGGAAAACCTTCAGAGGGCAGGGAAGGAAAATATGATGTTCTCTTCCACCCTCTCTGCTTCGGATCACTTGTTTCATACTCAATAGAAATGGCATCGGCATTTATGGTTGATTCCGGAATGAGTTTCTTCGCGGACAAAATAGGTAAGAAAATGGGAAGTGATGTTTTCACGCTTCATGATGATCCAACATTGGAGAGCGGAATAGGATACAGAAAATTTGATGATGAAGGAACATCAACCAGAAAGGTAACAATTGTTGAAAATGGTATAGTAAAAAGTTACCTGCATAACAGTTCAACAGCAAAAAAATTCAACACTGAAACAACAGGAAATGCCGGTCTTATAAACCCAAGCGCATGGCAGCCTGTTGTGGAAGGTGGAAAAAGGAGTTATGATGATATCCTTGCAGATATGAAAAAGGGTCTGTTCATCGTCAATACATGGTATACAAGGTTCCAGGATTACAGGAATGGTGATTTTTCAACCATACCAAGGGATGGTATATTTTACATAGAGAATGGTGAAATTGTTGAATCGTGGCAGGGAATAAGGATAAGCGATAACATGCAGAGAATATTTTCAGCAATTGATGAACTCAGCAGTGAAAGGCTGCAGGTAAAATGGTGGGATGAGGTAAAACCATCCCTGATACCCTATGCACTTGTAAGGGATGTGAACATAACAAAATCAAGATGATCCCCTGAACCTCTTGCAAACAAGATATATTTCCCTGCTGCCCTTCCTTGATGCCTTCGGACCATAGAACCTGCAAAAATCAAAATTTTCTTCAATTTCTTTTTTAAAATTTTCAAGGTCCTGCCCCTGGAAAAGCTTTATGACAATACTCCCCTTTTTCTTTAAAAACTTTTTTGATATTTCAAAAGCCATTCTTGCAAGATCAAGTGATCTCTGATGATCAATTTCCTTTATACCCGATATCCTTGGTGCCATGTCGGATATTATAACATCAAAACCATCAATGTTCTCCTTTTTTATTTCATTCTCAATTAAAGAAAATAAATTTTCATCAAAAACATCAGCCTTTATGTACCTTGCACCATCAACATTTACCCTTTTAACATCAAGGGAAAAAACCTTTCCATTCCCTATTTTTTCAAGAACAACCTGGGTCCAGCCACCTGGTGCCGCACCCAGGTCCAAAACGTTCATCCCCTCCTTAAAAATGTAAAACTTTTCATCTATTTCCTTTAATTTATACGCTGCCCTGCTTCTGTAATTCTCCCTTTTTGCAAGGCGGTAATAGTAATCCTGCCTTTTCATCCCTTTCAATGACCCTCATTCTCTAGGAACTTTCTGTAACCCTCAGCATCCATGAGATCATCAAGCTCGCTCTTATTTTCAATGCTTACCTCAATGAGCCATGCATTGTATGGATCCTCATTGATCAATTCAGGTTTGTTTATAACATCTTCATTTTTCTTCAAAACTTTACCACTTACTGGTGCATAAACATCCTCAACAGCCTTTACGGATTCAATTACACCAAAAGCCTTACCTTTTTCAACCCTGCTTCCCACCTCAGGTAATTCAACAAAAACTATATCTGTTAACTGCTGCTGTGCGTAATCCGATACTCCTATCTTTGCGGTGTTTCCCTCAATAAGTACCCATTCGTGTGTTTTTGTATATTTCATCCTTGGATCAATTTCCATAATACTATCACCATTACTTGAATTCACTATAGGATCAAAAACTTTATGGTAATGTTTTTAAATTATAAATTATGAGAACCTTTGTTGCAATACCTGTAAAGGTGAATGATAAAATTGAGGAATTTATGAAAGCAGTAGAGAAAAATTTCAAGGCAAAGCTTGTTGAAAAGGAAAATTTACATTTTACATTAAAATTCCTTGATGAAAGGAATGAGGATGAAATTAAAGAAATTATTGGAATACTTGAAAAAATAGATTTTAAAAAATTTAAAATATTGCTTCAGGGAACAGGCGCATTCCCAAACACAAAGAGGGCAAGGGTAATATGGATAGGTGCAAAATCTGAAGAATTGAATAACCTTGGAAAAACAGTTTCGGAAAGATTGAAAAAATTCAATGATGAGGAATTTTCACCACATTTAACAATAGCAAGACTTAAAATTCCTGATAACGTTGAATCAATATTGAAAAATTTTTCAAACACAATTTTTGGTGAAATTACAGTTGATTCATTCATACTTTACAAAAGTACTCTCACTTCAAAGGGTCCAATATATGAAATAATTCAGGAATTCAAGTCAAAATGAAAATTATAAAATTTTATAAATTCAGAATTTTAGATTATAGTGATAAGAACAGGAGTTAGCATACTTTATTTTTGTATGTTTTTTAATGTTCAAAGATTTCGTGTCACTTCATCTAATTAGATCCATGAAAAATTTTTTAAAGTTATTCTTTTAACAATGGGCAATGATAAAGCTTGAAAAGGGATCAGCAACAAATTCAACAGTTCCGGAAGGATGCAAATACTGCGCATTGGGAGGAAAGCTTGTTTTATTAGTTACAGGTTTATGTTCATTAAACTGCTTCTACTGCCCATTGAGTGAAGAAAAGAAGAACAGGGATGTGATATACGCTGATGAAATGCCTGTGAAAAGCGATGAAGATATAATCTATGAAGCAAAGATGATAGATGCACTTGGTACGGGAATAACAGGTGGAGATCCCATAATAAAAATTGATAGAACAGTTCATTACATAGAACTATTGAAAAACAATTTTGGTGAAAAG
>JAVRLJ010000057.1:0-5968 GCA_031961585.1 Thermoplasmatota archaeon | reverse complement strand
AATGTCCGATGAAATTTTATTACAATGTCATCCTTGGCATAAGGGTTCCTGTTGAACCATTTTCACAACAGGATTTAGGGAACAGAATACACAGAATACTTGAAAGATTTTATTCAAAATATACGGATCTTAATGAAATAAAGAATATTGACATTAAGGATGAGGTAGAAAAAATTGCCCTTAATGAATATCATGATCTTGAGGAAAATGCCATATATAGAAGAACAATCGTCAGGGATGTTGTAAATGCAATAAAAAGGGACATTTCAATTTTACCTGATAGAAAGGTTAAGTATGTTGAAATGGAATTCACCTTAAATCTTAATGGAAACATATTGCACGGCAGAATTGACAGGGTTGATTCCTGGAATGATTTAACGTTTATAATAGATTACAAATATTCCACATTTTCATCAATTAAGGATATTTTTATAAAAAATGGAAATGTGAATGATCCTAAATTTGATCTTGCCCTTCCAATATATATGATGGCAATTAAGGAAAATAAAAAGATTGCATATTATTTTCCAATAAAGTTGAAAAAGAAGGATCAGAAATGGATACTTGCCTATGTGACAGGAGATGAATATAAAGCAACACCTTTACGTGATCATATTAAAAATAATTCTCAGGTATTTTCGAAAAATTTTCTTGAAAGTGTTGAGAAAAAAGTTATTGAAATTATAAATCAAATTAAAAGTTACAATTTTGCCAAAACTGATGATGAAAGAAATTGTGATGAATGTGAATTTTACTACATATGCGGGGGTGTATGAATGGACTGTGAAAATCTAACTGATTTACAGAAAAATATTGTTAAAAGTGCAGGAGAGAAAAATTTATCAATTGTGGCTGTGGCGGGATCAGGTAAAACAACCGTTCTCGTATGCTCTGCATTGAAAATCATCGAAAAGATTGGTAATGTTGAAAAGGCTCTTGAAAAAATGCTTATTATAACATTCACAGATGAGGCTGCAACACAGTTAAAGGAAAGATTGCTTTCAAAACTCAGGGAAAAATATCATTACATAGGCCCCCTGGAAAATGTCTCAACAATTCACAGTTTCTGTAATAGAATACTTAAAGATTCATCCATATTCCTTGGGATAAATCCTGATTACAGCGTTGGAGATGAACCATCGCTTAAAAGGATCATGGATGAAACCTTCATGGAAGTTCTGAAGGAAATTGAAAGTAAGGATTCAACAATCATTGATAGCATTACAAATTTCCTTAATGTGGAAGGGCAGAGAGGAAGTAGAAGGAAGAGGAGTGGATTGAAGGAATTGCTTTTCAATCTATACGAAAAAACAAAGGTAATGGGATGGACGGTTGAAAAAACAAAGGAAGAGATCGAAAAAGTTAATATTGAAGAGAATGAAGAGAATAGAAAGTTTATAGAATCGCTTGAAATAGTATTCGAAAAATTTTTCAAAAACATTGAAGAGAAAAAAAAGCATGAGGGTGTATTATCCTACGATGATATTCTCTATTATGCAAAAATTACCCTTGAAAATGAAGTTGTTAATAGTGAGTGGAAGAATAGATTCGATTACATAATTGTTGATGAATACCAGGATACAAGTTATATACAGCAGGAAATAATTGAAATGGTTGGTGAAAAGGCAAGGAAGATATATGCAGGCGATTATTTCCAGAGCATTTATGAGTGGCGCGATGCTGAACCAAGAGCTATTAAGAGCATAATACAAAAGTTCAGTAAAAATGATATGAATGAAAACTTCAGATCCGTTCCTGAAATAATAAACTTTTCAAATAAACTTTTCCAGAAACTTTTTTCAGAAAAAATTCCAGATTTTGAATACATTAAAATGGTACCAATTGAAAAGGATCTAAAAAATGGAGGTGTTTATATTTTCAAACTTAAACAGAACACTGCAAGGGAAAGAAGGAAGGAGGAGGCAGAGTACTTTGGGAAAGCTATTGTTTACCTATTGAACAACATGGAAATAAGGGATGGTGGTGTTTTAAGGAAGGTTAGGGAAGGGGATATAGCAATACTTTTCAGGTCAAAAACAAACATGGGAATATATGCGAATGCTTTAAGGGAAAGGGGTATAAGGTATTCTTTCATTGATAAGGAAAGCTTTTTCCAGACAAGGGAAATTAATGTACTAAAAGATTTGTTAGAGATCCTTTCCATGGATGATTTCAGCATCAATGATATAAGGGTTATGGAAATAGTTTTAAATGCCTATGACTGCACGTATCGTGACATTTATAATTTTATGAACGGGCGTGAATCACCCTGTTTTTCAAAATTCATGAAGGATATTGAGGAATTGAAATCCAGGAAGAATTTACCGAAGGATAAAATAATAATTGAATTCCTTAAAAAAACAAACTTTGATAAAAAGGTATTAGGTGATTACAATGGAAAACAGAGTTATCTGAACATTTATAAGTTCATAGACATAACAAGGGAGATTGAAAAGGAAAGGATTCTTCCAATAAAAAAATTTATTGAGGAAATGAAAATGGTTGAGGAAACCGAGAATGTTTCCACAATACCTCTTACAGATCCAAAGGAAAACAGTGTAAGGTTAATGACAATTCATTCGGCCAAGGGTCTTGAATTTCCTGTTGTATTTGTTGCCGATATACCCGGGGATTTTACAAAAAATAATGATATACTTTTTATGAGCAGGCAATTTGGTGTTAATCTGAACATTGAGGACATTGTTACAGAGGAATTCAAGGATATAAAAAATCAAATAAATGATTATAGAAAAAAGGAGGAGATGAGAATACTTTATGTTGCATTCACAAGGCCAAAATATTTCCTATTTTTTTCAATTTTTGATACCAAAAGAGATAGCTATTCAAAGGAAATATTACAGACCCTGGATGGCGAGTATCTAAAAAGCTTTATGGATAGAACAGATATAATTAAAGATTATAAGGAAAGTGAAATAAGAAGGGAAAATGAGAGCATTGTTCCAGAGAGAAAAATTGTGGAAAAGAGAAAAAATAAACTTGCCTATATAAGTACATCCGACATAGAGAACTATAAAATGTGCCCAAGGTATTATTACTTTACAAAAATGTTATCACAGAGATCTGAAATCAGTGAAAGTGCAATAAGGGGAATTGAATTTCATTCATTGATGGAAAATTTTGATTTTCAGCTGGAGGAATTTTCAGGATATTCAGATGAAATCGTTGAAAAGGCAAAAAATTTCCTATCAAGTAAGTATGGAATCATTTTAAAGGGTAGTAAGGAAATTAAAAGGGAATACCCATTCAATCTGAATGTGGATGGTACCATATTCAGGGGCAGGTTTGATTTACTTATAATGGGTGAAAATCCCATTGTTATAGATTACAAAACAGGGCATAGAAAAGAAATTTACAGAGAACAGTTACTTTCATACGCTTATGCTTATAAGAGACTTTTTGGAAAAATACCTCTATGCGTTGTGGCCTATGTTGATCTTAACGAATTTGATGAGTATAAATTCAGTGAAAGTGATGTGGAAAAATTCGGGAATGAAATTAAAGAAATTATAAGAAAAATTGAGAATGGGGAATTTCAAGAGAATAAAGAATCATGTGAAAAATGTCCAATAAAAGATTACTGTAAAAGTTAAACGTTAGAATTAAAAATGAGAAATTATTGTTGATTCAGAATGGAAAAAATTGTTGAATTAAATTTGAATGGAATAAATTATACAATATACGGAACAGTAAGGGGGCTTAAATCGGAAAGTTTGGAAGTTGAATCCATAATAAGTGAAAAAAATTTTGATTTAATCATGCTTGGAATATCAAAGGAAGATCTTGACGGTCTTAAAAAATATATTCAGGAACCCTTTGAGGTGGATCTATCTGATTACGAGATCATGTACGGTTTGAAATTAAAGGAATTCGGTGAGGTAAAAATGCCCGTACCATCATTTACAACGGCCTTAAGAATTGCAATTGAAAGGAATATACCTGTTGAGGCAATAGATATGGACGAAAAGGAATATTCAGATTTATATGTTAAAGAAATAACAACATTTCAGCTTTTAAGGCATTCATTGAGGAAGGGAAAATTATGGGATATGAATTTTGAGGCAAAAAGTGCTGAGGAATTTTCTTTACTCTGGGATAACGAAATCAACAAATTGAAGGGTTTCAGGAACATGGAGGAAAAAAGGGAAAAATATATGGCAAGGAAAATCGTTGAGAATGAAAGGGGAAAAAATGTTCTTGTTATAGTGGATTATCCAAGGCTTGATGGTATAGTTAGAGAAATAAAAAAATAGAAGGTTTTGAGTTTTTTATAAATATTTATTAAATAATCCTTTCGGGTTCTTGGTTGTTTTATAGAAAATTATACACCTAAAAGGTGATAAATCTAAATTACAAAATGAGAGCAATGAAGGGATTTAAAAATAAGTTATGAGATTGGGAGATTTTTTATGATTAGATATTCCTTAAATGGAAAGGTGTTTATTCAAAATTTGAATCATTATTTTAAGGACAGATTAAAAAAATACTTAAAAATTATATATATTACAAAATTAAAAACCTTTATTTTTAAAATTATTTATTCTCTATTTATGAAATTTACCGAAAGGTTAAGACTCGAGGCCGATCCAATCTGGAGAAAGATCTTTGTTCATCCTTTTGTAATAGAGTTGTACGATGGCACACTTCCTTTTGAAAAATTCAAATTTTACACTGTTCAGGATTTCCATCATCTTCTTGAGACCTTTCGATGCATTTCTTTGATATCGGCCAAATCGGAGTATGAAGATGCAAAATTGGCAATGAAAATTGCAGAAATGGAAATGATCTCAGAGATGAAAAATTATGAGGAACTTTTAAATGAACTTAATCTTGGAATCAATGATGTAAAAATGAGTGAGGTGGCCCACATAGCTTTTGCATATGACAATTTTCTAATAAGGACCTGTGCACTTGGTAGTTCAATTGAAGGATTTACAGCCCTTCTTCCATGTTTTTGGTCTTACATTGAGATTGCCGATTATAACAGAAAAAGGCTTTTAAAAAACAAAAATAAAATTTATAGGAAATGGGCAGAAGAATATTTAAAGGATGAATACAGAAGTATTGTGGAGAGCATGAGAAAGGCTGTAGATGATGCTTGTTGTGAGGACTATAAAAAGTTGAGAAATTTATTTATTATTGCAAGCAAATATGAATATATGTTCTGGACAATGGCATACAACATGGATGGAGGATGGTTTGAATGAACCACGGTTTTTGATGAATATGCCAAAAAATACGATGAATGGTTTATTAAGAATTAAAATGTTCTTCTTTCAGAATGTACGCTGGTAGAAGTTATGTTAAAAGATGAGAAAGGTAGTATACTTAGTGTTGGATGCGGAAGTGGACTTTTCGAGAAGATTTTAAAAGATAAAGGAATATCAATAGAAGATTGCATTGAGCCTTCAGAAATGGGAAGAATAGCTAAAGTAAGTGGTTTGAAGGTGAGAAGAGAGGATATGCAGAGAATTTGCCAGTTTCGGATGAATCATATGATATAATTCTTCTAAATGGAGTAATTCACTATTTCAAGGATAAAATAAGGGCTTTGAAAGAAATATACAGAGTTTTAAGGAATAATGGAATTTTGGTTCTGTGCTGGGTTTCTGGCGAAGGCTCATACGGTCTTCTTTATAGATTAGCATCATTATTGGGCTGGGAAAAGATTTCAAATGTTTCACAGGATAATCCATATCCTCTGGAGTTTGTAAAGGAAGCATCCTGGCCCACATATGATGAGGTTAAAAAGCTTTTGGAATCATCCTGATTTGAAATTATTAAAACAATACAAACATTAACAAATCATCCAAAATATTCAAATATGGATGTTGAAACTCCTTTGTCTGGGAGATTATGTTTGTATTAAAGCGAAAAAATCTGATTTTTTCATAAATAGTACAAAGTTCATAAAATAGATATTTTTTAGTGTATCTTTACAAAACCGGTA
>JAVRLJ010000056.1:0-6022 GCA_031961585.1 Thermoplasmatota archaeon | reverse complement strand
TTTTCAACTATCCTTCCAGCATACATAACTGCAATCTTATCCGATAATTCAGCAACAACGGATACATCATGCGTTATGAGTATCATGGAAATTCCTGTTTCTTTTTGCAACCTTTTTATTTCACTAAGGATTCTATCCTGGGTAATAACATCAAGTGCCGTTGTTGGTTCATCCGCAATGACAATGCTGGGCTTTAAAACAAGAGCCATGGCAATCATTGCCCTCTGCTTCATACCACCGCTGTACTCATGTGGATAATTGTCTATTCTGTCCTTTGGAATACCAACAAAATCGTAAAGCCTCTCCACCTCCTTCCTTGCCTCCTCATCGCTTATCTCGGGATTATGTACCTTTAATGCCTCAATTATCTGATCACCAACCCTGTAAACAGGGTTGAATGCATTTAAGGCTGCCTGGAAAACCATTGAAATTTCCTTCCACCTTATTTTTCTCATTTCATCATTGAAAACATCAAGGGATCCATCGGGTCTCTTTGTTAATGCCAGAAGATCCCTTCCCTTATATATTATTTTACCTCCCTTGATGTATGCATTGTTTGGTAGGAGCTGAGTTATTCCATAGGCAACGGTTGTTTTTCCAGATCCGGATTCACCAACAAGGCCTAAAGTTTCACCCTTGTCAAGTTCAATTGATACATTCTCAACAGCCCTGACCCATCCCGCATATATCTTATAATGTATTGTCAGATCCTGAACGGATAAAAGTGGCATTTTCATCTCCTCCTTAACCTAGGATTGATTACTTCATCAAAGGCCCTTCCAACGAGGTAGAAAGCTAATGAAAGTAAAGTTATTGCAATACCAGGTGGAAGCAGCCACCATGGTGCATCAAGAACGTGACCTGTTGTCCATATGTACTGTAACATCATTCCCCATGTAACAGCTGTGGGATCACCTAGACCAAGAAATGCAAGGGCCGCTTCAGTTAGAATTGCACCGCTCACACCAAAGCTCATGTAAAGGAATGTTAATGGTAAAACGTTGGGGAATATATGAACCATCATTAATCTGTACTGTGATGCACCCGATATTCTTGCAGCATCTATGAATGCCCTTGTCTTCAATGACAATACCTGTGCCCTTATTATCCTGGTGATACCTGACCAGCTGAGTATTGCTATGACAAATATTATGTTCCATATGTTCGGACCGAGTATACTTGCAAGCAGAATCATGATAACAAGGGCTGGAAGTGACAGGAATATATCCGTCAATCTCATTATTAACGAATCAACCCAACCTCCATAGAAACCTGAAATGAGACCCAAGAATGTGCCAAGAAGAACAGATGATAGGGCTGCCACAACACCTATAACAAGCTCAGCTCTGGCACCATATATAAGCCAGGTCCATATATCATGGCCGTATGCATCCGTACCGAGTATGTATGTGTTCCCGCTTGGATATTTTCCGGGTGGAAGAGGTGCAACATCCGTTCCAACCGTTTCCTGGAGGAATAGATTACCATTCTTAGTTATTGCACCATAATAGAATCCCTGGAGGGATGTGTAGGATAATACATTCCCAAGACCGCTTATTGGTGTTTTTAGACCACCAAGAACTGTGAAAGTTTGATTTATCCTCATGTTCTGCTGTAAGAGATAAACGTTTCCAAGGTTTGTGCTTGCAAGATAGAATGAACTTCCTATATCATAGAATGGATAGTTGTTCACAATACCATCAAGAACATTGTAATATGTTCTGTTTGATGGTATAAGACCTGTGGTTGGATCTATAACACCCACAACACTCCTTTCACCAAGTGTGGCAACGGCAAATATCATATCACTCTTTGTTGGATATAGAGCCTGGAGATCATAACCCTTTATGTTTGGATTTGCAACAATGAAATCCTGAACATAGGCGATTGATCCAGTTGCCCTTGAATAACCTATAATGTTATTTGAGTTTGTGCCAACCACAACATAGTTTTGTACACCAGGGTTATCGCCCCAATCATAACCGAAGGTTATGCTGTTTGGCTGATAGCTAACATATTCTTTCGTTAGATCATTATAATATGTGTAATTATCCTCCCACAGAAGTTCAGGCTTACTTACGTTCTCCGGTACATTGTATCCTGCAGCAAGATAGGATTGATTCATCTTTATATGAAAATTGTAAGCTTCAAGACCGTTTGATGTTGCAAATATAACCTCACTTGTGTTGAGATAACCATTGTTAACATCTTTTGGATTTAAATATATCAGGGGTGTTAAAAGGTTATTTCCTGTTAAATTGAACTCTATGGATGCAAGGGGATTCTCATGTATTGGAACAGGCATTCCAAAGTAGTTTAAATTCATGTTGTAAAATATGTAAAGGATCGCATTACTTTTGTTTGTGAAAACAATTGCAGAGTACTGACCTGCACTGGCATAAATGAATGGGTTGTTGTAAAATAGTGATCTATGGTCCGGAACAAATGGTAGTATATAGTTCTTATAAACATTGAAGTTGGAATCAAGAATATAGAAATTCTTTTCACCATAAGCAATATATGTCATTGAATTTGAAAATGAAATTATGTAAGTTCCAGTCTCCTCAATATAGTTTATACCCGCAGGTATTGAATAGTTTGTTGGACTTTTCAGGTGAATCATTAAAGTTTTCTGTGATGTATAGTTGTATGTTACAGGATACACCATTGCATTTCCATGGTTGTTGTAGAGTAGAACACCGCTGAGGTACATGTTCAAACCTATTGTTGAACCGAAATTGTTTATTCCAACAGGTGCGTATGGCCAGTTATCAGGATTCGGTATTGATTGTGTGTAAATATCACCCCTTATGATATCAATGGATGGTGCGGTGTATGTTGTTGAATATGGTGTGAAAAATGGTGCGAATATTGCAAGTATAAGGAATAATACTATTATTGCCAAACCCGCCATACCTATCTTGCTTTTTGAGAATATTTTCCATCCATTCCTGAAAGATCTTGAAAATGCACGCCTCGATTCCTTCCATTTTGCTTCCTTTGCCATTTTTTCACCTCTATGCAATCCTCACCCTTGGATCAAGGTATCCGTAAATAAGATCGGCTACCCAGTTGAATATTATTACCAGCAAAGCGATAATGTTTACAGTTGCCTCAACAACAGGATAATCAAGCCTACCTATTGACTGTATGAAAAGCCATCCAACACCCTGGTAACTGAATATTGTTTCTGTCAGAACACCACCACCTATAGCAAATGCCATAGAAATTACGAATGATGTTACCAGAGGTAAGAGAGCATTCCTTGCGGCATGTTTGAACATCACATCCCTTTGAGAAAGACCCTTTGCTATAGCCACATCTATGTAGTTTTCCCCAAGAACATCAAGCATTGATGTTCTCATAAGTAAAACAGTTCCTGCAAAGGATATTAATATTAAAACTATCATGGGCAGGGTTGAATGCCATAGAAAATCTACAATGAAGAATAATGTACTATTGGGAGCATTCCATCCAAATATTTTATCACTTGGACTGTAAAAACCACCTAGAGGGAATAGATTCAACTCAAATGCGAATATGAATATGAATATCATGCCAAGCCAGTAGGTAGGCATGTTGTAGAAAACAAGACCAATAACTACATTGCTACCATCAAGTACTGATCCCCTCTTCCAGGCTATTATTGTACCAACAAAGTATCCAATTACATATGATATTATTGTGGCCACACCAAAAAGGAAGAGTGTTCTTGGAACAGCCTGGGCAAGAAGACTACTTACAGGCTGGATGTAATAGAATGAAAGACCGTAGTTGAAGGTGAGTGCATCTACCATATATATGAAAAACCTTTCCCATACAGGTCTGTTAAATCCGAAAAGGTTAATCATATAATCCTTCTGGGCAGCTGTAAACTGTGGATTCAGAAGCAGAAGTTTCACAAAGTCCGTCGGCATGAAATATAGAAGCCAGAATACTATTGCAACAATTATAACATATGTTACCAAACTTTCAATTGTTCTTAGAATATAATACTTTGCCAAACTAGCCATGGGTGGATTCACCTCTCGGTTTTCTGGCAAAAACCATGAACTTTGAAATGTAATAATATTATTTAATGATTTCGCCAAGCCCTATTAATTTCTATAAATTTCATTTTCTTTTATTTTGATAATTATTTAATTTGAATTTTTATGTTTTGTTGGCTGGGAACCTTGGGAAAGTGTGTATTTGTTTATTTCATAAATGTTCATCACATCTATCCTTTTTGCAATTTTTAAAAAATCTATGTTGAGATTTTCAACTTTCTGGGATACCATCAAGAATTTTTTCTTTTTTCCATATTTTTTTATAAAAAAATTTACCAGATTATCTATCTTTTTTGCATTATCTACGACAAGTGTTATCTCCTCTTCTGATCTAATTATTATTCCAAAACCATCCCCATCTTCAATTATGCTCCTTTTTCTTACAAGTGAAGCTATTGTTTCAAAATCGGGATAAAAATATTTCCAGTCAACAAAAATTCCATTCTTTCCCTTGCCGGTCAATTCAAAAATTTTTCCAGGATCCTTTGCAAATTTACAGTTGTTTCTTTCACCTTCCATATTTTGAAGATCGTAATATATGTATTTGTCTATCATTTTCCCTCCCAAGGAAGTAACAAGAGATTTGGAAGGGTAATTCCAGTCAAAAACAGCCATCCTTGCAATTTTATGTTTTCCAATTGCATATTTAGTTAACATTAATGCAAAACCTCTTCTTCTATAAGCAGGGGCTACCCTCAATCCCTCAAGCCATACACTGCCATCTGGGCATTCAGAAACGTTCAATATTGCCACTGGTTTATCTTCGAATTCAAGAGTCAAAAGTGATTTCTTTCTCACCCAGGTATCGTAAACAAATTGAATATAATCTCTCTTTGATTCATTTAATTCCCCGTATTCCTCGCTTTCCCAGGTATGCCTGCAGAATTCCAGGATCTGATCCTTATCTTTCAAGGTTGCTTTTCTAATTTTCACTTCTTCCATTAATATTCAAAATGAATTTTTAATAATAAATTTTTATCTCCAAAAATTAAAAAGTTGTTTTATAAGATAAAACATTGGTGATGATAGTGAGAAGAATTTTGTGTAAGCAGGAAATACCTCCTGGAGAAGACACCTCAGGAGGCGAATATAAATATGAATGAAAAGGATATAAATATTTCCAAAATCATCAGACTCTCCGCATGTCTGCCAAATGTCAAATAAACCTATATAGAGGGGGGGTTATCTTTTAGTATATAATCAACCAAAATAAACTCCCCCAACAAATACTGTTAAGGAACTAAAAATTTTTCCACGAATATTTTGGTACTATTTTCGAACAAAACATGAGCATACAATCTCAATACAAAGCAAAAGAAATATCATTAACTTTACAAATTCCAATAGGAATGGTGAATACATAGTGTAGTCTCCTATGAAAAAAGTTCTTTTGTCGAGTCAAATATCCCATTTCCCTTAATTAATTTTATGGTCTTCTGAATATCTATGTTTCTTACTGCTCTTTTTGCTTCCTTTGCTCTTTCTTCCATTGTTCTTATCTTCCTTTCTGTTAATGTATCAATGTTGTCTATGAATTCTTCTCCTTTTTTAAGCATTATGAATATTTTTTCAAGGAGAATCCTTGCTATAGCTACTATAGCTCTGTTCTTACCTATTCTTCTTACCAGAGAAAGATATTTGCTTTTCATTCTCTTTGAATATTTTATTCCATTATGTGCTGCATTTACCATAATAAATCTTAAAATTGATGGACCATGTTTGGATATATGTCCTCTTATGTCCCTATCTTCAGATTGATTCTGTCTTGGTACAAGTCCTGCATATGATGCAAGATGTTCTTTTGTTGGAAACCTTGATATATCATCTATCTCTGCAAGAATCGCACTTGCTGAATATACATTTATTCCTGGTATTGTCATTAGAAGTCTCACTTTATCATTATTTTCTACAAGTTTTGATATTTCTTCTTCCACCATACTTTCTCTGGCCAATAATTCATTGATTCGTAAGAG
>JAVRLJ010000055.1:2126-6041 GCA_031961585.1 Thermoplasmatota archaeon | reverse complement strand
ACAAAATTTGAATCCTTATAAAGGGATCTAAAATTTATAAAAAAATTTATTTTGTTTTTTTATTACAGTAAAAACATGGAAAATATTGTGGAGAGCTATCATTATTACGACCCTGTACATGCATACTTTCTTGTTTTTGGGTTTTTGAAGGGGAATTTGAAAACAGGTGTAAAGATAAATCCGCATTATGAAGAATTTGACAAATTAAATAAAACTTTTTTAGAGAACAGAAATCTTGATGTAAGTGCATTATCAGCAGTAAATTACTGGAAAGTTGCAAATGATTATTATATTTTAAGAAGCGGAAGCACGCAGAGAACAGATGTTGGAGCCATTATTGTCTCAAAGAAAATGTACAGTAAAGAGGAAATAAATGATCTCAGAATTGCAATACCTGGAAAATCTTTCAGTGGATACATTTATTATAAATTATTTTTTAATGCAAGAGAGGAAGTGGTGTATAGATTTGATCAAATTATGAATGCTGTTTTGAACGATGAGGTGGATGCAGGACTTTTGATTCCAGGTCCAACCTTAACAAGCGTGTATGAACATTATGGTCTGAAGAAGATTGGTGATGTTCTGGAGGAATGGAAGAAGGAGACAGGTAATTTGCCAATGCCAATGGGTATATATGTTGTTAACAAAAAGAAATTCAGCAAAGAGGAAGCTTTGCAAATAAGAAAAACATTTCAGGAATCCATAGTTTATACACAGATGCACAGTAATGAGGCATTCAATTATGCGATAGATTTTGCAAAAGGTGCGGATCCCCGTGTGGTTAAAGAATTTTTTGAAGGGTGCAGGTCAATTTATGATATGGGAGAAACAGGAATAAGCTCCATAAAGAAGGTTCATGAATTATTAAAGAAAAAAGGATTCATTGATGAAATACCTCAAATAAATCCTATATGAATATTCAATCAATAAAAAAAGCACTTTTTAAACAATTTTTTAACCATAGATATTTCTTAAATAGTTGATCTATTATAAGAAAATGAATGATAACTGTAAAGAATTTAACAAAAATATATGAAAATAAAACGGTGGCATTAAAAAATGTTAGTTTTTCAATACAATCCAAGGGAATATTTGCATTGATAGGAAGGAACGGTGCAGGAAAAACAACTCTGTTGAGAATACTTGCAACAGAACTTTTACCTTCATCCGGCTATGCTGAAGTAGATGGTATAGATATAATCAAAGATCCCTGGACAGTAAGAAAAAGAATATCAGTTATACCCCAGGAAGCAAGGGCTATTCCCTGGTTAACGCCAAAACAGACAATAACATCATATCTTATGTACAGGGGTTTATCAATTTCCGAAGCAAAGAGAAGGGCTGAGGAAAATTTGAAGAGACTCGGTATCGAATCTTATGCAAACAAACTGAACAGGGTTTTATCTGGAGGATTGAAAAGGAAGCTTCTTGTTGCAACAGTAATTTCATCTGAAGCTGATATTCTATTTCTTGATGAACCCACAACAGGTCTGGATCCAATATCAAGGAATGGACTCTGGGAAATTCTAAATGAAATAAAAAAGGAGAGATTCATTTTTTTAACAACACATTATCTTGAGGAGGCTGAAAGATTAGCTGATAATCTCGCAATTCTTGAAAAGGGTGAGCTGGCTGGAATGGGTACAATGGATAATCTCAGGTCAAAATTTTCAAGAAAATATTCAATAAGGATCCTTGACAACACTTCCATTTCCTTTGATTATGGAGAAATAGTTAAAGGTTATGATAATAAGATACAGATATTTGCTGATGAAAAGGAGGCTGAAATAATAACAAAAGAGCTTATTGACAAAAAGATTAAATTTTCATACAATCCAATTTCACTTGAGGATATTTTTTATTATCTTGTTAAAAAACCCATTGAGGAGGAAGATGCATGAAAAAATCATCACAGCTTTTGGCATCAATACTTATAAATGCAATTTATGCAATGAAAAATTTTCCTATAACTTTGATAAACACGATCCTTTCACCATTATCCTTTTTGCTCATAATATACTTTGCCAGCAGAGGTACTCTGTTACCTGTAGCAATAGAAGGGGGATTCATTATGAGCATGGTATCTGCGGGCATCGGTTTGCAGGGTGATCTTTCACATTTAAAGAACGATTTCAAATTCCAGGACATGGTTGTGAGCTCACCAACAACCCCATCAATTTACATTCTTGGGATGGCAATATCTGAAATAGTTTATTCAATTCCAGCTTTGACTGTTTTAACAATACTTGCAATAATCTACATTAATGCATCGATATTTTCAATCATAACAATAATTTTTTCCCTGCTTCTCATATTTTTCTTCTCAATAATGCTTGGTTTTTATCTTTCAACATTAACATCGGACATAATTCAGAGCTGGGCTTTTTCAGGTATAGTTTCAACGGTTCTGTCAACTATACCGCCAGTATATTATCCAATAACATACATTCCAATGCCTTACAGATACATTGCCTATCTCTCACCAACAACATATGTTGCTGAGATAGTGCAGAATGCAACCGGTTATCTTCACATTACCTTTTTAAACTTAATCCTTGACTGGACTGTTCTCATAATTTTAACAATAATCCTTGCGGTTGTTTCAATAAAAAAATCAAGGTGGAGGGAAAAGTGATCAAAAATTTTTTATTACTAAAATTCATTGAAAATTTATGAGCGAGATTGAAGATATTGAAAATTTGATGGATCTTTACGAGAAAGCAAAGAGTGAATTCAAAAGGGGATCAATTGAAAATGAAACGTTTGAGAAAATAAAAAAGTATGTTGAAAACCTTGGTAAATTTTTCAAAATACCCTATGAGGAAATTTTAAAGGAAAATGATAGGAAAATTTTCCTTGAAAAACTTGAAAAATTTATAGATTCATTACTTCTTGCACTTGATAATAAAACACAGAGCCTTAAAAAAGAGGCCGATGAAAAAACAAAATTGCCTGAAAATTATTTTAAATATTAAAAAAATAAAAAAATGTTTATTGTTTATTTTCAGGTTTCCATTCCTTTGGAGATTCAGATTTTGGTATCTTCTTCCTGTAGTAAAAGACCTCGACGATTGCAACAACAACTAAGATTATTATAATCACGATCAAAACAATGTCAAGTGTTGAAATGCCTGAGTATGTTGATGATACAGCAAGAACAGGGCTAACCGTTAATTCCGATGAAGATATTGTTCCATTTTGTATCGGTGCCCTGTATCCTGATGGTAAGGATATGCTGTAGGAATAGTTACCGTACGGCAGTGTTACTGTTATAATATCGCCTGTTGAATAATAGGTTTTTCCATTTATTGTCACTGACCAGTTTGATCCTGATGGTAGACCATATTCCTGGAATGTAACAGTATATAGCATAGTCTTATATATCACATTTACACTCTGTGAAGCACCGTTTACTGTAACAACACCGCTGGATGGGGTTAATGAATAACCTGCAACATTTCCAACAATGAACTGGTATGTTCCATTTGGCTCGCTGAATGTTATTGTGTTTGATGTTGATGAAAGTGTATTACCATTTATGGTAACGCTCCATGTTGTACCGGATGCAAGACCGGATTCAACGAATGTTATTGTGTAATAAACCTCCGTGAATTTAATGTTTATAACAGGGGGCGATCCATTTACAGTGAAAGTACCTGAAGAAGGTGATGGTGAATATCCGCTTGAATAAACAAAGTAAGAATATGTTCCGTTTGGAAGGTTCACAGTTAAGCTGTTCTGTCCTGTTGAATATTTAGCACCATTTATTTCCACTGTCCATGCATAGTTTGTTCCAAGGCCCATTTCATTGAATGTGACAGGATAAACCATCTCGGTGAATGTTACGGTTTCACTGTATGAATTTCCATTAATGCCAAATGTTCCAGAGAAGGATGAAGTATGGTATATCTTGTT
>JAVRLJ010000055.1:0-2026 GCA_031961585.1 Thermoplasmatota archaeon | reverse complement strand
TTGTTAACTGTTGCTATTGTGTATGAATATGTTCCATTTGTTTCATTAAACACAATTGTTGAATTTGTTGATGAAAATGATTGGCCATTGCTGAGATTAACATACCATTTTGTTCCTGCTGGCAAACCAATTTCATTGAATATGACGGAATATTTCACCTGTTCAAAGTTTATATTTATTGTTAAGTTTGTTCCATTAACGGTAAATGTTCCTGATGAGGGTATTGCATAATAACCCGGAATGGGCAGAACTGAATATGTATAGGATCCATTTGTAAGTGAGAAAGTTATATTGCCCGTTGATTCAATTATTGATCCATTTACATTCACACCCCATTCTGTTCCCTGTGGCAGTCCCTTTTCAACAAATGTAACATTATATAGCTTGTAGAAATTAACAGGAACAACCATGTTTGATGTAACGGTGAGAACAAATTCATTTACAGGTGTTGTGTATCCTGCTGGAGATACAATCAAAACAACGTATGTTCCAGGTAAAAGATAGAATGTATCGTTTGCTGTTGTTGTAAAGTTAAGTACCATAAGTGTGCTTGGATTTATTATTTCAACGGACCATGTTAGATTTTGGAACCCAACAGGTACAAAAGTTACTGTATAGCTTGTATAATTCAAAGGTAAATAATCACCACCATAGTAAATATAGCCAAGATCATTGAAAGGTATCATACCATTGAAGTTCCACCAGTAGTTACCTCCCTGGTATCCTGTTCCAAGGATGCTGCCTGTTAAATTATAACCATTGAATATAACATAATAGCTCAAGGGTTCCATTGAAATGTTCCATGAATCCATGTAAAGTGCTGGATAACCAGTATAAATGTCGTATGGTATGCTTATCGCAGGATTCTGGACACAGAAGTAATTGTTGTAAATTGTATTGTATGATGAATAAACTGAAATACCCATGGGAGGCTGATCAGCAAGGAAAACTGTGTTAATGGTCTTTTCAAGGTTGCTCTCAAGGAAATAGTTACCCCAAATTACATTACCTGATGCTGTATTATTTTGGTTGTATATAAGCAATGATGATCCCATGCTGTAAAATGTGTTCTTTGCAATTAGATCACCTGTGGAGTTCCATAGGATAACGTTTGCTACAGGGAAGCCATCTAAGTAAGCTGTGAACCAGCCTGATATGTACTGGGATCCATAAAGACTCAAATGTGTTGTGTTATAGAATTCAAAGTTCAGATAATTGTATAATGGGAGGAGATAGGAGTTCAAAAATACATAATAATATGTTGGGTAATATATCATGAATGATGGCATGTTGTTGAGATCCACATAGGCATCCGTGTTCATTATCAGTACACCTGAGAATGTTGGAAATGTATAATCGTTAAATACAGCAAATATGGGATCTATTGGTGAATATTCATTGTTGAATATTATGTACGGATTGCTCTCCGATCCATTTCCCTGGAATGATATGTAGGATAGCTGATTGTTGTTGAAGGCATAAAGAGGTGTGTAAACGCCCATTGAAAGGTCTTTATGAAGCCTGAAAACGTTTGATGATGTTAATTGTGTTATTATTGGATCATAATTGCTGAGCATAACCTTTGCTGAATAATTACCGTATGGAAGTTTGAAATTGTATTGACCGTTTAAAGAAAGTGGTGACCAGGCGGATAATGATTCATTGAACGAATTACCAGGACTGACGAACATAAATGCGTTTGGAGGTGTAACCTGCCCGCTGAAGTTCATGAATGTATCATTCATAGAAGCATTCCACATACCAAATAGGAACGAAGGTCCGGGCTGTAGATATGCTGTTTCATGTGACCAGTATTCTGCAATACCTTCAGAAGTCTCCCCCGTATCTGTTCCGAAATTAAAAGCTGCTGGAACATTTTTATAAGATTTAGTTGTTGAATTGTAATAAAGAAGATTCATTGTAGCATTTATGTTGTAAATCATTGCCGTACTTCCGCCACCCGGTCCTCCAATCATTATTTCAGCGTCATTCAATAGAAAACCATTTGGTGTGATCTGCGATCCGC
>JAVRLJ010000054.1:0-6046 GCA_031961585.1 Thermoplasmatota archaeon | reverse complement strand
AATAGCACACGTTGCTGATGTTCTTGCCCTCACCGGTCTTGGAACTGCAGAGGGCTTTATATCTGGAGGATGTGTTCTCATAACAAAACCCGGTGCACCCGGTTATGGGGAGGTGGATAGAATTCTATTTGAAAAGGATCTTTATGTTCTTGCCCTGTATTTCGGACCAATTAGCAAGGAGAAAGTGTTGAAATCAGAGGAAATGGTTGAACTGGTGAATAAATATGGCCATTCTGCATTGATGAAAATAAAAAGGAAGCCAACGGTTGAATCCCTGCTTAAGTATTCAAGGGAATTCGCAGAAAGGAGCGGTATAGGAAATCCTGAAATGTTAAAGATATCGGATGAATTAAAAAACAATGGTGCAATCGGTGCAACTCAGAACATGATTGGCATGGCGGTTCATTCTGTTGTTAGAAAAAAGAACATTGAAAAAATCTTAAAAATAGCAAAGGAGTATACGGAAAAAATAATTGTTTCAAAAATTTATGAAGATGGTCCAAAGTTTCTATAATTCTATTTTATCTTCCTCACCCTTTCTGTAAGTTTCCTTTGAGAATATTATTCCCAGAATCATAATTGTTTCAGCAATGAAAAGCCATAATACCCAAGAACTGAAAAGTGTAAGCCTAAAAAGGTATATTGTTGCAAGTATTATTGTTATGGCGAAACCACCGAATATGGCACCTCCATTGTAAGCAAATCCAACACCGGTTGTTCTGAACTTTTTACTGAATGTTTCGGAAAGAAATGCTGGAAGAACTGAAAACATCATTGCCTCGAAGAATGCCTGTATGCTGAACATTATGAATGTTATTAATGGATCATAATTGAATACAAAGTACGCAACAGGATATGTTATTGCTACAAAGATTGATGAATAAAGGAGAAGAGTTTTCTTCCTTTCAACCAGGAACAGGGCAAATACACCACCAAGCCATACACCAAAGAGAGAAATGAGATTTATTATTCCCACATAAAGATCCATGGTTGTTATACTTATTTCTTTATGTATTTCCAGGAAAAGTGCAGGATAAAATGAGAATGTTGCAGTATTAATGAACAGAAGTCCTGATGTTATTAAAAGTGCAAAAAGTAATCCCCATCCACCTCCCCTAATAAGATTAATAACAGGTATTTTGGCAATTTCGTTTCTTTCCTTCATTTCTTTGAAAACCTTTGTCTCCTCCGCAATGATCCTGATGATCAATGTTATTATTCCTGGAATAAATGTTGTTAGGAAAACAATCCTCCAGCCATAGGCGGAAAAGTTTGAAGGGCCAAGGTAAGAATAAAGGCCAGCATTAACGAAAGCTATAATGAAATATCCGGTACCAAAACCGCTCTGAACAAAGGCTCCAATCGGTCCCCTTTTTTCAGGTGGTATGCTCTCCATTGAAAGGGCCGTGCCACCACCATATTCAGCACCGGCAAACATGCCTTCAATAAATAGAACAATATAAAGGAAAATCGGTGCCGCAATACCAATCTGATCATATGTTGGTAAAAGCCCCTTAAGACCTGCAAAAATGGAGAATCCAAGTATGGTTGTTGTAAGCATTGCTTTTCTGCCCATTCTATCACCAAGAAAATTGCCGAGAACAATGGATCCAATAGGTCTTGCGAGAGCTTCAGCAGCAAAACCACCATATAGAACTATGAGACTTATTAACCTGGCCGTGCTTGGAAAAAATAAGGGTGCTATTGTCACTGCAAGAAATGCATATGCTATTGTTGTGTATCCATCCATAAGCCAGCCTATCCATGCAGCTATCACCTGTAACCATGATTTTTTATTAATACCCCAAAAACCCATGGTTTAAGAAATATTCTTTTTTAATAAAAATTTTGGGAAATAATAAAAAAATAGAAAAAACAATTAATTTGTATTTTTTATCCTTTTAATATGACAGGAGATCAGTTTATCATTGGTATGGATGAAGTAAGGGAAGCAGAAAAAGTATTGAGCAGTGTTGTAAAAAAGACACCTGTTGAACACTCAAGAACATTTTCTGAGATTTCAGGGAATGAAGTCTTTCTAAAACTGGAGAACCTTCAGACAACAGGATCCTTTAAAATTAGGGGTGCATACAACAAAATTTACCATTTAAGTGAAGAGGAAAGAAGGAGAGGTGTTGTTGCATCAAGTGCAGGAAACCATTCGCAGGGTGTTGCATATGCCGCAAAACTGCTGAGTACAAAGGCAACAATATTTATGCCAATTTTCACACCACCATCAAAGGTTGTTGCAACGGAGGCATATGGTGCCGAGGTAAGGCTTTACGGTGAAACATACGATGATGCGTTCAAAAAGGCAATAGAATTCACAAATTCCAACAGAATGGTTTTTGTACATCCATTCAACGACCCTTACATAATAGCTGGTCAGGCAACAATAGGTCTTGAAATATATGAACAGATAAAGGATATAGATACTGTTGTTGTTCCAATAGGTGGTGGAGGTCTAATATCAGGAATAGCATTTGCATTGAAATCACTTAAGAGTGATATAAAAATAATAGGTGTGGAAGCTGAAGGTGCCCAGTCAATGAAAAAGTCCATAGAAAAAGGTGAAATTGTTCCTCTTGTTAATTTAAATACAATTGCTGATGGTATTGCTGTAAAAACACCTGGGCCTCTTACCTTTGAGATGGTAAAGGTATATGTGGATGATCTTATCACAGTTACAGATGAAGAGATCGCCAATGCCATGTACATGCTTCTTACAAGGAACAAGATAGTTGCTGAGCCAGCAGGAGCTGTTTCACTTGCAGCTATTCTATCAAGAAAAATTGAAATGAAAAATAAGAGGGTATGTGCGGTGATAAGCGGTGGAAATGTCGATTACAATTTACTTACACAGATCATACAGAAGGGATTGATGGATGAAAAACTGATAATCAAGGTTTCTCTTATTATACCAGATAAACCCGGATCCTTGAAACAGATAATGAATTATCTATCGGAGAGACAGGCGAACGTACTTGACATCCATGTTGATAGGGTTGAAAGTGATATACCTGCTGGAATGGCACGTGTAACTATAACTGTCCAGACATTTGGTGAAAGGAACATAAGGGAACTTGAGAATTTCATTAGAATGCAGAAAATAAACTACGAATTGATTTATTAAATAAAAATTTTATAAATTTTTTAAAATTTTTAAATATTTATTTAGCTAATTAAATTAGTAAAGTTAATGTTTAAAAATTCAAAACATTATCGGGGCTGATAAAATTCAAATAGCTTTAAGCACATTATTTTAGAAAGCATCAATGCATAATGCTTCATAGAAAATTTTTCTAAAAAATAAAATTTGAAAATAAAAAAAATCGTTAATTTTTTATATTGTTTATTATTAATGCTGTTCAAGGCAATGGCGTTTGCCTTTAATTCCCTTGTGGTGATAACGCCTACCATAAGAAGGTGAAATGGATGAAAAATTTTTCAGGTGTTCTCTGCACCATAAAAAACATACTTGAAAAAGAGGAGAAAGACCTGGATGAAAGAATAAAGTTTATGGAACATAGAAAAGAAGATCTTCTTGGTGAAATTGAAGGTTTGAAAAAAAGAATTGAAAAAGCAAAGATGGATTATTCCAGCATGGAGAATTACCTTGATAATCTAACGGAAGAAAATATTGAACTTGAGAAATTATGAAAATTGAAAAAGAAACAATGGAATTACTCGAGAAATACGGTATATCCGTTTATGAATTTGAGAGAAATTATAAGAAAGAAGATTGCTCTGTTACTGTCGATTATTTAGATAAACTTTATGAATCAATTTTAAAGAAAAGGGAAGAGTTGAAAAACCTGATGGAGGAACCATTTAAGTTAGAGGGAACTTTTGCAGCATTGAACTTTGAATATTTCACCGTTCTAAAGGAGAATCAGAGGATTGCAATAAATCTCAGCGGCGCTCTAGGCCACAACAAGGCGCTGAGGAGATCAAAGCACCTTGAAGAAAAAAATTATGGTGAAATTGAAAAATTGATTGAAAAATACATATTTGGCATCAGAATATGAAAAGTATTAAAAATTTGGATTTTGGAACAAAACTGATAATTCTTATTGGTATAATCAGTCTTTTTGGTGACTTTACATATGAAAGCGCAAGAAGTATAATCCCACAATATTTCACCACAATTCTTGGTGGATCAGTTTTCCTTCTTGGTATTGTTGTTGGTGTGGGTGAATTTGTGGGGTACAGTTTTAGAATTGTCAGCGGTGAAATAATTGATAAAACACGTTTGTACTGGGGAGTTATGATTATCGGGTATATCATAAATATGGTTGCCGTACCCATGCTTGCAATTTCTGGAAATTATATTTTTGCATCAGCTCTAATAATTCTGGAAAGGTTCGGTAAAGCTTTAAGAACTCCACCCAGGGATTATCTAATTTCCATTTTTGCCAGGAGAGAAAGCATGGGTAAAGGTTTTGCAATTCAGCAGGTACTGGATCAAACGGGTGCAGTTATTGGTCCTTTAACCGTAACATTCATTCTTCTTTTGGGGCTGGGTTACAGGGATGCTTTTCTTTTTTTAGCTTTTCCCGCAAGTTTATGCCTTCTTTTTGTTCTTATTACATATTTTAAGGGAAGGAATTTCAGTGTTAAGGAAAGAAAAATTGAAAAACCATCCGATTACAGGAAATTTATCTATTTTTATTCAGCAGGTATAGGTATTGCCTCCGCTGGAATATACCATATTTCATTCGTTTTGTACACAGCACAATCATATATGAGTGAAGGATTGATTCCAATAATCTTTATGGTAGCCATGATAGGTGAGGGGGCAATAGGTGGCATATCAGGTTTGCTCTACGATAAGCTAGGTAAAAATTTAGTATATATTGGAATTTTACTATCAATAACTTTACCCATTCTTATGATTCATCCCGATGTTTATAACCTTTTCATCGCAGGTTTTATTTTTGGTGCAATAACTGGCATTTACGATACTGTTGGCAGATCCATTATTGGAAAAAATGTTGAGGAGGGGAAAAGAGGATATGCCTACGGTGTTTATAACACATTTTATGGTATGGGCCTTTTCTTTTCCGGCTTATTTATCGGCTATTTCTTCAATTTTCCCTCAATAATTTTTTCCTATGTGTTCATTCTTCAATTATTATCCATACCAATTTTGTTTTATGCCCTGAAGCATACAGGATAAGGAATTTTTTAGTTATGGTATATAGGCGATGGCATCTATTTCTATATCAACATCACCCGCTGGAATTGCCTGAACCGTTGTTCTTGCTGGCTGGTAATCCTTGAAATATTCTTTGTATACATCGTTCATTTTCTGAAAATCCCTTATGTCCTTAAGAAAGACCGTTACCTTAACAACATTGTTTAAACTTAAATTCTCGGATTCAAGTATTGCCTTTATGTTCTCCATTATCTGTTTGGTTTCAAGTGAAACATCATCCTTTATCTTTTTTCCAGTTTTTGGATCTATTGGTATCTGTCCTGATATAAACAAAAAATTCCCAGCCCTTATTGCCTGTGAGTATGGTCCGGATGGCAATGGTGCCTTATCGGTTTTGATTATCCTGATCATATTTTTCACCAACATTACATGTAATTATGTATTAAAAATATTTTCAGAAAAATTATGGTGCAATTTTTTCTGAATATATTCTGTTCACCAACATAAGACCGATCAGAACAAGAATTGCAGAAAGAACGAAATCCAATGAATATCCAAACATTGTTGTTATGTAACCTGAAAATAGAGAACCTGCAACCTGTCCAAGGCCAAGCATGGAGTTGTAAAGACCCACAGCCCTTCCCCTGTTACCTTCACCTGCACCCCTTGAAACATAATTTATCTGGCTTATACCGATCCAGCTCCACAGGAATCCCAGAATACCATATATTATCATTGAGACTGCAATACCTGAAAATCCTGAAAAAATTAAAGGAATAATTGCGGAAAATGCAAAAAGGAAAATGCGTATTGTTAACGCTGTTTTTAATGTTCTCTTTCCACCAAGTTTTTCCATAATTCTTCCAGTATAAACATAGCCTATTGTTG
>JAVRLJ010000053.1:0-6229 GCA_031961585.1 Thermoplasmatota archaeon | reverse complement strand
CCATTCTTTCCCTGAATGAGTTTGGTTCTTCCACCTCAGCAAAAACACCAAGCATGTGTTCAAATTTTTTCGGTGCGGCCAATCTTTTAAGTATAAACTTTGCAAACCTGTTGTCAACAATCTTCTGGAACTGTGCAATCATGCCTGTTGAATCATATTTACCTGTATAGGCACTTATAACATCACCACTCATTTTATCACCTTTTTAATATTTCAAAAAATTTTATGAATTATCATATTTATTAAATTTTCGTCTAAAATTTGTGAATTAACTATGAAAACAGTTCTTTTGCGGTATCAGATATCACATTACCCTTAATTATTTTTATGTTCTCCTGAATGCCTATGTTCATCACTTCCTTCCATTTGTATCATTGATTCAAATATTGTATGAGAACAAACAAAAGTCTTTTGTTCAATAAAGGATTCAGAATAAACGAAATTTATTGAAGTTTCAAAAATCGATTTTATGAACTAAAAAGTAAAGAAAATTCAAAAAAAGATTTCAATAATTTATAACAATTTTAAAGTAAGTATTCGCTTAATTAATTAAGCTAATATTGTAAGATGCATTCTTGACCGGATTGCCTGTATAATGTAAATTGGGAATGTTTTATGCACTTGTGGAAGGTGAGAAAAATGAAGAATAAAATGTTAAGTTTTTGTATTGTCAAACAATATGGAATACCACAATACAAAGCCTGTACCAAAATATTTAAATTTATGGAAAAATTAGAATTTATTATGAAATCCATAACTGCTTTAGGATTGGTGGCGATTTTTTTGGTATCAGTTGCAATTCCGGGAGCTTACGGTAGCTACCTTAACGTGACAATTTATCCACAGAAAAATCTTGCCAGCGTAAACCTAAGCTCAGATACATATTTGATAATAACATATCCAGCAAATCAAAACATACAGAACAAAACATGGACATATACTGCTTCAGAGAAGTTCACAAACACATCCGACTGGGCAATATCGTTCATTGAAGGTTTCCTTAAGTCAAGGTATCAGAATGTTAGCGTTGAAAATATGAGCGTGAATTTCACACTGATAGGAACAATGAACTGGACAACATTCCAGATATACAAACATGTTACAATAAATCTCTGGTTGACAGGCATCTTCAACAAAACAAAGAGTGAAACAAACGTAAATCTATCATGGAAGAACTTTGAGGTGAAGGGATCTTTCAAGATAAAGGATCACAACGGTGATGAGTTTGAGATAAACAATATGGGGGATTATCTTAACGGATTCTTCCTTGGAGCATTAATGGGAAATACAATGGAAAAGTTAAACAACAAATCAACGCTGAACTTCACAGCCCTTTCAAAACCGTTGAGCGAATGGAACAGGACATACAACCCATCAACAAACACAACAACATTCTCATATACGGCCAGTGAAAATGTCCTTCTGAATTCAAGTTTAACAATAAATGGAAACAAATACACCCTCATGCTTAAATACGACCCATCAAGTACAATAACAACACAGGGTTATGCAACAGCGTCAGGTGATTCCCTTGTTATACTTCCAAACGCACCATCATCATCAATAAACAGTGGAACAATAATTGCAATCGTTGCTGTTGTTGTCATTGTTGTTGGCGTAGTTGCGGCAATTGCGGTAAGAAAGGCTAAAAAATAAAATCTTTTACCATTTTTTTCCCGTTATTTTTTCATATAGTTCAATGTAAAGTTTGCTCACCTTTTCAACCATTTCAGCTGGTAATGGTGGAATGTCCGGTTCAGGAAGACCATTCTCCCTTGCCTTCATTAACTTTTCATGGTACCCTATTTCCCTGTAGTATTTTCTAACAAATTCCTTGCTAAGTTCAACAAAGTTACCATTCTCATATTCCCTTGCATCCCAGAACCTATCCTCATCCGCTGTACCAAATGTATCAACAAGAACTGGATCCCTTTCCCTATCCATTGCCCATTCCTTTTTTCCATCGACATGTATCAAACCTCTTGAATAAACATCCCTGTTTATTTTCTCATCTATCTTCAGTATCTTTTCCCTTATTTCATATATTTCTTCTCTTGAGATTCCACCTATTTCCATTGCCTCTTCAAAATCAAGATTTCTATCATACTTTTCAAACTTTGTTGTTATTTCAAAGAAAGGTTCGGGAAGGGGTTCACCATAATTTATTTTCTTCAAACCAAGGTCACCTGCCTTTATCTTCCCCTCCCTAATTCTATCATACAAAGATCCTGCAACATAATACCTCGATATGAATTCAAGTGGAATGAGGAAATTTGAACCGTTTTTTAAACCCCTGTTCAGGATCTGAAACCTTTTAACAACCATTCTGTTGTTTCCATCAAGTTTGACGAAATGTGTTTTGATTCCCATGGATCCAACTATCTCAAACCAGTGGGCGGATGTCCTGCAGAGAGATTCACCCTTATGGGGTATCTTTGATGGAATTATTTTATCAAATACGGATATGTTGTCCGTGAAGTGAAAGAGCAGTGTTTCGCTATCTATAGAATAAACTTCCTTTACCTTTCCAACCTTTATAAGTTCCATGAATGATCATTTTCTTTCTTTATTAAAAACTTTCTTCAGAAGAATAGTTCTGGTATTTCCATAACATCACTGTACTTGAACACGGGTCCATCCTTGCAAACATAATATCTACCAATATTGCAGTGACCGCATATTCCAATACCGCATTTCATTCTTCTTTCCAGTGAAAGGTATATTTTGTCAGGACCTATACCCATTTTTTCCAGCTCAATTACAGCATATTTCATCATAACCGTTGGTCCTATTAAATAGAAATATGAATCCCTGTCCTTAATATTTTTGAATAGTGTTGTGACAACACCCACGTTCCCTTTCCAGTTCTCATCCCCTTTATCAACCGTAACCTGAACATCAAAGTATTTTTTCCATTGGTTCAGTAGATCCTTATAAACCAGATCCTGGGGTGATCTTGCACCATAAAGTAGCTGTAATTTGTACATTTTATTTGAAAGTGAATATTCAATGTAAGATCTTGCAGGTGGGAGACCTATGCCTCCGGCTATCAATGTGACATTTTCTTTAATTGGAAAGCCCTTACCGTATGGACCCCTTATACCAATTTCATCATTCTTTTTCATTCCATGTATTGCACTGGTTACATAACCGGCTTTTTTTATGCTGAATAATAAACCATCCTTCCAGCTTGCAACAGAAATAGGTACTTCACCGTATCCCTTTACTGATATTTCATAGAACTGACCCGGCAATGGATCCTTTCCTATTGTATTTTCAATAAGGAATGATTTTACATCAGGTGTTTCATCCCACACATCAATTATTTTTGATTTTACAGGTATCATTTTTCCACGCTCCTTATAACATCCCTGATATCAATGTTCACGGGACATACCTCAATGCATCTTCCACAGCCGGTGCATAAATAATAACCATAATTTTCATAATGAAATTTCAGTTTGTGGAGAAATCTCTGCCTTAATCTTAAATCCAGCGTGGGTCTCGGATTCACATTTCCCGCAAGCTTTGAGAAACCTGAAAGTATGCAGGAATCCCATTCCCTGTACCTTTCATCACCATCATCGTAAACATCAAAGCAGAAGCATGTTGGACATGCATAGTTACAAGCACCGCATGAAATGCATCTCTTTGAAAATTCCTTCCACAATGGATTGTTCCAGTCAAGCTTTTTGTACAGATTTTCAACGTTCAAACTCTCCATTTTTTTGTAAAATTCCTTTTCAGCATTTTCAGCAAGTTCCAGATCCCTATTTTCTGCACTTTCAAAAAGATCATTTATGAGTTTTTTATCCACTGCCTCAACAAGATAATATTCGCCCAGATCGGTGAACTGCATGTAGAAATGATCCTTTAGCCTTGGCCCGTCAAATGTTGTGCAGAAACCGTATTGGCACGGTTCTTTGCATACAAAATTAATGAAATATGTGTTTTTTCTTCTCTTTTCATATTTTTCATCCCTGTATTCACCAAGGAACACGTCATCAAGCATTGCATACCCCCTTAGATCACAGCTTCTAACACCAATTACAACCCTTTCTTTTGTATAATCATTTGAAAATAAATTTTCTTTCACAGGATAAATAATTTCCTTTGGCCCAAGTAATGTTCTTTCATCAACAAATTCATCCCCATTCTCCAAGATTTTGAAAACAGTTTCACCATGAACCCTCGCAGGCCCCCAGACTTCATAATCTTTTATTAACCATTCAATGTATTTTTTTAAATTTTCCTTTTTTAACCTGTATATCATTGGACCACCTTCCTTATAATTTTCACAGCGGTTACCTTCAATTCAGGTATTTTAGCCTGTGGATCCAAGTGTGGATTGGTGATCCTGTTCACAGGTGCCTCGCTATAATGGAAAGGCATGAACAAAACTCCCCTGGGAACCATATCCGATACCCTTGCCTGAACATCCACCTCACCGTACTTTGATTTTAATGTAACATATTCATCATTTCTTATTCCGAGTAATTTTGCATCCTCCGGATTTATTTCAACAAATGGTGATGGAGCTTCCCTTTCAAGTATGTTTACCTTCCTTGTCATGGTACCCGTATGGAATTGATAATAAATTCTTCCTGTTGTTAAAATGAATGGATAATCATTATCCTGGAAATCGGATGGCCTTTCCCAGTATGCCGGAATAAACCTACCCTTTCCCCTTGTGAATTTTTCCCTGTGAAGTATCTCCGTACCCTTACAGTTTACAACCGGCCATTGAATTCCAGTTTCACCAAGACAATCATAATTTATTCCGTTATACTGTGGAACGAGTTTTGAAATTTCAGTCATTATGTCCTCAGAAGAGCTGTAATTCCATTCATAACCCATTTTTCTTGCAATAAGCTGAAATATTTTCCAGTCATCAAGCACATTTCCCGGGGGATCAAGGAATGGTCTTATAAGCTGTATCCTCCTTTCCGTGTTTGTGAATGTTCCCACCTTTTCAGCAAAGCTTTTGCTGGGTAAAATTATATGTGCAAGTGATGCCGTTTCCGTCATAAAAATATCCTGAACAACAAAAAATTCAAGATTTTTTAATGCTCTTTCAATCATTTCTATTTCAGGTTCGGATATCATGGGATTTTCTCCCATTATGTACATGGCCTTTATTTTTCCACTGTATGCTGCCTGAAACATTTCGGTCAACGAAAGACCAGGATTGGATGGTAATTTACAGTTCCATGCATCCTCAAATACCTTTCTTCCATTCTCATCATATACCCTCCTGTAACCCGGAAGGAAGTCACATAGAGCCCCCATGTCGCTTGAACCCTGAACATTGTTATGACCCCTCAATGGCGCAACACCCGTTCCGGGTTTTCCAACATTTCCTGTTAGCATGGCGAGATTGGCGATAGCCTGTACATTCTGTGTCCCCTGAAAATGCTGTGTTATTCCCATCGCATAAAAGATTATGGATCTTGACGTGGCATAGAGTACGCTTGCCTTTTCTATAAGTTCAGGATCAACTCCAGTTATCCTTGAACCCCTGTCAAGATCGTAGAAATCTATGACCTTCAAATATTCATCAAAATTTTCAGTCCTTTCCTCTATGAATTTTTTATCATAAAGGCCTTTCTCAACTATAACGTTTGCCATTGTGTTCAATAAGGCTAGATCCGTCCCCGGCAGATGCCTTAAATGTACCGTTGAATAGTTTGTTAACTGAATCTTCCTTGGATCGGCAACAATGAGCTTTTTACCATTCATAACATTCTTTATTATCCTTGATCCTATAATTGGATGCTGTTCCGTTGTGTTTGATCCTATAACAAAATAAAGCTCAGCGTTGTCAATATCTGCTATTGATGTTGTCATTGCACCGCTTCCGAATGTGGAAATCAAACCTTCTATTGTACTTGCATGACAGCTTCTTGCACAATGGTCAACATTGTTTGTTCCAAATACCTGTCTTGCAAGTTTCTGCATTAGATAATTGTCCTCATTTGTGCACTTTGCGCTTGCCTGGAATGCTAATGAATCCGGACCATATTTTTCCTTAATTTCTTTAAGGTTTTTAACAACAATGTCAATTGCTTCATCCCATGAAATTTCAACGAATCCATTCTCCTTCCTTTTCATTGGATTTTTTAACCTTTTCTTTGAAGTTACAAAATTAAAACCCTTCCAGCCTTTAATGCATAATGTTCCATAATTTATATCATTCCTTTTTGAAGGTACAACATTTATTATTCTTTTA
>JAVRLJ010000052.1:0-6273 GCA_031961585.1 Thermoplasmatota archaeon | reverse complement strand
GGTGGGTATTCTGTTTTCATTCCATGCCTTGGATTATCGTATCCTATGATCTTCCTGTTCAATACTTCAAGCAAAAGTGGTGAAACGTATCCTCCTGTATTAAATCTAACATCTATTATTAGCGCTTCATGCTCACATTCTTCCAGATAATTTAAGAAGAATTCATTGTATCCCCTGTTACCCATATCTGGTATGTGAACATATCCAACCCTGTTATTGCTTATTCTATGAACAAGATCCTTGTTATTCTCAACCCATTCCCTGTAAATTAGATAAGATTCATCACCGAGGAGTTTAACGTTCCTTGTGATCCTTTCATTTTTTCTTAATAACGTTATTGCAACAGTTTCATCTGCCATGTTAAGAAGAACCTTACCTGGAGGGTTTGTTTCATCAAGATCAATACCGTTTATTGATAGAATAACATCACCCTCCATGGCATCGGCACCTGACTTTGATAATGGTGAAATATCATCCATCCTTCCCCTGTAAATTTTCTTTATGTAATATTTTCCATTGTAATCTATCTCACCGCCAAGAAATCCAATGTTTTCCCTTGGTGAATAATGGTAATCACCAAGATACTCGTATGAGTGTGATGTACCAAGTTCGCCCTGCATTTCCCATATAAGATCCGAAAGCTCTGACCTTGTAGAAATTTTATTTAAAAGATCATAATACTTTTTGAAGATATCATCCCATTTTATGTTTTCATCCCTCCAGTAATTTTCCCTCATCAACGACCAGGCTTCATAAAGCATCTGGCTGAATTCCTTTAAGGGATTTATTTTTAATTTAATCCTTGAAATGTCAATTATTCCTGTTTCCTTACCTGGATTTGTATTTTTCATTTCACTTTTTTCTGTGGAACTAACAACCCTCAGCATATTTTCATTCTTGTACAACATTTTTGTTCTATCACCTGATAAAACAAAAAATTCTGCCTTTTCAACAAACACTTCATCCTTTCTATCATTTATGTTGTAATGTCTTATTTCACCGGCAGATTGATCCTGTGATGATAACGTTAGATTATGGTATAGAAAGCCATTCTTTACACCTGCAATCCTGAAATATCTTCCTTCAGGTAAGGGAACAGGTATGATCCTTTCATCAATGTTTTCAAACTCAATCTTAATTTCTTTCTGCTCCCCATCAGGTTCATAGAGAAATGGGTTCTTTATTCCACTGTTAAGTGTTATTAAATAAATTTTTGAAGGTAAAGGATAGGAAAGGTTGTATCTTATAATTTCATTTATGGGCAATGAACTGTGCAGGGATATGAAATAAAGGTATCTGCCAAGTGGATCAAAGGAAGGTGAAAAGATCCACCTGTAATTCTTTTTTAAATCAACGAATTCCATTGTTTTTATGTTTCTTATCCTCAATCTATTTTTATTCTTTTCCTCAGAGATAACATAGGCTATGTAATTATCATCAGGCGAAATGTCAAGGTATTCTATTTCCTCACTTTTAGTTCTGTCAATAAACTTTAATTCCGATTTTTCAAGATCAACGAGATAGAGTTCCTGTCTCATTGTGGATATGAATGCAATCTTCCCTGAATTTGATACCCAGAGATGCTGTATGGGTCCAACATCCGTATCTATAATTTTTTCAATTCCATTCTCACCGAATATAATTATCCTTTCCCTTCCATTTTCAACAAGAACGGATATGTTTTTATTATCCCTGTTGAATTGAACAAGCCTGTTCCTTATCCTATCGTTAACAAAAACAGGACCTTCCCAGTTTTTCATCCTTGCTACCTTTCCCCTTATACAGAGTGCAATTTCCTCACCGTTCTGGTTGAGGGAAATTCCATCAAGATAATTGAGGGGATTTTCAATCATCCTTTCCTGCAGCTGTTTTTTTGAACCATAAATATCAAGGGATAATTTTTTCAATTTTCCATCGTAAATGTAAATATCCCCGGCCATCTGGAATACAATTCTTTTTCCATCGGTGGATGCAAACCTTGCGTAATAATCACTGTTATCTGTATGAACAATCAAATCATTCCCATCAAGATCGCATGAATATATTCTTCCAATCCCTTCATGGTCGGATATGAAAAATATTCTACCATTCAAGAGCATTGGTGATGCGAGATTACCATTAAGATTCTCCAGAATTCTTTTAAAAGTTTTTCCTCCATCCTTTGAAACCCATATCTGGCCTATTGTACCTCCCCTGTACCTCTTCCATCTTGCCGGATCGGCGGTGTTTCTTCCAAGTATAATTATATTATTTTCAATGTAAATATCGTTTGCCGGACCATATGGGATCTTTTCAGGCATACCACCTTCTGGATCCATATAAAAAATTTCGTTCCATGCATTCTTTGGACTTTTATGACTTGATGAAAAGTAGATTTTACCGTTGAAAAATCCCAGTACCTTCAGATTCCTGCTACCCAAATATGTCAGCCTTTTTATATTTCCACCATTTGATGGAATAACATAAAGATCCGATTTAATTGCATTTCTTTCATCACCATGATTTCTGTATAGAGCGAATGCAATCAGGGATCCATCCTCGGATATTTTTGGGTATTTTACAACACCAAAACCATCTGTGAGCCTTTTCAGATTATCATCATATATCCAAAGGTCATCCTCAGTTACAAATGCTATTTTATTATCCCTTATGGAAGGATACATCAAATAATGATCCATGAAAAATTAAATAAAAAAGAAATGAATAAATTTTTTCTTTTTATTTTCTTTCCTCTATTCTTACAAATTTTCTATCACCCGGACCTCTATAAACAGCCCTTGGTCTGATAAGCCTGTGCTGTTCCTCCACATATTCAATGAAGTGTGCCTGCCAACCTGTTATCCTTGAAAGTGCGAACAATGCTGTATAGATGTTGTTCCTTAATGGAAATCCAATAGACAAGTAAACGATACCTGAATAATAATCCGTGTTCGGATATATTCCCTTTATACCGTAGTTCTTTATACCCAATTCTTCAAGTTTTGTGGCAATCTGGTAGTATTTCTTTGCATCCTCACTCCTTGATATGAGCTTTTCAGCAATTTTTTTGAAAATCTTTGCCCTGGGATCGTATGTTTTGTATACCCTGTGACCAAAACCCATAAGCCTTCTCTTTCCAGTTAATATGTTTTCATTGAACCATTTTTCAACATTTTCAACCGATCCTATTTCAGCAAACTGTGCAATTGCAGCCTCAGCCGCACCACCGTGTAATGGACCCTTCAATGCGGCAAGGGCGGCTGTAACACCAGAATATATATCGGATAGTGTTGAAACAGCAACCAGACCAGCTGTTGTTGATGCTGGAACCTCATGATCTGTGTAAAGTATTAGGGCTGTGTTCATTGCATCAATCTCATCCTTTGTAACATCCCTTCCAAAGGTTGCCCTTAAGAATGTTTCAGCCTCTGTGGGATACGGTTTTACCTTTACCGGATCCATGCCCATTATATGCCTGTAAACATTGGCTGTTATTGCAACCATTCTTCCAATCTGTACAGCGGCAACATCCCTGTTTGTTTCCTTGTTCCACTTGAAGTTTGTTTCCTTTGCTGCCAGAGATGCAAATGCTGTCATCTGCATGGCAACAGCATCTGATTCCCTTGGTAATTTTCTTATAATGTCTATAACAAAATCCGGAACATTATATCCCTCTTCTATTTTCTTTCTGAAATTCTTTAACTGTTCCTGGGTAGGAAGTTCTCCATAAAGAAATAGATACTGTATTTCCTCGGCAAGTGCATTATTGTTCACAATATCTTCTATGGAATATCCTCCATATTTCAGTATACCCTTTTCACCATCTATTGTTGTTAACCTTGTCCACTTTATGTTAACATCCTCAAGTCCTTTGCTTATTTCTTCACTCTCAGGCATTTTAAACACCTCAATAACCTATCAAAAATTCATTATTTAAACATTTTACACTTTAAGTTAATGTTCATTTTCGTTAATTTTTGAAAATTAAAAGAATTTATATATTTCTTCAAATTACCATTTTCGATGGGGAGCTTCTGAAAGAGGCTGAGAGGATTCCTGCATGAGGAATCGACCCATTGAACCTGATCCGGGTAATACCGGCGGAGGGATGAATTATGGATATAATAAAATCGGTAAGAAAAACGGAATACCAGAAGGGACTTTTAATTTCATCCTCCATGGGAATGTTTGTCTGGGGTATTATTGCAACAATAGCCCCATTAGCCACATCATGGCCATTCGTTGAAACATTGCCAAAAATTTACGAAAGTATATTCCTTTTTTTACCAACATTATTTATGATGATTGGTAATCTTCTCTTTGGCTTTCTTGCAGATTACGTGGGCAGGAAGAAAATATATCTTATAACAATATTTCTTTATGCTGCGGGCTTCCTTACAATCTTTTTTGCAAATAATGTATACATTTTAGTTCTTGGTATTGCATTGAGTGAATTGGGTGTTGGTGGTGAGGAGGTTACAACTCTATCATTAATATCTGAAGATATACCTTTAGAGGAAAGAGGAAAGTATCTTGTTTTTGTTCCAAACTGGGATAATATTGGGAGCACTGTAATTGCCTTCATATTTCTTTACTTTTATTCTTCATCAATATATATACAAAAATTATATTTTGTTGGTGTAGCACTATTTGCCATTTCCATTGCCGTTATTACAAGATACAGGGTTCCAGAATCTTTCAGATGGCTCAGGGATGTTGGTAAAAATAAAGATGCAATTGAGGAGATGAAAAAATTATCCCTAACACCTGAAACGAAGAAGGTAAAAGCACCAAGTTTCCTGCCAACTCTTTTATTCCTCGGTGTACTTGGAATTTCACAGTATTTAACTTTCGGTCTCATGGCATATATAATTGGACCATACTATTTCCCTGAAAATAGCAGTTTGATAATTTTCATGGCATCGCTTGGTGCTTCAGTTGCCGGCTTTATAGCCATGTATGCAATAAATATAAGCAGAAAAATTTTCGCATTGTTCTCCTACTTTGGAGGTTTTATTACAACAGTTCTCATACTTTTTATGTTTAACATCTTTGAAAATTTCTATATATTCCTGATAATGCTCTTCATAAACATGATGTTTTCTGAATTTGCATGGGCAACAAGGACAACACTTGAACCTGAACTTTTCCCCACAAAAATTAGATCAACGGCCATTGCACTGATCAGAATTTTTCCCATGATATCCTATATAATTTCTGTTCTTTTCACATCCACACTCAATCTACAACAATTTATAATTTACAATATTGCACTCTGGGGCATTGGTGCGATCTTCACTTTGATCTGGTATTTCATTGGAATTGAAACAAAGGATATCAGTATGGACTTCATCCAATAATTTTTATTTTTTTAATAAAGCAACTAACATACCGAAGTATGATGGAAGGGCATATTCAAAAAATTCTACCTTAAAGTTATTGTTTTCTCTCAATATACCAAGTAATATAAGAAATGACCAGTAACTGTCAGGTTTTGCATCTTCTATTATTTTTTCATCAATATTTTTCAAACTTTCAAAATCATTTTTCCTGAAAATTTCAATAATTTTATCATCAAATATTTTTGCATCTGGACTGAAACCATATGGTCCCGATTGAAGATGTGCATGAGCCTGATCCGCACTCACAATCAGACCAATTTTCTTTTCATTATTCTTCAATACATTTCCAATCAATTCACCAAACTTTATTGAAACCTGCCTTTCTAAACCTCTTGCTGGAGTGATCAAAACTATTTTTCTGTGTTTTTTGTTTAGAAAATACAAAGGTATAAAACTACCCCAGTCAAGATAGATCCTTGAAGCCTTTCCTTCCAGAGCACCGAAATTTACCCCAACAACAGGCATTGATTCATTCTTTGCATTCCTGTATATCTTTTCTGCAAGATCCCTGTCACAACTAAAGCTCAATCTCCTTTTTCCAAGGTTACCTGATGCATATTCCGTTAAAATTACAGCAAAGTGATCCTCAATCCTAATATTATGTGGTGTTAAAATAACAATGGTATCAAGATCATATTTTTCAAATTCCTTTACAAGATTTTCCATGGCTTTCCTGAGTTTTTTTGATTCCTCATCTTTAGGATCTAAAATCTCCTCCCCATGCGGAACTATGGCAATAATTTCTATCATCATTGTAATTATTTCTCCACCCTATATAAAACTTTGGAAAATATAGCTCTGTGGAAAACATCTATAATAAAAAATAAATCCAGAATCATTTAAGAATATTATCCTCCATATATTGTATGCTATTGTTTTCATTGCAATTTCC
>JAVRLJ010000051.1:0-6315 GCA_031961585.1 Thermoplasmatota archaeon | reverse complement strand
ACAGCAATAATTTATATATTGTGGTTTTATAAAATATACAGGAAACTTGACCTGAACTGGAAAAAGGTTTTTGATTACATGAAAAATCACTGGTGGAAGGCATTAAAGAATCTAATTTTATACGGTGTTCTCCTGAAAAAGGTGGTAAGGGATAGATATGCAGGTATAATGCATGTTCTAATACTTTATGGTATTTTGATCCTGACAGTTTCAACAGCCCTTGTTGCCCTTGACAATGATATCCTGAAACCATTTGGTTACAGGATACTTGTTGGAGATTTTTATCTACTTTTTGAAACTTTTTCCGATCTTGGAGGTCTCATGCTTTTATCAGGTTTGACAATGGCCCTATACAGAAGATTGAGGAAAAAGGTTAAACTGCACACAATATGGGATGACTATATTGTTATAGCATCATTATACATTATTGCCCTGGAGGGATTCTTCCTTGAGGGGTTGAATGTACATCTTGAAAATGTTATGCTCAACTATGGTTATGTTAACAGTTATAGATTCCTTGGAACACTCTTTTCTTATGTATATTCCGGTATTTCATTATCTCTGGGTATTGAAATATACCAAATATTATGGCTTGTTCATTTCATGACAGTCTTCACTGTACTTATTTATGCACTGAATTCAAAACTTTCACATGTTATACTTTCACCAACATACGTTGCAGTAAGAAAGGATAAGGTAAGAGGGGAGATGACAACACCCTTTTCACTTGAGGAGGCAATGCAAACAGGAAACTTTGAATTCAAATTCGGCGTTAAAAGTGAAGGGGATCTTAATTCAATTAATAAACTCATGTCCCTTGCATGTACGGATTGTGGAAGGTGTGAAAGGGCCTGTCCGGCATTCGCTGCTGGAAGAGAACTCAGCCCAAGGGTGCTCATGCAGAATATAAAATCAAGGGTAGGAACAAAGGCAGTCTTAACTCCGGAGGTATTTTCAGACGAATTCCTGTGGTCATGCACTACCTGTCAGGCATGCGTTGAAGAATGCCCTGTCCAAATTGATCCCCAGTCTTTGATACTTGAAATGAGGAGAACAGTTGTTCTTGAAAGCAGGCTTGACAAACAGAAGGTGCAGTTACTGAACAACCTTACATACACAAGGAATCCGCTTGGAAATTCTCCATCCGAAAGAAATGAGTGGATTGATAAAGCTGGTAAATATGCTGGTCAGGAGTACCTTCTCTGGGTAGGTTGCATGGCAAGTTTTGACCCAAGGACAAAGAAGGTTATGGAAGATTTTATCTACATACTTAAAAAAGCAAATGTGAGTTTTGGTGTTCTGGGTGAAGAGGAGGCATGCTGCGGTGATTCTGCAAGAAGGCTTGGTGAGGAAAGCAGGTTCCAGGAACTTGTTCTCCAGAACGTTGAAACATTTAAAAAGTACAATGTAAAAAAGATAATAACAATATGTCCTCACGGTTACAATACATTCAAAAATGAATACAAGAAGTTTTACGATGGTCTTGAGGTATACCATCACACACAGATAATCTGGGATTTGATCGAAAAAAATAGATTGAATATAAAGAAGGAGGATATTAAATTCACATACCATGATCCCTGCTACCTTGGAAGGATAAACGGTGAATTCGATAAACCAAGATTCATACTTAACAAAACAGTGGATCTTGTTGAAATGGAAAGGAGTAAATCAAAGAGCTTCTGCTGCGGAGGTGGCGGGGCAAACTACTGGTACAAGGTGCAGGAGAAGGAGCCAATAAACCAGATAAGGTTGAAGGAGGCTGCTGGAAAGAGTAATAATGTTGCCGTTGCCTGTCCTTTCTGCCTTGGCATGCTTGAGGATGCTTCAAGAACGCTTGGAATGGATGAAAATGTTAAGGTCATGGACATTGCAGAAATTGTGAGGAATCATCTGTCTGAAAGTGAGTCTGGATCCACAAGCTCGAGATGAGTTGATGGTAAAATTTCTTCAATTCTTTTTCTATCCTTTGAATTAAGGTCCTTCTTTTCCATAATTACCATCTTTGCATCTGATTTTTTCTCTATCTGAATCATTAGATCAAGATCAATAAGATTTGCCTTATACTTTGGAATCATATGCCCGAAAGCCACTCTTTTTTCCATAGCTATTTTTGTGAACCTTGGAGCATAATGTCCGCCACCTATTCCTACCGCAACAGGATCGTTCAATTTTTTTGTTTTTAAAATGGTTTCAGCTAATATTCTTCCTGCTTTAGTATCCTCCCATTCCTCCCTGTTACTGCCAACTTCAATAAAAAATGTTTTTGTATCAAGGTATGGACCATGGTGTGTTACCTCAAAGGAAACGGAATAATCATTTAAATTGTTCAATTTCATAAGGGTTATAAGAGCACCTGTCATGTAATTTGCGTCCACATCCACAACCATTCTTTCAAGACCGCCAAGATCAGCACTGCCGAAATTCCCAATGGGATGAACGGTAAGACTCTTCATTCCGCTTTCGCTCCTGTGCTTTGATGCAACAATTATGTTATCAAATTTTATATTCAGTTCATTCTCAATTATAGAATCAATTCTTTCAGCATGAACCTTATCCCTTTCTATTGTAACAAGATAAAATTTTTCTGAAATGTAGTAGGGTATATTTCTGAAATAACCTGCCTTCTCAATGTTTACCATTTCTGATAAATTTCTGAATATGTTCTGCGAAGCTTCATCATCAAGGGAAAACAATATAAGATCCATTGGAAGGTTTAAAGATTATTCATTAAAATATTTTTACCTGGTTAAACAGCTGACAAAATTTAAATATTTGTATGATATTTGTCATACAAGGTGAAGGAAAATGGATGCGAGGAAAATGGTGATCAATGTTATCATCGGGTATGTTTTACTATTGCTTCTCTGGTGGATCCCCGCATTTGGACCCATTGTTGCAGGTTATGTTGTTGGTAGAAGGAGTGAAAATCCAAAGGTAGGTGTAATATTGAGTTCAATACCTGCAATTTCCCTTTATATTCTATCCTATCTTTTCACATTCGGTTATATCAATGTACCTCCAACAAATTTTAGTGCATCCTGGGATTTAACAGGTCTTGTTATTTATGTATTTAACACAATGAACGCTCTTTCCCATCTTCTCAACAATATTTTCTATTTCATGAAATATTCCCTGCCTTCCTTTGCACTGATGATCGCCTTTGGTTACATAGGTGGTTTCACGCCAAGAAATGAGGAAAATCCGTTCAGGAAAAAATTCAAGATCTTTGAACCAAAGCTGAAGGAGGAATTTGTGGAAATACCAAAGGCCAAACCATCATTGATAAAAAAGATTGAGAGAGAAAGAAAGATTGAAAAGAAAAGGCAGAGGGAAGAGGATTTACCGGAGTTTCTTTAAATTCTTGAAAAATTTTTTTTATTACAAATTATTTTAAAAATATGAAAAAATTTGTAAGAATCCTTGGTGTTGATGATTCTCCATTTTCAAGAAATGATAGGGAAACATACCTTATAGGGACTGTTTTCAGGGCAACATACCCGGAGGGTATAATTATTAAAAAAATAACCGTTGATGGTATGGATTCAACTGAGGCAATAATAAAAATGCTTGAAGGAAAATTTTCTCAACAGGTAAGGGTAATTTTTCTTCACGGATTGACATTTGCTGGTTTCAATGTACCTGATATCAGAAAAATTTATGATGAAACAAAAATACCTGTTGTTACATTCGCCAGGAAAGAACCAGATTTTATTGAAATAGAGAATGCACTAAGGAAACATTTCAACGACTGGGAAATAAGGCTGGGCCTTTTGAAAGATATTCCGTCCGGTATAATAAAAAAAGGAAAATCGAAAATTTTTGTTCAGTTCATAGGAATTTCATACAGAGATGTTCTGAATTTATTCCAAAATACAACAGTGAGGGGAAACATGCCTGAGGCGTTGAGGCTCGCGCATATGATAGGGAGTGCCATACATTTCGGTTATTCAAAAAGAAAGATCTAGTATGAGTCCAGGCTGGAATATCTCATTTCCCTTCTTTTCTCCGCCAGAAATCTGTATACCGTGGAATGTTTACTTCCCTGTAAAAGCATTTCAATGGATTTTCTCGCAACCTCAAGTTCCTCATACTTTCCAATTATTGTAACTGTGTTACCGAAAACGGATATGTATGCACCTGTGAAATCCTCTATTGTTTTCCTTGCCTTTCCTCCAGTTCCTATAACCCTTCCCCTTGCTATCCTTATTCTGTTCTCCCTTTTACCATAGTATTCCTTCAGGTCTATTATTTCCATCATTACATCCTCTTCAGATAATCTCATTGCCCTTTTTGGTGAGAAGCCCCTGCCGATCGCCTTAACCACATCCCCTGCCTTCATTGAAAGAAACTTGTCTGAATTTTCATCATCTATGTATACCTCTCCACTTTTTGAATCTATTGTTAGTTTTACGTTAAATGTTTTTTCTATGGACTCCTTTGTTTCCCCATCCCTGCCGATCAAAACACCTATCCTGTTTTTAGGTATTACCTCCACCTTCATCTCAATAACCCCCAATCAACTTTAAAATCATTAAAATTCACATTCAAACCCTTTCTTGTAAAAAATTTCACCATGTTCCTTATATCCCTTTCCAGCAATTCTCTCGCCTTAGGATGTTTCACCGGTAGGGCCTGGGACACATCGATAAAATACGCTCTCTCTTTATGATAAACAATGTTGTATTCGCTGAGATCGCCATGAACAAGTTTTGCCATGTTTACCATTCTCTCGATGTTATTTTTAACATCATTAAAAATTTTTTCCATATTTTCAATTTTTGCATCCTTTAACATGGGTGATGGACCGAACCTGTTTCCAAGGTATTCCATAACTATAACATTTTCCTGAAAAGCATAGGGTTTAGGAACAAGAACACCATTTTCATAACAATCGGAAAGGTTCCTGTACTCCTTCTGTGCCCATATGGATATCAATGCCTTTTTTGATCTTTTGAAATGTTCAAACCTTGGATCACCAGAAATGTACTCAATTATTGCATTGAAATTCATTGTTGATGTTCTATATATTTTTACAACCCTGAACCTTTTACCCTTTCTTGCCCTGAAAACGTTTGCCTCCTTACCGATCTTCAGGGGGAATTCAATTATATCAAAAACACCATGTTTCATTAAATCATAAAGTACAAGCATTGTTCTTCTGTCAAAAACATCACTTTCTACCTTTCTAAGTTCATAATCTTTCTCAATTCTTTCAAACTTTATCCTTTCTGAAACGAAATCAAAAACATCATCAAAATAATCTTCCTTCATACTTTACCAAAAATATCAATTATTTCCGGGAGCATTTTGTTCCTGCTTAAATATGATGCCTGTGTTGGTGAATACCTGTAAACAATATCTGCCTTTTCGTCCTGGAAGCTCCAGGGCTTTACGATAACGAGATCTCCCTCCTTTATCCACACCCTCTTTTTAATTCTACCAGGAACCCTTGCCTGTCTGGATTTACCATCCTCGCACATAACGACCATTCTAGCTGCACCTAACATTTTGTCCACTATACCGTACATTTCACCGTTATTCCTGTTGGGAACAGGAACTCGCCCGACCTTTTCCTCTTCATTATCAGGTTCCATCGCAAAAACTTGAATAATGTTATTGTATATATTTCTTTTCAATAGTTTGGTTTTGTTTTTTCATAAATTTCTCTCAGCGTATTTTCATCCACATGTGTATATATTTCAGTTGTTGAAATACTTGAATGCCCCAGAAGCTGTTGAATGAACCTGATATCAGCACCATTCTTCAGGAGGGTTGTTGCAAATGTGTGCCTGATAACATGGGGCGTTACATGCTTACTTATTCCTGCAAGTTTTGAATATTTTCTTATCAACCTTTCAACCTGCACAGATGTTATCCTGGAATTTTTCTGGCTTAAGAACAGGGGACCGCTGTACCTTTTTTCATCATGCAGATAATCCTTCAATGTTTCCATTGCTCTTTTATCTATAACAACAATCCTGTCCTTATCGCCCTTTCCAGATCTTATCCTCACTATACCTTCAATGAAATCTATATCCTCAATGTCCAGAGAACAGAGTTCACTCACACGCATTCCAGAATAGGCAAGAAGAACTATTATTGCATGATCCCTTTTATTTTTTGATGATGCCTCAATCAACCTGTTCATTTCAAGTGAATTCAGATATACGGGTAATTTTTTGGATCTCTTTGGTGCTGGTATTTTAGAAAGATCATTTCTGTTTAAAAATTTAAAAAATGACTGTAATGCCTTCATTGTTAAATAAATGGTCTGTTTGCTTGCATGTTTTTCTATAACAAGGTATTCCCTGT